>JAAZEM010000079.1 GCA_012512265.1 Armatimonadota bacterium | reverse complement strand
CTCGCCCGCGAAAGCGCACCAGCATCACCGAGATGAAGCGAGGGTGCAGGCGCCGGTCGTGAGGAGGCGGGCCGGCCTCGTCGAGATCCAGCGTCTCCCCGAAGGACCATGCCTGCGTAGTCGGCCGGCGCACGCGGCGCAACTTGGCGATGACATCCGCGATGGCGCCGCCCGCATCCGCGATTCGCTGGACGAATTGATGGGTCTCCGCGTCGGCCTCATCCAGGGAGCCGCTGAGAAGTTCGGCATAGCCAAGGATGACCTGCAGCGGGTTGTTGATGCGGTCCTGGATCGTCTCTATGGTCTGCAGCATCCCGAGGAGCTGTGCCGTCCGAAGGCGCTCGTCGCGGAGTTCTGCCTCGAGGCGGCGATGCTCCACGGCGCGCGTGACGAGATCGAGGAACTCCCGTGAGCGAACCGGACGGACCACATAACCGAAGACACAGAGGTTGGCAACCGCGATGACGCTCTCCACGGTGGGCGCGGAGGCAACCACCACGCAGGGAAGGTCACGGTCGCGGCGCTGCAACTCGCGGATGCAATCGCCGCCAGGCATATCCGGAAGCATGCTCGAGATGACCGCAGCGGCATAGGTGTGGGTAGAAACGAGCGCCCCAGCCTCCGCTCCGGATCCCGCGGGGCACGGCGTGAATCCAGCCCCTTCAAGTAGTTGGCCCAATTCTGCCGCGGCGCTCTCTGGCCAGTCGACGACGAGGATATCCCTCAGGGCATGATCTTTAGGCATTCCTGCATCCTGATGCTGCCCGGCGGTGGCCCCCCCGCCGCAGCCGCGCTTTCTACTCTCTTGTTCCGTGTGGTGGCAGCACTTCCTCTTGCTGGGATTGCCCGACTGCGAAGGAGATGGTATAATGCGGTATCGGCGCCCGGCCCCGCCTGAGCAGGTGGCTGCCGGTTCGCGCGACACCACATGGAGATGGGGAGAAGCGATGCCAGGAAAGGGCAGGAGACTGCTTGTCACCGGAGCCGCGGGCTTCATGGGCTCGCACCTTGTAGATGCTCTCGTTGCCGAAGGGCATACGGTCTTCGGCGTAGACGATATGTCGGGCGGATATTGGCGGAATATTCACCCGCAGAGCGAGTTCACCGTGCTGGACCTGCGCCACCGCGAGGCAACGGACGCCTATCTCCGCAAGGTGCAGCCCGAAATCATCTTCCACATGGCGGCAGATGCCACGGAGGGGCGCAGCCAGTTCACTCCGTTGAGCAGCACCGAGCGAAACTACCTTGCCTATCTCAACGTGCTGGTGCCGGCGATCCGTGAGGGAATGCGCAAGATGGTGCTCATCTCCTCGATGAGCGTTTACGGCGCGCAGTCTCCTCCCTTCCACGAGGATATGCCGCGCCAGCCCGAGGATATCTACGCGATCGCCAAGGCCGCGATGGAACGCGCGACCGAGATCCTCGCTGAGGTACACGGGTTCCAGTACACCATCATCCGGCCGCATAATGTGTACGGAGAGCGCCAGAACATTGCGGATCCTTACCGCAACGTCATCGGCATCTTCATCAACCGCCTGCTTGCAGGCAAGCCCTTCTTCATCTACGGCGATGGCGAGCAGAAGCGCGCCTTCTCTCACATCGACGATTTCACTCCCTACACGGTGCGCGCCGGGTTCGATGATGTCGCCAACGGGCAGATCTTCAACATCGGCCCGCGGGAAGAGTACACCATCAACGAGGTAGCACGCCTGGTGCTGAAGCACTTCGGCTATGACCCGGACAACCCACCGCCCGAGGTGAAGCCGATCTACCACCCGCCCCGCCCCAAGGAGGTGAAAGAGGCCTACTGCACCCTGGACAAGGCGCAGCGCCTTCTTGGCTATCGAACGACGGTGTCGCTTGATGAGGGGATTCGGCGCATGGTGGCCTGGGCCAAGGAGCTGGGCCCGCAACCGATGCGCTACCTGAAGGATGGCCTGGAGCTGATCACTGAAAATACGCCGGCCACCTGGGTAAAGCAGATGATGTAGCAGGGGCGTATGGTCCCCTCTCCTGTCTAAGCGGCGGGAGCGCTCTTCGCGCGCTCCCGCCGCTTAGACAGGCAATCCTGAGACGCGACATTCACTCGTGGATCCGGTAGAGGAACCACTCGCCGGTGACACGGTCGCGATAGATGTCGTACTGTCTCCGGTCGCACTGCACGCGGTAGAAATCCTTTTCGTGCTCGCCCTCCCACCAGTAGCCAGTCTCGCGCCAGAAGTTGAGGAGCTCGCATACACGCGTGCCCCGGCCATCCCAGATCAGCCAGTTGGGCCGCTTTCCGTCTTTTCCTGTCAAGGCGCAGAGCGCCGTCCGCGATTGATTTGCCGCCGTTTGACACCCGCCTACCGCTGGAACGGGAATGGTTCGTCCGTCCGGGGAGGATTCGCGCGTATGAGCTCCGAAGCAGTTCCTCAGCACGGCCCGATCATCTCATGAATCATCGACCGTCCGCGAGGAGGATAGGTCGAATGAACAGGTAGCTGGCAGCACAAGCGAGTGCGTGATCCTGCCGCCTGGCCATCTGATGGTTCCCGCCTGCGCACTCGCGCACTCTACGGAGTGACGGACTGCCCCGCAGCGGTCGGAGCAGAAAGGGATTAGAGATGAAAACGCACCAGCATTCGCGACAGAAAGGCTTTACCCTCATCGAGCTGCTCGTTGTGATCGCCATAATCGCCATCCTGGCGGCGATCCTTTTCCCGGTCTTCGCCCGTGCGCGTGAAAATGCGCGAAAGGCCACCTGCCAGTCGAACATCAACCAGCTCAACAAGGGCATTCTGATGTACGCTCAGGACTATGATGAGCGCCTGCCAACCCGCTACGATGGCAAAGCTCAGTGGAAAGATCAGATCATGCCCTACCTCAAGAACACCGATTCCCTGAGATGCCCCAGCACCAAGCAGTACTCCATCGGCTGGGCCCAGGGCTACCTCGATAGGGTCACGCTGGCCCAGATCCAGTCGCCCGCTGAAACCGTGATCCTCTGCGACGCGGGAATGGTGAACACCAACACCGGCGGATGAAGTTAATGGCATTCCTCTTCCCAGCGATACCGCCTACCAGGGTCGGCCCTGTCCCCTGCACATGGATGGCTGCAACGTCGGCTTCGTGGATGGACACGTGAAGTGGATGAAGACCACGCAGTTTTTCTACGGCCAAAACCCAACAGACAAGTGGTTTGATCTGAACTGAGCGCAGGCTGGCATCCCAAAGCCAGCGAGGTCAGTGAGTGAACGCAGGGAGTGCCGGGTGAGGCCATCCGATACTCCCCCCGCAACCCGTTAGCCATGCGTGCACCCGGAGTGCTGGCTTCAGGCGGTTGACCCGGACCCACTGATGCCGGCACTCCGGGGCATCTGACTAGAGGTGCGCATGTTCCACCAAGGGAGCAGGCACCCTCGTCGTCCCCCCACCCTGGCCCTCCACACGCACGCGGATGCAGCGCGGCAGGAGCGAGGCACCCTCTCACGAATCTCTGGATAGTGACCCGACGGCTATCACCCCACAGAGGAGGTCGATTTCCAGGTTCGCCCGCCGGCCAGGTGGTGAAAGCGCGGCGGAGCGGGGTCATTCCAGGAGAGCGGAAGAGAGATGTTGCAGCGATTGCAGATAGAGCCGATCGTTCGAGCAGCCCTGGCGGAGGATATTCGCTCTGGCGATATCACTACGGAGGCGACGGTGCCGGCGAGCCTGCGGGCGCGCGCGGAGATCGTGGCGAAGCAGGAGGGCGTCATCGCCGGCCTGGAGGTGGCTGCCCTGGCCTTCGCCCTGCTCGACCCGGAGCTCCGCTTCGACGCCCTGGCAGAGGATGGCGACTCCGTCACTCCCGGGCAGCGCGTCGTCTCTATCGAGGGTCGGGCACGCGCCATCTTGATGGGCGAGCGCGTGGCGCTCAACTTCCTCCAGCGCCTCTCCGGGATCGCTACCCTCACGCGGCGGTTTGTGGACCTGGTCGCGGGCACGGGCGCCACCATCGTGGATACCCGGAAAACGACGCCGGGCCTGCGCCTGCTGGAGAAGTACGCCGTGCGCGCCGGCGGCGGGCAGAACCACCGCTACGCGCTAGATGACGCGATTCTGATCAAGGACAACCACATCGCAGCCGCCGGCGGCATCACCGAGGCAGTGCGCCGCGCACGCGCCCGCGGGGGGCATACGGTGGTGATTGAGGTGGAGACGCAAAGCCGAGAGCAAGTAGAGGAGGCGCTTGCCGCAGGCGCCGGTATCATCATGTTCGATAACATGACCCCCGACCAGATGCGCGACTGCGTCGCCCTGGTGGGCGGCCGGGCGCTCACCGAAGCTTCGGGCGGCATCAACGAGGCAACCGCGCGTGCTGTGGCAGAGACCGGAGTCGATCTGATCTCCGTCGGGGCTCTCACTCACTCGGCGCCCGCTCTCGACCTCAGCCTGAAGATCTGCACCGCGGCATAAGTCCGGCAGTGGCTCGCGCGGGGTTTCGCGGATACGTGACGGGCCCGGGCGACCTGTGCGCGCCGCACCCACGCAGGCACCCGTCACGCACTCGCGAAAACGCACATAACCCCATCGCCCCTGGGCCATGGGGAAAGCGCCAGAGATGGCGCAGCCCCACCGGCAGAGCTGCCGGGAGGCGCTTCCATAGGATTCGAATAGATACTTAGTTTACACGGTGGCGGCGGCAGCGACCGGCTTCCGCTTCTTAGGCTTAGTTGCCGCCTCGGCGATGGCGGCCTTCTTGGCCTCGCGCGCACGCTCTTCCTTGCGCTTGCGGCGCCGTGAGCGCTCGCGATCCGACTCATTCTTCGGCATGCTTCCCTGGCCCCTCCCCTCCTGCCCCAATTGGGCTCCAACGCGCCTATTATAAGCCACGCCGCCAATCCTGTCAACGCGGAGTGGCCTTCCGCGTGGGATTCCGAGATGAGGCCGCTCCGGTCAGTTGCCCTCGCCCTCCTGGGGAATCTCGCACCCGGAATCGGATGAAGCGGACGGATGCGGATGGAAGTGTGCGGGTCTCACGGCTTTCCAACCCCGGGCCGACTGCGACACCACGCCGGAACCGGGCGCCCCGCGGCGCATTTCCTCTCTCGGAATCCCAGAAGCACAAGGGAAGGGCGCTTGAGTTTCCGCCCGCATGCGCCGAAAAAGATACTATAGGGGATCCCAGAAGATGCTCAACATCAGCACAGAGATGCTCCAACGACATGGTCGCCTGTTCGAGGCGGGTCAGGCGATCTTCGCCGAGGGCGAGCGCGGGGATGAGATGTACCTCATCCACGAGGGAAAGGTGCGCATCCACAGACGGATGGGAGGGCGTGAGACAACGCTGGCGGTGCTACCCCCCGGTGAGTGCTTCGGCGAGATGGCGTTGATCGACGATGGCCCGCGTTCTGCCAGCGCCACGGCGCTCACACGCACTCAGCTCGTCGTGATCGCGCGGAGCACCTTCGAGACGCTCGTCTCTACCAACAGTTCGATCTTCCTTGGGCTCCTGCGCAAGCTCAGCGAGCGGCTCCGTCGCGCCAACCGCCAGATCCAGGTGCTGCTGATGCGCAACGACACGGCGCGCGTTGCCGCCACCCTCCTTCTTCTCACAGGCGAGGGCAACCCCGGCCATGAAGGGATCGTCCTGGACAGGAAAGCGACTATGGAGACGCTGGAGTTCATGACCGGCGTCTCCGAAAAGGAGATCGAGCGCGTCTTCGATACCCTCCAAAACGCGGCGATCGCGCGCATGGCAAAGCGGGAGATCGTGGTCCTCTCATCCCAGGGCCTGGAGCACTTTGTAGACTACCTGGAACGGCGCGACCGGCTGGGGGCATGACGCACCATCAAACCGCAAGATGGGCACTCTCCCCTGCCCCAGGCCTAGCCGGGGGCATCGAAGCGCCCGTGGATATGGATGGCGGCAATCGCCGCTTGCCCCATAGCGATGATAATCTGCGCGTACCCGGTTCCGGCCACGTCGCCCACGGCGTAGACGCCCTCGATGTTGGTGGCGCAATGGGCATCCACCTGGATAAAGCCCCGCTCGTCCAACGCCACGCCCATCTTCGCTGCCACTTCGGATCGCGGGTGGATCTCTTGGGCACTGTAGGCGCGGTCCACCTCAATCCGCGTGCCATCCTGCAGGAGAAACCCGCGGATCTCGGTACCTTCGTCCATGACACTCACGACCGGCGGCTCCAAGCACGGAATCCCACGGTTCTCCAGGGATTCCCTTAGCGAGGGATCGATCTCGTGGAAAGAGCCCTCGCCATTGAGGAGAATCGTCACGTGATCGGTGAAGGTGGAGAGAAAGAGCGCGCGCCGAGCTACCCGGTCGCCGGTGCCGAAAACCGCCAGGCGCTTCCCGTTCGCCTCATACCCATCGCACACCGGGCAGTGGCGCAGGCCCCGCCCGAGGTATTTGTAGGCGTTGGGGAAGTTGGGGGGCGTATCGCGAACGCCCGTGGCAAAGACGATATGGCGCCCGTAAAACACCCGGCCATCGACCAGATGAACCCGGAAATCGTTGTTTCGGCCGGTCACCTCATCCACTTCGCCATGGATCAGGGTGGCCCCATATTTCAGCGCGTGCTCGCGGCACCGCGCAATCAGCTCGTCACCGCGGATTCCCTCGGAATACCCCGGGACGTTCCAGGTGCGCTCGATCCAGCGGGCGCGCTGGTCCTCCAGCGAGATCACCAGCGCCTCACAGTTGAAGCGGGCAAAGTAGAGAGCGGCGGCGAGGCCTGCCGGCCCACCCCCGATGATGATGCAGCGGCAGCGTCCTGGATGCTCCCTGACCATTCCACTCTCCCCCATACCTCACTCCCTGCTCTGGCAGGCTTTTGATCTGTGCGCTTATGGCGGCACCGTCACGTTCGACCGCCCGGGCGCTCAAACGAAGGCAGGAATCGGCCGGGCCGCACGCCCCGACACCCTCGGGGCGCTCTCAGGCACGCGCTGCTTCACGAGGCGGACCGTCGTGCCTCGATGCCAGATAATCTCCACATCATCCATGAGCTGCCGCATGATGTGGAGGCCATACCCCCCTTCCCGCAACTCACCAGCGGCCGGCGCGCGCCGCGATCCCTCGGTAAACCCGGGGCCCTGGTCATGCACCTCGACCAGGACGCACTCGGGCGCCAGGAAGAAGGTGACGCGGACCGTGCTCTGCTCCTTCTCGGGCGAGCCGTGGCGGATGGCGTTGGCGCATGCTTCCGTCACCGCCAGATCAAGGTCGTCCGTCTCCGCGGGAGTCAATCCCGCCTCGATGGCGAGACGCTCCACGGCGCGGCGAACAACGGCCGCGTTCTCCGGCCGGCTCGAGATGTCGAGACGGCACCAGTAATACTGCGCATCGCAACGCATCATAGCCGGAATACCCTCGTTCTCTCATACCCAACAAGGCCAGGCGCTAACCTGTCAAGTGGGTGGGGCGGCAAGACGGGCGGTTTGCAGCAACGAAGTGCATCTCCCCGGTAGGCCCCGTTGCCGCCCACCGCCGGGAAGGCCCACCAGCCGACAAGCAGCGCCCCGAGTCGACGCGCCCATTGGATGCAGGAGTTGTGCCACACGAGATACGGCGCTTCGGACATCCACCCATCGCGGATGGATGGGGCGAAGCGCCGTACCATAGGTTGGGGATTCCGGCCGGGGGTAGTCCTGGCCTACGATGGAGCCCGCGGTTTCTCCCGGCAAACTGCCTGGGAGTGCCGGCCTTCCGCCAGTGTGGCTCAACCAGCTGAAGGCGGCACTCCGCTCCCTATCGGGGGATTAGGCGGGGAAACGCAGGCCAAGGGAGCTGCGCCGGGGCATGCGCGCCGGCAGCGTCGTGATCGGCGCGTCCGTCCAGAAGTCGCGAGGCGTGCCGGTGAGACCGTAGGCCGCCGGGTCGAAGCTCAGGAGAGCCGGCTTGTCGCTCCAGTTGAAGAGGCCGACGAGGGTGTCCTTCTCGCCGCGGCTGATCCAGATGCGCGGGATCTCCTGCTCGCTCTCGAAGAGATCGACCGGCACGGCCGCCGGGCGCCTGGGCTCCAGCACGCGCTTCACGATGGAAAGACCGGTGTCGT
This sequence comes from Armatimonadota bacterium, assembly GCA_012512265.1. Classification (GTDB taxonomy): domain Bacteria; phylum Armatimonadota; class JAAZEB01; order JAAZEB01; family JAAZEB01; genus DUUU01. The sequence goes on along the minus strand of JAAZEM010000079.1, from coordinate 119,503 downwards.
TCAGCTTGTGCAGCGCGTCTCCCAGGATCACATCGCCGCCGCTGAGGTGCACCAGGAGGGCATAGGTGCGCGCCTCCATCTCGTTAAACTCCGCGCCGGACATCCAGCCGCCATCCGGCCCGGTCGGTACCACCACACGCCGCCGGCCGTAAGGGGGCGCGGCGGTGTCCGGGCCGCGTACCACGAGGAAATCAGGGTCGCCGTTCCACAGGTTGCCCTGCATCCACCACCGCCCCGAGATGCCATGGGCGTTGCGCAGGATATGCCCCCAGTAGATATGGATGTCGCCCGTCGTACGCACGGCATCCGCCAGACCAACAACGGATTCGTAGGGCGAGCCGCAGGAGAGGAGGTAGGCCTCGGGGCCGATGGATTCCCGAATGGCGGTGAAGGCGCGGCGGATGAGGTCGGCGCGGCCCACGCGCCGATCGCGGAAGCGCACGGCGTTGAGGATGCAGTGCGAGAAATCGACCTTGAAGACCTCGAAACCGTCGGCACGCAGGCGGCGGAAGATCCCCTTCAAGTGCTCGATCACCTCGGGCACGGTCGGGTCGAGGTAGGCCATTGGGCCGTAGGAGTAGCTATCCGTTTGAACCTGACCATCGGCGCGCTCGGCGAACCACTCCGGCTTTTCCAGGTAGAGCGGGTTGTAGATGTTCACCAGAAGAGGGGCCGTCCAGATCCCGGGGATGCCCCCGCGCGATTTCACGTGCCGGCAGAAGTCCGCCAGGCCCTCCGGGAACTTGCCATTGGCCTCCCAGCTTCCCCACTGGCGCTCCCATCCCTCATCGATGACGAACGCCTTCAGTGTGTCGCCAAACCGCTCGCGCGCCGCATCCAGGGTCTCGTCCATCGCCTGTCGGGTAACGGCGCCGCTGTAGAAGTCCCAGCTATTCCATCCCACCAGGGGGGCGCGGGTCGGCTTGCGCTCCAGGAGCTCGTACCACCGCCGTCCGTACTCCTGCATCAGATCCGTACCCTGGGGGCCCTTCAGCGCGAGGAGGGGCGAGGTGCGAACGCTTTCGCCCGGATCAACCCGGCACTCGAAGCGGAAGCGTGCCTCAAAGCCGAACTGGGCCTCTAGGTGCGGCTCGGAGTGGAGGGTGACGAACTCGGAGAAGGCCGGCCCCATGGGGGGCACCACGCCGAGGAGCAACGCCTCGCCTTCCTCCTTCTGGTAGACGATGAGCATGTTGCTGGGCACGACAAAATCGAGCCAGGGCGTCTTGCGCCCCACCGGTTTCGCCCCGGCATTGATCCCCTGGAAGCTGGGGCCGTGGATGAACTCGCGGAACTCGCGCGTCTCCAGGGGGTGCGGGAAGGCCGAGGGCGACCATCGCGCGAGGTGAATCGTGCGCAGCGTCCGCGCCTCGGAACCGGCATTGCGCACTTCCAGGAAGAAGGCGCCCGCGGGCCCCTCGCGCAGAGTGAGCTGCCAGCCGCCGTGCCGGCACGAGGGGTTCCCCGCGGCATCGGGCGACCACGTGGCACGCACCGGTTCGTCATTTACCAGGATCTCACCTGGGGCCTCGCCCCAAGGCGTATCCAGAAGAAGGGCGCCTCCGGCGAAGCGCAGACAAGAGGAGTATGATTGCATCAGTTCAGACCTTTCAGGACGCTATCGCTGGGGGCATCTCACCCGCCTTCAGCCAGCCGCCAGCCCGTGAGCCTACTATCATGGAAGACTTCCACGTATATGCGGCAGGAGCCAAGCCGGCTGAATCCCATCGGGAGAGCGCCGGCGCACCGAGGCGGTTCGCTGGAACGGCAAGCCTCTCCACCCCGAGGGCGCAGGCTTTCCGGGCGGCTATTCCCCCGCGGTGCCGATCTCCGCCAGCAAATCGTCCGGCGCAAGAGCATCCCTCTTCAGGGCACGCCCTAGTTCCTCACCGACCAGCTTGCCCCGCCACACCGAGACGCCGCGGCGGAGCATCGGGTCCTCGCGGATAGCCGCCGCGACGCCGTCGCGGACCATGCGCTCCAGGTAGGGCCAGGTGGCCTGTGATAGGAGACTGGAGGCCGTGCGCGGGAAGAGTGCCGGGATGTTCTGCACGCAGTAGTGGAGAATGCCGTCCACCACGCGGATCGGCTGCGCGTGGGTCGTCTCCTCGCTCGTCTCGATGGCGCCATGCGGGTCGGCCGCAACGTCCACGATCAGGGCGCCGCGAGGCATCAGCGCCAGCATCTCGCGCGTGACCAGATGCGGGTCTCCCGGCATCCAGTAGATGCAGTTCACCAGAACATCGGTTTCCGGAAGCAGGCGCCGGATCGCATCCTCGGAGGAGAGTTCGACGCAGGCTCGGGCGAAGGTGCGACGCAAGCCGGTGGCGACTTCCGGGCTCGCCTCCAGAACAGTGATCCGCGCGCCCGCGCCCAGGGCTGCCTGCGCCGCCGTGCGGCCAGCTGTGCCGCCCCCGAGGATGGTGACCCGCATCGGGTCGGCACCTTCCACGGTGAAAAGCGATTTGCCCACCCCGCCATAGATCGACTGTGTGAACTGCGCGGCGATGGCGATGGCACCCGCGCCCGCAATGCGGCTCATCGGCGCCAGGAGCGGACGCCGGCCCTGCTCGTCGGTGACCTCCTCATAGGCGATGGCGATGCAGCGCGCCGCCAGGAGCGCCTCAACCATGCGAGGCCGCGGCGCCGGATGCAGGTAGGTGAAGACGATGTGGTCTGGACGCAGCAAGCCATACTCCGGCGGCAGCGGCTCCTTGACCTTCCAGAGGAGATCGGCGCGTGCATACACCTCCTCCATGGTTTCCACCAGCTCGGCGCCGGCGCGCTCGTACTCCGCATCCGGGTGGCCGCTCGCGGTGCCGGCGTCACGCTGCACCAGCACGTCTACGCCCAGCTCGCGCAGTCTCTGGACGTGCTCCGGCAGGCCGGCCACCCGCTTCTCTTCCGGCTTGATCTCCTTTGGGATTCCCACACTGCAGTGCCGCATCATCCGCTCCCTGCTCTGGTCCGATTTTTCCTGAATGGGTACAGCGTACCCATTTCTGCCTACTTGCGATCGAAGAAGGGGCTCTTGCCAGTGGCGCTGAGAGGAAGGCCAAACGCGATCTTCACGTCTTCGCCCATCAAGCCGAGGCGAAGCGCGGCCACTCCCGCGCTGAACATCACCCGGTTATCGACGTGGTGATGGGCCGCGACGCCAGCCGCGGAGCCGACGGCGATACCAAGGTCATGCGCCGGGAAGACGCAGGTGGCGCCCGCGCGCTCGTTCTCATCGCAGTTGGCGAAGCCGCACAGGCCGCAAGCCGGCAGCCCGTAGCGCGCCAACCTGGTGCCAAGCAAGACGACTACCGGTGCCGCGTCGACATTGGCAGCATCACGCGCGAAGAAAGCGGCGTTCTCCGCCGAAGCAATGGCGCGCATCTCGGCCGCCAGGCGAGCCTTCGCCTCGCCGGTGACGACGGCCGTCACAAGATGGTCGGCCCCTCTTGCCTTTGGCGCCGTGCGCGCCGCCAAACAGATCAGATCCGCCACGGTCTGCAGCGCGCGCTGCTCGACCTCGGCGCTTCCTCCCGGGTGCATGGTCACTTCCTGCATGCTCTTCTCCTTCCCCTGGTAGCTTCGCCGCGAGGCAGGAGGTGCCCTGCCTATGCCGAACCGTTCCTGTGGCGAGGCGTGGGCCAAGGCCGCACGCTCCCATGGCTCCCACTCGACCGGAACCGGAGGCACATCATGCACTTGATCTTGGGCACGCTTGCTCTACTGGGCTCGGTGGCCGCACCCGAGGGGTTCACCGACCACGGCGTCGCGGCGAAGGTAGCGGAGGGTCGCGGCGTGGTGACTACGCGCGACAGCAACGGGCGCTACCTGGCTATCGTTATGGTTCGCGATGTAGGAAGCCCGGTCGGCTACATCCTGTTCACGGATATCGACACCGGGAAGACGAAGCAGTTTCACTACCCGAAAGACGCCGGGAACTCGGACATCTTCGCCTCGCTGATGAGCCGGAACGGGCGCTTCTATACCGGGGCGGGGAAGGTTTTGCTCGAGTTTGACCCCACCACCGAGAAGTGGCTCTACCACGGAGTGCCCCAACCGAAGGCCCAGCACTTTGTCGGCGCCGCGATATGCGACGGCCCGGACGGGCGGATCTACATCGGCACCTACCCCAACTGCCACCTCGTCTCTTACGACCCCGAAACCCAGACCATCCAAGACCACGGCCAGCTCGACCCCAAGGAACAATATTTCAACTATCTCGTTTTCGATAGCAAGGGCTGGGCCTACGCCGGAATTGGGACCGCGCGGTGCAACCTGGTGGCGTTCCATCCCCAAACGGGGGAAAGGCGCCAGCTGATGCCGGAGGAGGAGCGCAAGCCGGGCACCGTGAGCGTGGTTGCCGGCGCCGGTGGCGAGGCGTATGCCTATTTCGGCGGCCAGTGGTACCGCCTCTTCGATGGCAAGGCGGAGAAGATCCCCGTGGAGGCCGTTGGGCCGCGGGTACGCACCGGCGCGATCAGCTGGGGCAACAAGAGGGGGAGCTTCCCCGATGGCCGGCAGGTGGTGGACTACAGCGTTCCGGAAAGATGGGTGGAGGTGGCGGACGCCAAAGGCGAGCAGAAGAAGCGGATCCCGCTCGAGTTCGAGGCGGCCGGCGCGGACATCACCAGCCTTGCGGCCGGTCCGGGCGGCGACGTCTACATCTCCACCTGCCACCCGATGCACCTGGCGCGCCTAGAGACGGCGACCGGAACTCTGCACGACCTGGGGCCGATCCCACGCGTCGGCGGCGGGAACTTCTGTGCGATGGATACGCTGGGCAACCAGCTGTTCGGAGCGGCCTATGCCCACGGCGGCCTCTGGGCCTACGACCCGGCTCAGCCGTGGAAGCCGGCCCAAAAGGTGAGCGAGCCTGGAAACCCCAGGCTGCTGGCGGAATGGCAGAAGGACGTCTGCCGGCCACGCACGGCGCTGGCCCATCCTGACGGCAAGCACGTCCTGTTCGCCGGCTTCGCCGACTACGGCTACACCGGCGGCGGCATCGGCATCGTAAACGTAGAGACCGGCGAGGCCACCCTCCTCACCGCGGACAAGGACCTTCTCCCCGGCCATAGCACCATCACGCTCAAGGCCCTCCCGGATGGCACCCTGGTGGGCGGCACCAGCATCCAGGCGCCCGGCGGCGGCCACGTCATCGCGAAGGAGCCAGAGCTCTATCTGCTGGATTGGAAAACAAAGAAGGTAATCTACCGCGCGCCGGTGGTGCCGGGCGGTGGCGATATCATCAGCATTCACGTCGGCCCCGATGGCCTGGTGTATGGGCTGACCGCGAACAGCACCTTCTTCGTGTTCAACCCGCGCGAGCGGAAAGTGGTGCATCAGGAGAGCTTCGCGCAGTATGGCGGCGTGCCCCGGCACGCGCTTCAGGTCGGACCGGATGGCAAGATCTACGCGATGCTCACGCGCGCGATCGTGCGGATCACGCCGGGCCGCTTCGCGCACGAGAAGCTTGCGGACGCGCCGGTGACGATCGAGGCGGGGGGCGCGCTGGTGAAAGGCCGGCTCTACTTCTCCAGCGGGCCGCGCGTCTGGAGCTACCAGGTGCCGGGCCTACGCTGATAGAGTATCCTCCCCCATGCCTGGATGGTCCTGGGTGGCGCGTCGGCTCTGGTTTCACGCCGTCTGGTCACTCCCCGCGATATAGTGCTTCTCTCGCGGGAGCTATGCCGCACGCGAGAGGCGCGGGCAGGCGCCACTGCGCGGCGATCTGGAATGCCGACGCAGGCGGGTACTCATGAGGGGCAGGCCCCTTCCCACCACCAGGGGCCTGCCCAGCGAAGTGGCACGCCATCGCCCTGCTGGCGGCGAGCCGGTGGGCTTGCGCCTCGTGTCCGGACACCGCATCCTGACCCGAACGACTTCCGGATAGGCATGGGGGCCCGGCATGCCCGTGCGGATGCACGATGGAACACCTGGCACGACCGAGCCCCGCTTGGTCGCGCCCAGTGTCGTTGCAGAAGGAGGGAGTCCCACACGGTGTCTCTTAGCCCCAGGATGCAGGAACGACTGGTCGCTGATAAGCAGGGTGCGCTCGCTGTCCGCCCAGGTCTTCTCCAGGTTGCAGGATTCCCCTGGTTCTCCCCCTGGCGATGGTGGCGCGGACGCGCGCGCGGAGATGGCGACCTCTTGCATCCGGGGGGCGGGCCGCCGATCTTCATCTCCGGCTGCAATCGGGGCGGCACCTCGATCCTGTCGCTGCTCCTCGGCCAGCACCCCCAGCTGAGCAATGTGGGCAAAGGCCCCCATCATGAGGGCCAGTGGATTTGGAAACGTCGGTTCTATGACGGCAGCCACCATCGGTGGGCGCTGCCCCCCTGGCTCGCCACTCTGCGCAAGACCGAGGCAGATGCCACCCCGGAGCTGCTGGCGTTCTTTCGCCAGGCGTTTGCCGCCGCTTGCCCTACGGGCCGCCTGCTGGAGAAGACTCCCTCGAATGCCATCCGGATTCCCTTCATCAACTGCCTCTACCCAGATTGCTTCGTGATCCATGTGGTCCGTGATGGCCGGCACACGGTGGCGTCGCTCATCGCTCGCGGCGTCCCGATGCCGCACGCACCGTGCCAGTGGGTCTCCGTACACACAATCGCCCTGCCCGACCTGGCGGCGCTTGGTAGCAAGCGCGGGCTGCTGGTGCGCTACGAGGAGCTGCTGCAAGCGCCCATGGAGGTGTTGACGCGCATCTGCCAGCACTGCGCGCTCGACGATGGCCCCAAGGCGATGGCTGCACTCGCGGCGGGTGTGGAGCGCCATCTCAAGCAACCCTACGACCGCTGGCGCACGCTCGATGACAAGACACGTCATAAGATCCTCGACGTGATTGGAGATCTCCAGTCATCCCTGCGCTACCCGGTAGAGATGTAGCTTCCCCATCGTATCGCGTGCTGCCGGGGCGCTGGGCCCGGTGAAGCAGTGTTTGAGACGGAGCTCTCCTGTGGTAGAGTGAGGGTGACACTGGTTGTCTCGCGTGCGAAACGGGGAGGGGGCAGGCGCCAATGGAAGAGCAACAGAGCAGGCGGCTCTTACTCTGGGGCACGCTGCTCTTGTTGAACGGATTGGTGATCGCGGGCTACGGCCTGTGGCAGTATGTTCAGGCCAACCCGGGCACTCCGGCATGGGTGGGCGCGTGGACAGGGCTCATCGCCGGGCATCTTCTGGCCATCGCCGGCATCCTGACAGCGCTTTACTACTTCATCCGGCGCGTCGTATGAGCGGAGGATTAGGACGGGCTGTTTCGGGGTAGCATACCTCCATGCGGCCGCCCCCCGCCCAGGCGCGCCGCTCGCTGTTTGGGAGGTGCTGTGATGCGCGTGCATTCCCCCCGGGCCCGATGCCGCGACTGCGCGGAACGGGCGCGACGCGAGGACGAGCCCTTCACGCCCGCGGAGATTCCGATGCTCGCACGAATGCACCTGTCAGGCGCCTGCCAGATGATGGCTCATGGCAAGCCACTCTACGCACACGAGCTGGCGCTCTGCGGCCTGGCGCTTCTCGCCAACGCTCCCCAAACGCATGCGTGTCGCGACTTGCGCGAACAGCTCCTCACGCTCCTTCAGGAGATCACGCGCGAGAGGCCACCGCGAGGCATGTGACGCCATCCTCGGCTCCGCGAAGCGTTCATGATGGCGCGCGCCGGTCTGCCCGTCATCGAGGCGACGCCGGCAACGCCCCGCGCCCGGGATCGCTGCCGCATGGCTCAAACGCAGCTTTCGGTGCCGCGGGAAACCGCCCTTCCCTGGCGGGATTCCGCGCGCTCGCCATCGAATCTCTTGCCAGTGCCATCCTGCCGCTCGCGCGCTTCTGCCGGCCAGGGTTCGTGACCACTGTCCACGGAATGACGCCAAGGCTCGCGCGCGCCTGCACTTGCCAGGAGGGATGAAGGGAGTGCCGCAACTATGCGGCACCCGACTGGAGAGGAGCCATCGTGGCAGCGGGCAACGCCCCGCTCATCGTTGAATTCGCGGTTGTCTTCGTCGGCGTGCCGGCGTTGCTGACTACCTACCGGCTGCCCGTGCCCAAGATCCTGCTCCTTCTCGCCGTTGCTGGCGCCTGCCTGACGTGGCTCCTCCGCGCCCCGGGCTTCGACCGCAAGGTGCTATGGAACACCGAGGGCTTCCGCCGGGGCGCGAGGGGCGTGCTGCGGCTCTTCGCCGTGACCGCCCCCCTGCTCGTCGCCGGGGTCCTGGTATTCGACCCGGAATCGTGGCTCGGGCTGGCGCGACGCTCGCCGATCATCTGGCTCCTGGTGATGGTGCTCTATCCGCTCCTCTCGGTCTACCCCCAGGAGCTGATCTACCGCGCGTTCCTCTTCCACCGCTACCGGCCGCTCCTCCGGACCGAGGCGATGCTCACCTGGGCAAGCGCACTCTCGTTCGCCTGGATGCACATTATCTACGGGAACGCCGTGGCCCTGCTTCTCTCGGGATGCGGCGGCTTTCTCTTCGCGACGACCTACCGCCGCTCGGGCTCTTTGTTGCTCGCCTCGTTCCAGCACGCGCTCTACGGCTGCCTCATCTTCACGATTGGCTTGGGCCGGCATTTCTACCGCGGCCCCGCGTTCTGAGCGCGCCCGGCTCGGTCGCTCCTGCTCCTGCAGCTGTCACGGGCTTCTCGCGCGCGAGGCCGGCGCGGAGACCGCGTTACACTCCCGGCCAGGCGCCCCTGGCCGCGGCATCGCGGATGGCGGCGTAGGCTTTCTCCTCGCCCATCTCTGCCAGCCGGGCGGCCACCGGCGCGGTCAGCGGCGGCAGCGCCCCGACCGACTCGAAGAAGGCGTTCTTCTCGGCGATATCCGCTTCGTACGAGATGTAGGAGACCCCCGCGTAGCGCAGGAGAATAGAGTGGCCGACCATCACGCGCGCGCCCCGCAGAAAGCTCGGCTTGAACTCGCAGAGCACGGGGCCGTTCAGGTCGTCCACGAACGGGAGCCCGGCCTTGTTCATCTCGGTGCCGATGTTGATCGGCATCCCCAGGTCGTCCGCCGCAGCGACGATGGCGCGCAGGTTGGCCACCTTCACCGCGCGCGAATCGGGGTCCTTGATGTTCCAGTTGCGGTCCGGGATGATGTTCAGCGCCTGGCACCCCTTGGCGCGCAGGCATTCCAGAAGCGCCCGGCCATCCTTCTCGCCTTCGCTGGTGCCATCCAGCCAGGCCACCATCGGCACGGCCCCGCACGAGGCGACCCAAACGACGAAGTCATCCACGGGCGGGAAACTCTCCTCGGAGGGCTGCACGTAGCCGAGACCGCCCTTCTTCACGAGCTTCGAGCGGACCGCCTCCTCCATCGCCGGCCCGTCCAGGATCGCCTGGATCTCGGCGGCATCCTTCCCGAGAAGCCCGGACCAATACCCCGCGGTGGCCTCGGGCGTCTTGAAGACCGCTTTCGAGCGGTTGAGGTAGGCGCGGATGATGTGCCGCTCCGTGGCGACGCCCAACGGCGTCAGCGGGAGCACGTCGCGCTCGTAATCGATGGCGATCTCGGATACGTGGGGGTTGATGCGTTCCAGCAGGGCCAGATTACGCGCGCGCGCGGCCTCGCGGTAGGCGGCAAGACCACTCGCCTGGGGAGAGCCCGCGGAAAGCGCGCGGGCGAAGCCCCCGCCCATGATGTAGGTGACGCCCGGCTCGCCCGGCGAGGAGATCTCCCTATCGGCATACTCCTTCAGGAAGGCGCGCGTCTCCAGGTTCACCGTGGCGCGCAGACCCAGCAACTCGCCCGCCTGGAGAAACTCGTCGAGACCGTCGAGAACATCGAAGTCGCACAAGCCCGCTGCGTAGAGCCCGGCCCGATGCGCCGCCCAGGCGATGTGCGATGGTGACCACCCCTCCGCGTTGTAGGAGAAGAACGAGTGGAAGTGTAGATTGATGTTCTCGCTCACCGGCGCGGGAGGCAACGCCAGTGCCGCCAAGCGGCCCAGCGCCTCGCGCCGCGCAACCGGATCAAACGAATCGAGCTTCTGCTCCAGTGCCTTCGGGTCCATCATGCCTTTCTCTCCTGTGGGAGATGCGTTCTCGCCGCATCCCGCTCTCCTGCTGGCTCGTGCTATAGCCTCCGCCGGCCCGCTCGCGCGCTCGGGCGCGCGGGCTCAAGCGCCCTCATCATACCACATTCGTGCCCGGGCGTCACGCCAGAGGCAGGGGCGCCCGCGAAGCTGCCGGCATCCCTGCCTGCTCGCAGCATGGCCAGATGCGCGCGCTACCGGTCCGGCGGCGTCGGCTGGCAGCGGCACGGCTTGTGCCGCGGGCCGACCTCCTTGATATCGAACGGGCGGAAACCGAGCTTGAGCGCCGGCGAATCCGGCCTTAGCGCGAAGTTGCCCCGCCTCGGGTTGACGAAGAGGGGATCTGCGACCACGCTGTTCTGGTCGAAGCCCCTTCGCTGCCACTCCTCGAATGAGGGGATCCCCCCGCCGCGGAACACCGGCTCTTTCCCGCTCGCGTTGTAATAGAGATTCCGTTCGGCGCGAAGCACGCGCTCGTCCAGGCGACCCACGTTGAAAAGCGTCGCATCCGGCGATGTGGTGTAGAAGATGTTGCGCTCCAGCACCAGGTCCTCCGAGTTGCTCGCGAAATTCGAGATGTGCCCCTGGTTCAGCCGGCCGTTTACGAAGATGTTGTTCTCGACGCGGTTCTCCTTGCCCCCCTGGAGCATGATCCCCCCGTGGGAACTCCCGATGCACAGGTTATTGGTCACGGTGTAGCCGCCCGCGAAGGAGTCGAGATAGATGCTCCAGGAGAGGAAGGTGGGCCGCTCCTCCACCGAGGAGTAGCCGATGGTGTCGATCACGACGTTGTTCCGGATGACACTCCCCGAGCGCTGGTTCCGGTCGTGCTGGGTCACCTCGATCCCGCCGGTGTCATACGTCTCCGTGTTCGTTCGCTCTATGCGGTTGAACTCGATCACGTTGCGCACGCCGGCGTTCTTCAGCGTGATCCCATAGCGCGGGCTGTCGTGGATGGCGTTGTGTGAGACCACGTTCTCATCGGTGCCCTTGCCCTCCAGGACCACCCCGCCGATGTGCTTGTAGACCCACCCCAGGTGATGGATGTGGTTGTCCGACACGGTGTTTCGCGCCGCCCCCAGGAGGAGCACGCCCCCCTGCGCGGTGTGCGAGATCTCGTTCCGGCAGATCGAGTGATCGCCGCCGCCCTCCGCGCAGACCGCGTAGCGCCCGATCTCGCGGAAGGTGCACTCCTCGACGACGCAGGCGCGGGCGTCCTTCAGGTGGACCACGCCCTCTTTCCCCATGCCGTAGCCGATGCACCCGTCGCCCGGCTGATAGTCCGTGGCCTCAATCGTCAGCCCACGCAGCCAGATGTGCTCCACGTGTTTCCCGCTCTCAGCATCGCCCGCGAAGTCGAACATCCGGCTCACCACCGGCGCAACTACGACGGTGTTCGGCGTCAGCGGCCGGGCCGGCCAGTAGTAGAGCCGGCCTTCCTGCTGGTCGAGGTACCACTCGCCGGGCTGGTCGAGCTCCTCGAAGACGTTCTCCACGAAGTAGCGGTCACCCGCGTGCAACGCCGCGACGCACTCCGGACCCGCCACGGTCACCTTGCGCGCGGCCTCGTCCACGGCCTGAATGGAGACGATCTCTTTGAAAGCGCGGCAGCTGCCAGATTGGAAGATGTGGATTTCGGCGTCCGTCGCCTTCGCCCACGACGGCTTGAAGGTGCCAGGCGCGTAGTAGAACTCCGTCTTCGAGCCGGTGCCGGTGCCACCGACAGAGAGCTGGCTCCCATGGCTCGCCGTGAAGTTCTCGGCCTGGACAAGGAGAATGTGCATCCCCTCGGCCACAGGTGGGAGCGCCGTCCCGTCCGGCTTCCACTCCGGGTCGTTCGTAAAGGCGAACGCCTCCAGGTTGAGCCCGCCGCCCCGGACGTTCTGCCACCGGATCACGCGCTCGCCCGCGGGCAGGCGCAGCGAGGCGCTCCGGCTCCACCGGTAGATGCCCCAGCCCCCCGTATCCGGCAGGTTACTCAGCGGCACCGCTTCGCCGCCATCCACCGTGAGCACCGAGCACCCGTCCATCGTGCCGTGGCCATGCGGCTTGTTGAGCGCAGCATAGAAGACCCACGCATGGTAATCGCCCTCGGCGGGCACGCGCACGCGGTATTCCATCCAGTCACCCGGGTTGTGGATATTCCCCACGCAGATGCCAAACGCGCTCGAATCACGACTGGTGTACAGGAAGCCTTTTCGATAGGGATTGGCGGGATCGAAGTTGGGATAGCGCGCGCGCACCTGGCGGGCACCATCGACAAACAGCTGCCGGAAGTACCAACGCCCCGCCTTCACCTCGGGGAGATCGGCGCAGAGGATCTTTCCCTGGTAGGGGCGCCAGTCGGTAATCCGCCGGCCCCCGCGCAGGACCGGGCGCTCGCCGGGAGCGGCCACGTACGAGATGGGGCACTCTTTCGTTCCGGAGTCCTCCGGCAGGAAGGTGACCGTCTCGGTGATGGTATACACCCCGCCCCGAAGGCGGACTTCCACCGGCGCGTTGAGGCCGCCTCCTGCCTTCAGCTGCCGGATCGCGTCGCGTGCCCGCGTGATCGTGGCGAATGGGCCGTCCGTCCTCGCCCGGTTCGGCTCCGGCAGCCGCCCGCTCCAGGAATCGTTGCCATTTGTCGCCACGTGGAAGACCACCGGCGGCTTCCCCGTCTCGCCGGCGGCCGGCCCCACCCCGGCGGCTCCCGCCAGCAGCAGCAGAGTGATCGCGAGCGCAGAGTTCATGGCACTGCTCCTCTCACCCAGGCGATCCAGTGACCACCGCGCCCGTGGCCGCGCCACCACGAGAGTCATCTCCCGGCGCGGCCGCCGTCGCGCGCGTTACTGGGCCATTCAACGGCGCGCGGCCCGGTTCCTGGCACGCCTGGAAACTGAGCCGCGGGGAGGAAGCGGGCGGTGCTTGGCGAACCCATCTATTGCCGCCGTACCTACGAAGGAGAACAGATCGATGACCCACCGGGAACGGATGTACGCCGCCCTGCGGCATCAGCAGCCCGACCGCTGCCCCTACGTGATCAGCCTCACCCAGAAGGCCCATGCCGCGTTCGTCGCCCACTACGGCAGCGACGAGCTCCTCAAGCGGATTGATAACTCGGTCGCTGGCGTCGCCGCCCAGCCCGGGCCCAAGGAGCGGTGGCTCTCGGATACCGTCTGGCAGGACGAGTTCGGCGTCCAGTGGGACCGCAGCATCGACCGCGATATCGGCAACGTCTGCAACTGCGTCCTCCCCGAACGCGATCTCAGCCGCCTTGAATTGCCGGATCCGAACGACCCCGCGAAGTTCGAGGGGTTCGCGGACGCCGTCGCCGCCGCACGCAAGCAGGGGAAGTTCGTCCAGTTCGGCATCGGCTTCTCGCTCTTCGAGCGGGCGTGGACATTGCGCGGCATGGAGGCGCTCTTCTACGACATGCTCGAGGCGCCCTCCTTCGTCGACGAGCTCCTGGATGCCATCTGTGACTACAACGTGGCCCTCGTCCGCCGCGCCGTAACCTACGACATCGACGCGATCCACTTCGGCGACGACTGGGGCTCGCAGCGTGGCCTGCTGATGGGCCGGAAGCTCTGGGAGCGCTTCCTGAAGCCCCGGCTGGCGCGCATGTACGCCGCGGGTAAGGAGGCCGGCAAGTTCGTCACGATCCACTCCTGCGGCGAGGTGCAGGAGCTCTTCCCGCAGCTCATCGAGATCGGGCTGGACTGCTTCAACCCCTTCCAGCCAGAGGTAATGGACCCCTACGAGATGAAGCGGCTCTATGCCGGGAAGCTCAGTTTCTGGGGCGGAGTGAGCACCCAGCGCCTGCTCCCCCACGGCACGCCGGACGAGGTCCGAGCCGAGGTGCGCCGGCTCGTCGCCGAAGTCGGCAAGGAGGGCGGCTACGTCCTGGCCCCCGCCCACAGCATCCCTGGAGACGCCCGGCCGGAAAACATCCTGGCGCTGATCGACGCCGCCAACGAGTGATCGTCCTGCGGCGCGGTGAGCTCTTCCCTCACCGGCGGCATCGACCTCCGCGCTGCTTGTGAGCGAAGCCCTGCCGGGCTGGGCCGGACTACACTCCCGGGTGTTTTAGAACGGCGCAGGCTGGGATGGGAAGCCGTCGCGCGGGGATCAATCCCCGCGCTGCTTGTGAGCGAAGCCCTGCCGGGCTGAGTCGGGCTACACTCCCGGGTGTTTTAGAACGGCGCAGGCTGGGATGGGAAGCCCCGAAAGGGCTTTTTCCTGGAAGCAGCGCGGAGCTTCGAGCTCCGCGCCCGGGTGAGCACCAGCCCTGCGCATATCGCGCGCGATATCAGGCACTCACGATGGCCGTTCCGGCGCGGACCAGGAGTGCGCCGGTGCCAGCTCCGGGAAGGGATTCGGGTTGAATGAGTACGACGGCGCCTTCCCCTGCAAGTGCCAGTCCGCGAAATCGAGGAACGCCTTCCAATCCTCCAGACCATGCTGGTGCGGGCCCTCGCGGTACCAGATGCCGATCCGATCCTCCGCGCCAAGGAAGCGGTAGGCCTCCCGCGCCGCCCGATAGGTCTGGTAGGTGCCGGTCGGGTTCGCCCACAGGTCACCAAACGCCTCGGTGCTCAGCAGGCATCGCGGCGCCACGAGCGCCTTCAGGCTGTGCTGGTCGAAGGGGAGCAGGTGTTCTTTCCCCAGATATTCGCGCAGCTGAGGGCCGAACCAGTAGGAGAGCGACCGGATCAGGTCCGCCAGCGTCTCGCTCTTAGGGCCCTGATGTCGGAAGCACCCGGCGCCGCCCGCCCCGGAGTTGTTCGGTGCGGTGAGCGCAATCCGCTCGTCCGTCGCGCCGGCGAGGAGAACCGTCTTGCCACCGCGCGAGTGGCCCACAATCGCGATCCGGTCCGGATCGACGAACTCCAGCGTCGAGAGGAAATCGACGCACCGGTGGTAGCCCCAGGCCCACGCGGAGAGCGCACCGAAGGCGCCCTCGGGATAGACGAGGTAGAGCCCGGAGTTCCGGTCGTTGTTGCCAATATCCGGCGCGAGCTCGCACCGGTTGAATGTGGCCAGCACATAGCCGCGCTGGATCACCTCCTGGATCACCTCGTCGGTGACGTAGCGCCAGCAGCCATCGCCGTTGAGAACGACCGGCTGCCTCTCCTCCGCGGGCAGGTACATCAGGTCCAGGATAAAGGAGAAGGAGCAGCCAGGACCGGTGTGGAGCCGGTATTGGGCATGGCGTGCCCCGAGGAGCCGCCTCACCTGATGCGCATGCAACAGCTCGCCCCGAGTCTCGGCGGGCACCGGGGGCATTCCCCCATACTCGATTCCGACCACGAGATCGAGCAACTCCTGCCGCCTGCGCCGCCAGTCGTCAGCGCTCGTCACGCGCTCGCCATTCTCAAACCGAAAGAGATCAGGGAGCTCATTCACCATCTGCGTCTCCATTTGCGGGCCTCTCTTCCACTCGCGCGAGGAACTCGTTCCCAAAGCTGTCTCTCGGTTTCTGGATGGAGCCAGGCGTTCCTGCCAGACGGTTTCCCGGGGCCCTGGACGGGCAGTCAAGGGGCTCGAAACGGGCGCCGGCGAAGCGATCCTGTGGTTCCACACCAACCCATCGTAAGAATCTCACGGGCGCCGGCAAAGCCTGCGGTCGCTTCGCCGGCGCCCGCGCAGCGCCAGTCACTTACCGCCGTGCCGTGGAGAGAAAGGCCACATCCCGGCGTCACTCCTCTTCCGGCAGTTCGGCGGGCTGTCCATCCCGGACCACGGAGCGATAGCAGCGTTCGCACAGCTCCTCATGGTCCTTGCCATGCGTTCCCCGCCGGTATCGCCGGTGGCGGCTGGGGCTACCGCAGCGCGCACACCTCCCGAGGGGGCTACCGGTCAACATGCGAGTCAGGCCTGCCATGTCTTCGTCCATAGCTACCTCCCGATGGTGCCCTGGTCGCACCTCTCGCAGACGGGCGGGTCGACCTCCTGATGCAGCCGGCCCAGCCGGGAGGCGCGTCTCCCCTCTCCCCCCCGGCAAAGCCCGACCCGACCCTTCCCTGCTGAGAACTGACGCCTGAGTATACTACCCATCTGCGGGGCAGGTAAGCCCAAACCACGGGCAAGAATGCGCAGGAATCGGCACACCCTTGTATCTATTCAGTCGCGCATCCTTCCCAATCGGCCGATCCATTCAAGAGATGTCGATTCCCACCTCGGCCGTGGTCGCATCCTCATCCACGTGCAACACACGAGGCTCCGGCTTGTAAAGCAGGGCAAGCAACGGCGGTGCCACCATCGTGGTCACCACGGCGACGAAGAGTACCACCGCGAAAAGATCATCCGTCAGCGCGCCCAGGCCCAACCCGAGCTGGGCGACGATGATGCCCACCTCGCCGCGCGGCACCATGCCCACTCCCACCTGCATGGCGCGAAGACCGCCCAGAGACAGCACGGGCAACGAGCAGCCGATCACCTTACCCAGGATCGCGAGAAGCGTGAGCACCAGGCACATCACCAGCACACTAGGGTTGGTCAGGCTGCTGAGTTTGACATGCATCCCGATGCCGGCCAGGAAGAAGGGGATGAAGAACTCCGAGAGGCTGTCGAAATGGCGGTGGAGACCGATCTCCTCGCTCGCCTCCGAGAGCGCCATTCCCGCAAGGAACGCCCCGACGATGGCGGCCACACCGAGGTAACCAGCGACAACGGAGAGCGTCAGGCAGAAGCCGATAGCGCCTAGGTAGACCGACTGACCAATCCGCAGGCGGTCAATGGCCGGCAGCGCGCGGGCCATGACGCGGCAACCGAAGAAGAGCATGAAAAGAACAAAGCTAATCGCGTAGAGTCCCGTCAGCGCAATCTGCCGAAAATCGGCGGCGCCGGTGCGCGCGAAGCCGCTGACAACCGCGAGCACCAGGAGGCCGAGGATGTCGTCGATGACCGCAGCACCGAGGATGATCCGCGCCGTGCGCGTGTGCAGGTAGCCCAAGCGCGCCAGCACGCGCGCCGTAATGCCCACGCTCGTCGCCACCAGCGCCGCGCCAACGAACAGCGCCGTCACCTGCGTGCTGCCGTGGTGCAACGCGAAGAAGTAGCCGAGCACCATCGGCAGTGCCACCCCGCCCGCGGCAACCAGCAACGCCTGTCGGCCGACAGCCAGCAGATCCGATGGCTTCGTCTCAAGCCCAACCATGAAGAGAAGGAAGACGACGCCCAACTCCGACAGCGCGAAGGTGACTTCCGAGGGTTCGACCCAGTGCAACACCTGCGGGCCGACAATCACGCCCGCCAAGATCTCTCCCACGACGGCGGGTTGCCGGAGCCGCTCGAAGATCTCCGCGCCGATCTTCGCGGCTACGAAGAGGACCAGCAACGTGAGCAGCAGACCCGTCACATCGTGCTCGCCCTCGCTCCCTGTCGCGCCAACCACGCCGGCCGCCCACACCCAGTCCATCAGCTCTCCCTCCGTACGCGCTGTGCCGGCATGGTGCAAAGCCGGCCTGGGGACTTGTTCGCCTGTTGGTCAGGCGCGTCCTTCTGGGCACGGCGCCTGTCCTGGTCACGCCTTGGCATGGGCTTGCCTCGGGTGCCCCTCATGTGCTATGCTTGGAGGGAAGATTTGGATTGGCACCGTTCTGATGAAGGGGTACTGCTGTGAAGCTGGCGACATTTGAGCGCAACGGAACTAGGCGCGTGGGCGCCGTTCTGGGTGAGGACCGCATTGTTGACCTGGCAGCGGCCGCTGCAGGCAGCGCCGCCGAGAAGATACTGGACGCGGGGATGCTCGCCCTGCTGGACGCCGGTGAACCGGGGCTCGCGGCCGCTCGCGAGGCCGCCGAGAAGGCGCCGGCCAGCGCCATTCTCCCATTGGCTGATGTGCGGCTTTGCGCGCCGATCCTCTACCCGCGCAAGCTGTTCTGCCTGGCCGGCAACTACGCCGAGCATATCCAGGAGGGCGGGCGGAACGTCGAGGAGAAGGACAAGGTCACGCCGCGCGTCTTCATGAAGCCCCCCACCACCACGGTGGTCGGACCCTACGATCCGATCCGCATCCCTCCGGTAGGCAATAAGATCGATTGGGAGGCCGAGCTGGCAGTCGTCATTGGCCGGCGAGGCAAGGCGATTGCCGAAGCGGATGCTCTGAGCTATGTGGTGGGCTACACCGTGATCAACGATGTCTCCGAGCGCGCGCTCAAGATCCGCGAGCGCTCCAAATCCGAGGAGTGGGACAAGTTCTTCGACTGGCTGAACGGGAAGTGGTTCGACACCTTCGCGCCAATGGGCCCCTGGATCGTCACCGCCGATGAGATCCCCAATCCCCAGCGGCTGCAGGTCACGCTCACAGTGAACGGCGCGGAGATGCAGAACGGCAACACGGGGCAGATGATCTTCCCCGTCGCCGAGCTGATCCACTACATCTCGCAGTTCATCACCCTGGAGCCGGGCGACGTGATCGCCACGGGCACGCCGGCGGGCGTCGGCAGCGGCCGCGGCATCTTCCTCAAGCCGGGAGACCGCGTGCGCACCACCATCGAGCGGATTGGCTCCATCGAGAACGTGGTGGAGTGATCGGAGGCGCGGGCGAGGGGCGGTGCGCGCCCGAGCAATCCCAGCTCGGGGCCCCTCCCCCGCTTCACGAGATTCGTGACCCAGGGAGGAAGACGCCAGTCGTCTACCGAGGGCGGTCCATCCGTTCTTTCGCGTTTCGCGAGCCCGGTCTTCGCGGTCGGGTTCGCCCCATCAGAGCTCTCTAAGCAGCCCATATGGCCCCGCCAGGGCCAAAGCCCCACGGGCTTTCGCCGTGCGAGCGCTTAGAGGATGTACCGGCTCAGATCCTCGTTCTTGACGATGCCTTCCAAGCGTTCGCGCACGTACTGCTCCGTGATGCGCACCGTAGCCGGCTGGATATCCGGCGCCAGGAAAGAGAGCTCCTCGAAGAGATGCTCCATCACCGTGTGCAACCGCCGGGCGCCGATGTTCTCCGTGCGCGAGTTCACCTGAACGGCGATGGAGGCAATGGTGCGGATGCCCTCCTCGGTGAACTCGACATGCACGCCTTCTGTCTCGAGCATCGCCGCGTACTGCTTGGTGAGCGCGTTCTCCGGCTCGCTCAGGATGCGAACGAACTCCTCTTCTCCCAGCGATTCCAGCTCTACGCGGATCGGAAGCCGGCCCTGCAGCTCCGGGATCAGATCAGACGGCTTGGACATGTGGAACGCGCCCGCCGCGATGAAGAGGATGTGATCCGTGCGTACGGGTCCATACTTGGTCACAACAGTCGCACCCTCGATGATCGGGAGGATATCGCGCTGAACGCCCTCGCGTGAAACATCCGGGCCGGCGCCCTTCTCACGCCCGGCGATCTTATCCAGCTCATCGACGAAGATGATGCCGTCTTGCTCGGTGCGCTCGATCGCCACGCGCACCACCTCATCGTTATCAATGAGCTTCTCCGCCTCTTCCTTCTGGAGGATCTCGCGCGCCTCGGCAATGGAGACGTTGCGCTTCTTGGTGCGCCGGGGCATGATATTCCCCAGCATTCCCTGGAGGTCCATCCCCATCTCTTCCAGGCCTTGCTGCGAGAAGACCTGCATGAAGGGGGCGTGCGTCTCCTCCACTTCCAGCTCAATCCGATCGCCATCCAGCTCGCCGGCAATGATCTTTTGGCGCAGCTCCGCGCGCCGGGCCTCGAGGTTGGGAGACGCGGAGGGTTCTTGTACAGGCGCTGGCCGCGTGGTCCCCCCTGCGCGCGCCCCCATAAACTGCCGTGCCGCCTCCATGAGGAAATCGGAGGCGCTCCCCTCCTGGCGCGACCGGGGCAGGGGCTCCAGGAGGTCAACAATCCGCTCGATAGCCAGGCGCTCGGCCTCCTCACGCACCTCCTCAATCCGCTCTTGCTGCACCATGCGATACGCCACTTGGGTCAGGTCGCGCACCATGGAGTCGACATCGCGGCCCACATATCCCACTTCGGTGAACTTGGTCGCCTCCACTTTCACGAAGGGGGCGTTCGCGAGCCGGGCGAGGCGGCGGGCAATCTCCGTCTTGCCCACGCCGGTCGGCCCGATCATCAGGATATTCTTCGGAATCACCTCTTCGCGAAGCGCCTCCGGAAGCAGGCGCCGCCGGTAACGATTGCGCAACGCGATCGCCACCGCGCGCTTTGCCTTATCCTGGCCCACAATGTATTTGTTCAGCTCCTCCACAATCTCCCGTGGGGTCAACTGCCTCATGCTATCCCCCCTTGGCGGCGCCAGCAAGCCGCCGCGGCTTCGGGCGAGCGAAGCGCCGAACGGCGCCTGCTATCCAAGAAGCTCGACAGTGATGTTCTCGTTCGTGTAGACGCAGATGGATGCCGCGATCCCGAGCGCCTCGCGGGCAATCTCCTCCGCGCTCAGGCTCGTATGCTTCATCAGGGCGCGCGCCGCCGCGAGCGCATATCCGCCTCCAGAGCCGACGGCGATCACGTCGCCATCCGGTCGGATCATATCGCCGCCCCCGGAGATCACAAACATGCCGCGCTCATCGGCCACGACAAGGAGCGCCTCCAGCCGGCGCAGCACGCGGTCGGTCCGCCACTCCTTGACCAGCTCGAAACCGGCGCGCTCCAGGTTCGCCGCATATTGATCCAGCTTGGCCTCGAGGCGCTCCATCAGCGTTAGGGCATCCGCAGCGGCGCCGGCATACCCAGCCAGCACCTTCCCGCCGGCCAGGCGCTGCACCTTCCGGCTCCCCTGCTTCATAATGGTATTCTCGAACGTCACCTGCCCATCGCCGGCGATTGCGGTCTTGCCGTCGCGCCGCACGCAGACGATCGTGGTATGGTGCACCTTCATTCGTTCTCCTTATACCCGTGGCACGCACCGCATAAAGCCCCCTGGCAAACCGATAGCGCGTGCTCCCATCGCCGGGGGCGCCGTTAAACGCACTGGTGCCAGAAGATCCCTTTGGTGTCGACGCCGCGCTACGCTCGCGGGTGCGCTCGCCGGAACGCGGCCTGCAAGCGCTGGTTGCTCACGTGCGTGTACACCTGAGTGGTCCCCAGGCTGCTGTGTCCCAGAAGCTCTTGCACCGCGCGCAGGTCTGCGCCTCCATCCAGGAGGTGCGTCGCGAAGGAGTGGCGCAGGGAGTGGGGGCTCAGGTGAAGCTCCGCAGCCACCTGCATCAGGTACTTCTCCAGGATGTCGCGCACCGAGCGCACGCTCAACCGCTTGCCGAAACGGTTGAGGAAGAGCGCCGGCTCGTCTCGGTTCTCCTTCAAAAGGTGGGGCCGGCCGCGGCTGAGATACTCCGCCAGCGCTTCCTGGGCCGCCTTCCCGAAGATCACGACGCGCTCCTTGCTCCCCTTCCCCAACACCCGGATCTCCCGGCGCCCGAACTCCACATCGCTCACGTCGATCGCTTCCAGCTCGCTGCCGCGCACCCCGGTGGCATAGAGCAGCTCCAGAATCGCCCGGTCGCGCAGCCCGGCGGGCGTTGTCTCGTCCGGCGCCTCAAGGAGCGCATCCAGCAACTCCCGGTTCGCCACCTTAGGAAGTCGGCGCTCCAGCCGCGGCGCCATGAGACCCGCCATCGGGTCCGCGGTAATCGCCTGGCGCCGGACCAGGTACCGGAAAAAGCTCCGCAGGCAGGAGAGCCGGCGCGCGATGGTCGTCTTGCGATACTCCTGATCCTGGAGCGCGCCCAGATAGCGCCGGATGACCTGCACATCCACCGCCCCCCACTCCTCGCACGCCACATCGGGCGATTCCAGAAACCGCAGGAAATGCGCCAGGTCCTCGGCATACGACTTCACCGTCATCGGCGAGAGGCGCCGATGAGAGGCAAGATGTCCGAGGAACTGCTCGACCAGGTCATCCATTGTGCTCGTGCCCCGTTGCCCGGCTCACTCCTTGCTCCGCATCTTCTCAAGCCGCTCCGGCTGGAAGAACTCCAGCGGATCACCGGTGAAGTGCCAGTCGTCACAGACACGCTCCGGCTGCTGGAACGCCTCATGCACATCCTCGAGGGTGACCAGGTCCGTATCCACATGCCCGGATCGGAACGCTGCCGCGATGGCGGGCCGCGACTCCTTATCGCGCAACTCAACCAGGCTGAGGATCGCTGCCGTCACAGCCTCGCGGTCGTGCTGTGCGGCCTCTTCCACGAAGCGGCGGAGGAAGCGGGCCACCTCGTCGCGATGTTCCGGGTGCAACACCGCGATGGAGACTAGACCGTCGCAGGCAACGCCGCGCATCAGCCCATCCACCGACTCGTCCAGGATGAAGCGCGAGAGCTCGGGAATCACCTCGGGCCCGAGGTGACCGAGTACTGTGGGCGTGTTCTCGATGATCTCATCTGGCTCGGGGTTGATGCGCAGGGCATCGAGGATGAAGCCGACCGCTGCGGGCTCGCCGATGGCCCCCAGCAGGTGGAGCGCGTGCAGCGGTGCCCACCGCTCATCGCCGTCGCTCTCCCACAGGCTGGCATCGGCCACGCGGCGTCCCAGTGGCTCCAAGGCGTCCTTGCCGCGGCGGAGGATCTCCTCGACCAACCCTAAGGGCAATCTCAGACCCACGTACTCCAGCTCTTCCACCAACTCCTCGGTGGGAAGCGCCTCCCATTCCAGGCGCTGCTCCTCAGCCATTCCGCCCTCCCTGGCGCCCCGCGGCAGGGGCAAATCAGTGGAATGCGCCAGCCATGTGGCCAGCCCATTGTTGGGTACATTGTAACCACCTGGGGCGGGAGCGTCAAGCGTCACCCCGGCAGACGTGCCCATGCGCGCCCCCCGGGCTTCCGGCCATGCGCCAGCAAGTCGCGCCCTGGCATCCGTGCCGCGTGTCCTCTGCCCCTCGATCCTCCCGGGCACGGGCAACGAGGAGGCGTGAAGGTCCGCATCGAACCAGGGGATCAGCCGGCCCTGCCGGTGGATTACACGGTGCCGGACGCGGGAGAAGGGAGCAGCCTGTCTCTCGCCGCCTCGGCAGAGGTGATAGATGGCTCTCTCTCACTCGTACTTATACCTGATTCCCCTCCTGCTCGTCATCGCGACGGGCGCCTGGGGGGCCGCCGCGGACCTCCCCGATCCCTATCGCCGGTCGGATCAGCCCACCATTGGGCCTGCGCCGGTGCCGGTGATGGAGCAGGTTTTCTGGGTAGAGGCCCCGTTCGACCCGGGGCTCGAAGTCAAGATCACCCTCCCGGAGGGCGTCCAGCTCCTCGACCGGACGAAGCCAGGACGCGGGAGAACGCGCACGCGCTTCTACCTCCGGGCCAACCGGGGCATCGAGAAGGGCTCGATCACGCTCGCTCCGGCCAACGGGCCAACCTTCTCGCTCCCGTTGACGGTGCGCACCTACCGTCAAGATATCGAGGAGCAGATTCGCGTGGTACCCGGGATCGATCCCACGGCGCGCAAGCGAGGCCGGTCCTACTACACCGACCGGAAGGTGGCCCTGGCTAGGCAGAACCTGGAGCGTTACCCAAAGCTGCGCGAGGAGCTGGTCCGCCCCTCCCGCTATGACGGGAAGAGCGACGAGGAGATCTTCGCCAGCCTCCCCTCATGGAACGTGCCGCGGGAGTGCTATAGCAACTGGCCCTGCCCCAAGTGCGGTGAAGCGATCTACCGCGTGAACGCCTTCTATCCCTGGCGGAACAACACGGCAACCCCCTTCAAGGCACAGTGCCCCGTATGCAAGCAGCTTTTCCCCACCAACGATTATGCCCGTGGCGACTTCACCAGCGGCGATTACCCAGATGATGGCTGGGGATGGGATCCGGGCACCGGCAAGCGCGACGATTACGCGGGGTGGGTGGCCTACTACAACCACCACGCCGTCTGGCAGAACTTCGGGGGAGAGGTGCTCCGCATGGCGCAACGCGCCCTCCTCTTCGGCGACCGCGCTGCCGCGCACAAGGTGGGGGTGATCCTGGCGCGCGTCGCCTATGTCTATCCCGGGATGAACATGCGCTGGCAGCAGGTGGACTCCCACTATCTGCGCCCCGGGCGTCTGCTTCTCGATGGGAACTGGGAGCGCAATGAGATCCTGGTGCCACTCGTGCGCGCCTATGACGCGGTCTTTGACCTCCTTGGCGAGGATCAGGCGCTCGCTGACTTTCTCCACACGAAGGACCCGGCGATCCGCACGCCAGTGGATGTGCGCGCGCTCATCGACACCTATGTGGTGCAGCTCTTCGGCTGGGATTGGATGCGCCGGGAGCTCTCCGGCGGGAACATGGGCGCGCGCGAGGAGGATATGGCGCAGTTCGCCGTCTGCGCTGATATGGGAGCGGTAAGTGACCGCTGGATCGAGGAGCTGTTCACGCATGCCTACAACAGCGGCACCAACATGGGCGGCTTCGACGACGAGACGCTTGTGAACACGACCACGCGCGAGGGCCCGGTCTGGATCTCGGCCCTGGGCTATGCCGTCGATTACCTGAACTCGAAATCAGACATGGCGGAGATTCTGTCGGAAGTGAACTCTCCGCGCTGGAAAGCCCGGTGCAACCTGTATGACGAGACGCTCTACCCCAAGCTGCGCGCCGAGTTCGACACCTGGCTCGATTTCGTCGTCGCCGGTCGCTTCGGTCCCAGCTATGGCGATAGTGGCGCGGGCAACACGGCGGCCTATCCGAAGGGGATCCCGGCGGCCGTGCGCACGGCCTATGAGCGCGCTTACCGGCGTTGGCCCACGGATCGCCTGGCGCGCGCTCTCTTCCGCCTGGGCCCGCGCGATCCGGGGCTTTTCGAGGAGGATATCTGGCCGCAGGTCGCTGCTCATGCGAAAAAGGCCGGGCCGGAGCCACCCCTCGAAAGCCGTGTCCTGGACGGCGTGGGTTTCGTCTTCCTGGAATCGCGCGCCCACGCGGCGCAGGAGGAGGAGCGCGCCGGAATCGCTCTACGCTATGGCTATGGACGCGGGCATCACCACCAGGACAACCTCAACATCGAGATGTTTGCCAAGGGGTTGAGCGTCGCCCCCGAGCTGGGGTATCCTTGCTGGGCCCACCCGATGGGTGATACCGCTCACGTCGCCCACCACAACACCGGGATGATTGACCGGTTGGGGCAGTACCGGTCAGCCATCTCCCGTGGTGACCTCGAGCTGTTCGCGGGAGCCCCGGAGGCCTCCTTCGCGGACGTCAGCGCGGCGCCCGACGGCTTCCCAAATCGCGTCTACCGGCGGGCCGTCTGCCTGGCGGATGCCCCCGGCGGGAATGTCTACCTCCTCGATATCCTGCGCCTGGCCGGCGGAACGACGCGCACCTATTGCTTCCACGGCCCCGGCCATGATGACTTTCAATCGAGCCTCACCTTCGGTGAGAAGGGTACCGTCTACAAAGTCAGCGGCATCACCCGCGGTCTGGCCAACAACATGGTCGAGCCACAGGCAGCAGCCTTCGATGGCGATGTATGGGCCGATTGGAAGTGCCAGGAGAAACCAGTGCGCCTGCGGATCACCCATCTCGGACGGCCGGGGCGGCGCTACATCACGGCGCGCTGCGCGAAGCCGGATATCCCGCCGATCCGCTACCTCTTTGCTGAGGAGGAGGGAGCCGATGGCGCCAGCGAGTTTATCGCGCTCTGGCAGCCCTACGAGGGCGAGCCGTTCATCCAGAAGGTAGAGCGCCTCCCGGTGGAGGGCGCCCGCCCGGGTGGGGAGTTCGCGCCCGTTGCACTTCGGGTGACACTGGCCGGCGGCCAGGTGGACACTTTCTTCTACTCCTGGAATCCGGACGCGCTTCTGCGCGCCGGCGGGCTGGAGTTCCGGGGTAGCTTCGGCTACTGGTCGGAGAAGGAGGGCGTCTTGCGCGCCCTTCACCTGGTGAACGGAGAGCGGCTGCGCCGGGGGAACGAGGGGGTTTCCGAGATTCCGCCCGCGTTCCGCTCGCGCGTCATCCGGGCCGATCTACGAAAGAGCGAGATCACGCTTGAGCATCCCATCCCGCGCGACCTCGTCCGGCCAGGCCAGCTCATCTACCTCCGGGGAGGCAATCACCGGAGCGCCTACCACCTGGAGGAGGCGAGCGACGATGGCAAGCAAGCGCGCCTCGATCTGAACAGCATCCTCTTCCGCTCGAAGCTGATGTCGGTGTCGCCCGACCGGCGATGCCTGATCACGGAGACCGCGCCGCCGGTTGAAGCGGCGAGCGGCTTCAAGCCGGGCTATTACAATGGAACGGTAGCGACCGGCGAGGATTTGAAGGCACGCTACCGCGTGGTGAGTGTGGAGAAAGAGAGCATCCTTCTGGACCGCCCGGTGAAGGATGAGGACTTCCCGGATGTGGATGGTGATGGCCGGCGCATGGTCTCCCTCTACGAGTTTGGGGAGGGTGACGAGGTGGTGGTCTATCGCTCCGTATTCATTCGTAAGGGGCAGCCGTAGCCGGCGTGCCAACCCGCGCCTCGCTGCGGGCGAGCTAGGATTCCGAGATAAAGGGCGGACATGCATGGAGAAGGCTGCCAGCACGCGCGGTGATCAATCCCCGTGCGCCGGGTTGCGCAACACCCACGCGCGCGGAGCTCGAATCTCCGCGCTGCTTCCAGGCAAAGCCCCTTCTGGTCTCCGCTTCCCAGCCACCGCCGTTTTGAGATATCCGGGCGTATCGCCAGCCCACGCGCGGTGGTTAACCTCCGCGCGCCGGGTTCTGCGCCGCCTTCGATGCTTCGGATCCCTTATCTCGGAATCCCAGCCGGGAGAGAGAGCGAGGCGCGCCATGGCAGGCAGGCCTGTGCTATAATAAGGTAGGATGGTGGACGACGAGCGTGGCCATCCCTGGAGGGACACTTGGAGAGAATCAGCGGCGACTGGCAATTCCTTTTCGCGCAAGATGGCGGCTATGTTCGGCTGCCGATCTGGGGGCATATTCCCCTTTCAAGGGCGGCACGCCGGGTGATCGAGCATCCGGATTTCGTCCGCCTGCAGCAGGTGAAGCAACTCCTCTTCGTGCACTACGCCTTTCCCGGCGCTACGCACACGCGATTGGAGCACTGCATCGGCACCTACCATCTGGCGCGCCAGTTGTTGCTCAGCCTCCTGGCCAACCCTTACAACAACGATCCGGAGACCGGGGAGCCTCGGATCGCGCCGGATGAAGGGCGCGTTTTCCTGGCGGCGGCACTCCTTCATGATATCGGCCACTACCCCTGCGCCCATCTCCTGGATCACCTGCCGCTGCGTGACAGCGCCGGCCAGCCGCTTTTCCTGGACCATGAAGAACGCGCCCGCGAATACCTGGATCCAGAGCGACCGGGCGGCCTGGCGACGGTGCTTCGCGAGGAGTGGGGGATCTCGGATCCGAGATCCGTCGCGAACACGATCGCGCCGGTTGACGCGAGCGGGGAGGACAACCTTCCGGCGCGCCTGCTCAGCGGCATCGTCGATCCCGACAAGATGGATTACCTGATGCGCGATGCCGATGCCTGCGGCGTTCCCTACGGGCACATCGATACCGACCGCCTCATCGAATCGCTGGTCCTGGACGTGGGTCCGGGTGGCCGGCGGATCGCCATCACCGAGAAGGGTGTGGCCCCGCTGGAGAGCCTGATCTTCTCGAAATACATGATGTTCCGGCACATCTACTGGCACCACACGGCCCGGATCGCCAGCGCCATGTTTGGCCGGCTGCTCCAGGATGGCGTCGCCGCAGGCGTGATCCGCCCCGAGTGGTTCTACTCGCTCTCTGACGACGCCCTCCTCTGCCACCTGGCCTCGCCCGCCGTCGCGGGCGCCTTCCCCGCTGGCGAACTGGCCGAGATGCTCCAGCGGCGCGAACTGTACAAGCGCGCGGTGACCCTTTACCCGGAACCGGGAGTTGGCGAGCCAGAGTTTCGTCTGGGGCAGGAGCAGATTGCGCATCTGGTGCAGCTCCACCGCGATCCCACGCGGCGGCGCGCTGTGGAGGTAGCGGTGTGCGAGCTTCTCGCCCGACGCACCGGCATTCCGCTGCGGGGCCACGAGGTGCTCCTCGACATCCCCGAGCCCGAGAGCGTCTTCGACGTGGAGGATTTCAACACACTCCGCGTCGTCGTCTCGCCCCAACGCGATCGAAGCAAGCGCTACCTGGTGCCGTTCAACGACTATGGGTTCTCGCAGATGAAATCCGAGTTTGCCCAGTCATTTGAGCGATACAGCCGCAAGGTGCGCGTGGTCTGCCGACCGGACCTGCGCACGGCTGTGCTAGACGCCTGGGAGAGCGCCTGGAAAGTGATTCTGGCGGCCTGATCCGGGGCGCTCAGTTTCGCCACTGCGCCATCCACTCGGCGTCTTGCTTGCCCAGCGGACGGGCGATGCTCCGCCAGCGGCCGCCCTGCCGGTCCGCCTCGATCTGCTGGCGAAGGAGGGGCACCTCCGCCTCCAACCGGGCAGCGGGTCCAGGCAGCTCCAGAAGGCGTTGTTTTTCGGAGAGAGCCAGCGGCAGGAGCATGGCGACCACGTACGAGAGCTCCGTGGCCTCTTGCGGAATCTCGACCTCACCCGGAAAGGGGTGGGCCAGGCCGAGTGGCTTGAGGATATCGGCGAGATAGCATTGCAGAAGCTCTGTCACGACCGACACCCCCACGCTGGCGTCTTCCCCTGTCTCCGGAAGCCATTCGACGTTCCCCGTGACGAAGTACTCGCCATCGCGGTAATCGAGCAGGCGGAAACGGCGCTGCCCGAAGACGAGGAGGAGCGTGCGTCCATCTCCCTGTTCAGTCAGATCGGCGATGTAGGCACTCGTCCCCACGCGGCAGAGCTCGATATCGTCCAGCGTCTTTCCCGGTCGCGCCAACACGATCCCCAGCGTCCTGTCGCCATCCATGCAGCGCTGCACCATCTCGAGATGGGGCGGCTCCG
Organism: Armatimonadota bacterium; assembly: GCA_012512265.1. Classification (GTDB taxonomy): domain Bacteria; phylum Armatimonadota; class JAAZEB01; order JAAZEB01; family JAAZEB01; genus DUUU01. The sequence goes on along the minus strand of JAAZEM010000079.1, from coordinate 90,720 downwards.
TCACCAGCAGGCGCAGGACCATCTGGGGGAAGAGCACGGTATGCAAGGGCAATATCGGCAGCTCCATCGCCTTGATCCTCCTATCCCTGATGTGTCGTCTCGCCCTGACTGTCACTTCTGTTCGCCCCCGCCCGACGGTCCTCCTGTAGTTGCGCATGGGAGAGGAGAGTGTCGGGTATGGTTGCATCAGCGAGCATCCGCGTTGATGCGTGGAAAAGGGGGGTGAGGGCATGCCAGAGAACCGGCTACTCGTGGACAAGGAGCACCTGCCGGTCTACTACGAGGCGACACAGCTCCTGACGCAGAACCACGTGCCCCACCTCCTGGGCGGGGGCCTGATGGTCAGCCTCTACGGTCGGGGGCGCGATACCAAGGATATCGACTTCTACATCCACCCGCGTGACAAGAACCGGGCGATGTCGGTCTTAAACGCGGCCGGCTTCTACACCGAGGAGACGGAGAAGGCGTGGCTCCTCAAGGCCGAGAAGGCAGGCGCTCCGGTCGATCTGATCGTCCACTCCAGCGGCGTTGCCGATCTCGATGAGGATGCGCTTCAGCATGCGCGCACCATCATGCTTGGTGGCTACCCGTTTCGCGGATTCGGTCCGGAGGATATGCTCCTGCGGAAGATCTACTCCTGGCAGGAGGGCCGGCCCGACTGGTGGGACGCGGTCTCCATCGTCGCCGGAGTGGGTCCTGAGATGGACTGGCCCTACTTCGTGCGCCGGGTGCCCGCGCACAACCCGGGCAGGGCGCTCAGTTTTCTGCTCTTCTCCCATGCCCATTTCGCGGGCGAGCAGGTGCCCTGGTCGGCCATCGCGGAGCTGGGCACGCCCTTCTTCTGCGAGGGCGTGCCACTCCCCCGAGGCCGGGAGTAGGCGCCTATCCCCCCAGCCCCGGATCACCCATCCATTTCCCGGCAGCGCACCCGCTTCAAACAGACACGTGGCAAGACTACGCCCCCTCAGCGCGCTCGTCCGACTCTGGCATCCCATCCCGCCCGGCGGTCGCGGTACGATTCACACTGTCCGCCTCGTGCCCAGCCGGTAGAACTATGCCAGCCGCCGCGGCTGCCGCTTTGGAGGTGCATCTCACGCGGTCGCCGGCATCTCCTCGCCGAGATGGACGACAGCCCGCGCCCCCTCGCGGGTCTCGATCTCGAGGCCATCCACCATGCCATCGTGCTCGCGAACGCGCAGCGTGGTGACATCCTCGATGCGGTGGGTGACGCGGCCCTGCTGCTCGCCCTCGATATCCGCCAGCGCCACGACAATCGTATCCTCATCCTCGGCCTGCACCCCGGCCTCCACGCCGGTGAGAACAAAGGCATCTTCCCCCTCGGCGTCTCCCAGGCACCGGCCATCGACCTCCACTCTTGCTATGCGGCCCTCATTACTCACGGTGAAATCTGTCAGGAACTCCGTCCACTCGCTCCGCGGGATCTCCCTGGCCATAGAAACCCTCCTCACTTACGCTCACATCGGTCGCCCGTCGCCGCGGCGGCGCGCGCTGCCGCCATCATTCCCCGCGGCTTTCCGCTGCAAAACTACGAGCGGGCACGAAGCAAGAAGCAGGCCGTTTTGGAGCGATTTTACATCCGGAGGGGCAAACAACCGGCTGATCCAGAGGACCAGCCGTCACGCGGGGATGAAGAGAGATGTTTCTGGGGAGGCCCGACAGAAGAACGCCACCCGGTGGCGCAGGCCTTCTCGGGGGAGGCGGCACCGGGGGTGCCATTCGGGTATTGGCTTGCCGCGTCCGAGGCAGCGGCCTGCTAGAGAGCGCGCTGCCTCGGACTACTGGCGCATCCGGTTTCCCCGTAGACTCAGGGAGCAGAAAAGACCTTGTCGAACTGCGCGAGCAGATCCTCGGGCAGGCCGTTCACGCTCCGGGCGGTGGCGACCAAGACGACGCCGCGCGAGCGGAGACGCTCTTTCTTATCAGCCAGCCAGTCGCGCATCAGATCCAGGACCGAGGCATCGCCAGCTTCCTGGAAGCGGTCTCCCAGCCGGCCAATCCCCTCCGCCTGAAACACGATCGAGCGCAGGTTTTCGATGATCGTGAGGAGGTCTCGGAACGCCTCGCGGCTGTCGGGATACTCGAAGACCTGCAGGAGGTCGCACTGCATGACGTCGCGCTCCAGCTTGCGGGCAATGGCGCCCACGGCAGCCGTCTTGCCCGTGCCCGCAGGGGCGGCGATCAGAAGCGCGGCTTCCGTGCCGTTCAGGCTCTCGATCCACTCATTCAGGCCGGGCAGCTCCACCCGCCCATCCAGCTCGGACGCCTTCAGGTTCTTAAACTGCATCCATCACTCCTTATGGAAAGGTGACAGTGGACGAATCTGGTCGTCGCTCTTGTCATCCGTCCCGGCTCAGCAACCCATCGTGCCTGGTCCGCACCTGGATAAACCGATTTGCAGACACCCTCGACCGGCTTTCTGGCGCGGGCACAGGGTCGCCAGCCTCTGGCGAACCAGAAGCCCTCGGTGAATCCATGCTTCCACCGCTAGCGGCATCATAACATGAACTGGGGGGGATGTCAACGCGCCGGGAGCCGCTTCAGGAGCGCCTCGATGGCATCCGCGACCTGGCCGCGAACGGCATGCAGCTGGCGCTGGTCCTGCGTGTGGAGCATGGCGGCCTTCTCATCGGCAGGAGACCACGCCACTTCCCGCGCGGCGGCGAGCGCCTTCTCCACCGCCGGCACCTTCAGCCCGCGCTTCTCGGCCTCCTTCGCCAGCCGCGACAGCAGCGTGAGGTACTCGTGATCCTCCAGCCCCTCTCGCGTCAGCTCCCAGCGCAACGTGGCGCGGGGGCCATCCTCGCCCGGCAGCACCCAGGATGCATTCCGTTGGGCATCCCACAGCGTGGTGCTCCCCGTCCAGTCGATCCAGGCGTTGGTCGTCCATTGGTAGACCGTCGGGATCTCCTCGCGCCACGCCCACCAGTAGTTGGCGCGCGCGGCCATCGCCGTCCTCCCTACGCAATAGCCAGGAGGATTGTAGACCCAAATCTCATCGCCACGGGCACGCAACTTCCGGGCCAGGCTGGGCGAGTAGTAGGTGGCCGGCACGGTCCACACCTGGATCGCGCCGTCCAGGGCCGGCGTGTAAGTTCCCCAGAAGGTGAACCGCCACGAAGGCTCCACTTGCTTGAGGAGGGCGACCGTATCGCGGATCAGCGGGTAATACTCGGCGCGCGGCTCATCGAAGAGGCTAAAGACCACGCGATCATGCCAGCCGCGCTCGCGAAGGTGCGCGGCCAGCGCGCGCGCGTAGCTCTCGCACCGGGCTTTCCACAGTGGCGTGAGGATCTCCTCGGCGCGGCCAAAGCGATTGTTCCGAGGGATGTGGCCGTAGCCAATCGTAAAATCACCCAGCGCCACGTACTTCATCCGGTAGCGCGCAAAGAACTCCTCCATCGCGCGGTCGAACGCGGTGAAATCGATCTGAGTCAGCGCGCCCTGCTCATCCCACTTGGCGACGGGCGACGCCTCCGGGTGCAGCGCCCCCAGGCGATGCGCGGCCAGGTCCTCCAGGTAGGTCGGCCAAAGCTGAGCCGCTTTCTCTGCCCCGTAGTGCTTCACCAGGTGGGCCTTCCAGAGCGGGCCAAACGCTGTCAGCGAGCGCTCGTCTGGAAGCGAGAAGCTCCGCACGCGCAGGATGACGGGCACGCTAGCGAGCTCGCGCGAGCCGGCCCGTAACTGAATGCTGCCGCGATACTCCCCGGGCTCGGCATCGCCCGGCACCCGGATCGTCACCCAGAAGATCTGGTTGCGCCCGGCCCGGCAATCGACCGGCGCGGCGGGCAGGAGGGCATCGGGCACCTCGCCCGCAAACCCGGCGGCGTCCATCGCCTGCTCGCAGCGGTAATACTCAACGGGATTCCACCAGACGCACTCCTCCGGGATCTTCCCGCGGCGCGACACCAGCGGCGAAACCGACAGCTGGACCCCGGCCAGATCGGTCTTGGGCCGGAGCACGATCTGGAACGGCTCATATTCGTTGCGCGCGGCCTGCACCTGCACGGCCGATGCCGTGGCGGCAGGCGCCGGCTCATCCGGGAAGGTCTTGACTGTGGGCAGGTCCCACCATAACGCGCCCTCGGGCAAGGCGCGCAGCCGGCGCCCGCTCTCCGCCTTCTGGGGGAAGCGTAGCGATGCCTGCTGCTTTCCATACCGCCTGGCCCACTTCGCGACGGCAGCGGTTGCGTCGCCGGAGAAGGGAACCAGAGTGAACGCGCCGGTCACGGATGAGCCGATGCCACTGGGATCATCGCCTGGTGCGAAACTGCGGAAGGTGGGCCCGATGAAGCCACGGTCGCCTTGCTCGCCGGCGCGGAAGGGAAGCATCTCGCCAGGGGGGATCACCGCCAGAATTCCCTGGCCCTTTGCCGCATCGTAGCAGCCCACCCAGGTCTCCGGCTGCATTGACACCGGCTGGTTGCCAACCTTGAGCGTGGTGAACGGCCCCACCACGCTCTTCTCAATGATGCGCCCATTCTGCGCGTAGTTTTCAGGGCGCAGCCAGCTCTTCGGACGGCTATCCAGCCAGACGAGCGTCGTGTAGCCGTGGCTGATCGCGTGCGCGGCGATGGTCTCGATATGATAGCGCACCTGCAAACCCGGGCCATCCTCGTCCAGGAGGAAGCTCTTCTCGACCCGGAGCCGGTCGTTCTGGGCGCGGACACGCAGTCCACTCCGCCCCTTTTCCGAGACGCGCTCCACCTGATGGCCGACGAAGCCAGCGCCGGCGTCCGCGCCCGGATCCGCGCCGCACTCCTTCATCCAAACCCCGTCCTCGCAATAGACCAGGTGGGCGCTGGTCAGGAGCAGCGGCTCGCCTCCCTTTTCCAGGCGGACTGCCACCAGATCGTAGCCCTGGTCCTTGCGAAACTCGTACTCGGCCAGCCCATTCCCGAGGAAAAGCCGCTCGCCCTCCTCACGGATGGCAACTGGCCCCGCGACGCACGCCGGGGCCGATGCCATCCAGGCTACCACAAGACAGACGAGAAACCGGAGAAACATAAGACCCACCTCCCCCACGGGATTCGACGTGGGAGAGGCGGGTTCCCCTTTCAGGCGCTTGCCATCCTGGTCGCTTTGGCGCTACTCCACGGTGACACTCTTGGCCAGATTCCGAGGCTGGTCGATCTCCCTCCCTAGCTCGCGCGCCACGTAGTAGGCGAGGAGTTGCAGCGGCACCACGGCAACCATCGGCATTAGCCAGTCGTCGGTGGATGGCACATGGATCACGTGGTCCATGCTCATCGCCGACTCGGTGTCACCTTCGCGGACGATACCGATTGCCGTCGCCCCCCGGGCTTTCACTTCCTTGACGTTCGAGAGCATCTTCTCGCGCAGCGCCTCCTGAGTTACGAGGCAAACGACGGGGGTTCCCTGGGAGACGAGGGCCAGGGGGCCGTGCTTCATCTCACCCGCGGCCAGGGCCTCGCCGTGGATGTAGGAGATCTCCTTCATCTTCAGCGCGCCCTCGAGCGCGACGGCATAATCGAGGCCGCGCCCCAGCACGAAGAAATCTGCGGCTCCGGCAAAGCTGGGCGCCATCTGGCGCACGGACTCATCACAGTCCAGCACCCGGCTTACCAGGTCGGGCAGCTGTTTCATCTGAGCCACCAGGGCGGCCGTCTCCTCGGCCCCGAAGCTACCACGCAGGCGCGCCGCGTGCAATCCGAGGAGATAGAGGGCCACCAGCTGGGAGGTGTAGGCCTTTGTTGAGGCGACGCAGATCTCAGGGCCGGCCCACGTGTAGAGCACCGAATCCGCCTCGCGCGCGATGGACGATCCGACGACGTTGACAACGCCCAGCGCCGTCGCGCCCCTGCTCTTCGCCAGGCGGAGGGCGGCCAGGCTGTCGGCCGTCTCGCCCGACTGGCTGATCACCACGAAGAGGGTGCGCTCGTCGATGGTCGGGTCGCGATACCGGAACTCGGAGGCCACTTCCAGCTCGACGGGGATGCGCAGCACGCGCTCGAAGAAGTAGCGCATGGCATAGCCCGCATAGTAGGCCGTGCCGCAGGCGACCAGCGAGATCTTGTCAAAGGAGCGCCACCGCTCGGCAGGGATGTTCAACTCCGCGCTGAGATCCACCTGGTGGTCGGGCATCACCCGGCCACGCATCGTATCTCGGATCGTGCGCGGCTGCTCGCGGATCTCCTTCAGCATGAAGTGCTCGTAGCCGCCCTTCTCCGCGGCCCCGACATCCCAGGTGATGTGCATCGGAGTGCGCTGCACCATGGTGCCATCCAGTTTCCGCAGGCGCATCCCAGCCGGCGAGAGCACGCCTAGGTCATCATCCTCCAGGATGATCACGTCGCGCGTGTGGGCCAACAGCGCCGGGATGTCCGACGCCAGGAAGTACTCCCCCCTTCCCAGGCCGATCACCAGGGGGCTATCGCGCCGGGCGACCACAAGGCTATCGGGTTCATAGGTGCTCACCACGGCGATGGCAAAGGAGCCGCGCACCTCGGAAAGCGCCGCCGCAACCGCCTCCTCCATCTTGCCCGCGTAGTACTCCTCGATCAGATGCGAGAGCACCTCGGTATCCGTCTCCGACTGGAAGAGATGCCCAGCGGCCTCGAGACGGGCGCGCAGCGAGAGATAGTTCTCGATGATTCCGTTATGCACCACCGCGATCTGCCCGCGGCAGTCTGCGTGCGGGTGTGCATTCTCCGTCGAGGGCCGGCCATGCGTGGCCCAGCGCGTGTGCGCCACCGCCGTGCCGCATCCCTGGCCCAGGCCGGCGACCAGCGGGTCGAGCCCCGCGATCTTCCCAACGCTCTTGACTACCTGGACGCGCGTCGCATCCGGAAAGGCCACCCCGGCGGAGTCATAGCCTCGGTACTCCAGTTTCCGCAGTTGCTCCAGCGCCAGTGGCAGCGCGTGCCGCGAACCGACATACCCCGTGATCCCACACACTCGACAGTCCTCCCCTTCCCCGATCCATCGGCAGATGAGGGGATGACAGAGTGAAGGAGTGAGGGGGGACCCTGCGCGCAGCGTGCAAGGCGCCGGCGGGTGCAGCGCGCCGGGACGCCTGCCTGCGTTCGTCAGCGAATGGTGAACCGCCCCCTGTCACCTGCCACCTGCCCCCTGCGAACCGCATCCACTAGCCCAGACGCCTGGCGGCGGCGACCCCGGCCGCGCCGGCAGCCAGGAAGAAGGCGCGCTCGGCCTCCACCGAGCGACCCATCGTGGTCACCGCGACCCCCAGGGACGCCAGCAGAGCCAGCGCCGGCTCGCCATCATGCATCTCGATGGTGTGTCGCGCGGGAAGCATGGCAAGTTGGCTGCCAATTTGCCGCGCGAGAGGATCTGGCAGGAGGGGGACCGCAACCACCGCGGGGCAGAGGGTAAAACGCCCCAGTACGGTGAGAGAGTGGTGGCTGACGCCCTGATGGCGGGGGCGGGCATCGGCAAAGCTGAGGCGGAGCGCGGCGACCGGCACGCCGCCGAGGGAGTGCGCTGCGTTGAGCCAGTCGGCCTGAGCGATGCCGGAAAAGCCGAGCGGCGTGCCCGTGCCGGCGTTTCCCGGCCCCTGGGCGACGAGGATCACATCCGCGCCTGCCGCCTTGGCCGCCACCAGCGCGGAAGGCACGGAGACCGCCTCCAGATCGCCACCGAACGACTGGCCGCAGGTGAGCGTGGTGTGAATCAGGCCCGCCTTGCGGAGGCGAGGGATCAAATGGCTGAGCGCCAGTGGGAGCGCGGCCGCATCCGGCATGACATAGGCGACCCGGGCTGCGGGAGCCGTGGCACGGATGCCGGCAGCCACAGCGGCCACCTGACTGTGCAACTCAGCGGCCACTACGGGCGTACCCCCCAGCTCCTCCGGGAGCGTAAGCTCGCCGGCGGTGGCGCGCTCCTCGGCCGTCAGAACCGCCTGCTGGAGAGGGGTGTACCGCAGCTTCATGATGTGGCCGGGCCCAGGGGGAGGCAGCGAGGGCTCGCCACGATCCACCGCCATGATGAAGTGCAGACCGCCGGTGCCCAGGCGCAGGTGAACCGCAGTCGTGTTCACCAGGACGCGGTCGCCAACAGCAATCGGTCCGGTTAACTCCGGGTAGGCCAGCGCCGGCCCAGACTCCTCGGGGGCATCCGAGAACTCCACACGCGCCTCGATGGAACCGGCACGGGCCGAGAGGATCGCGGCAATGACGCCCCAGCGCGCACGCAACATCATCGCTCTCCGGCAGCCGCCACGTCCTGAATATCGAGGGCCAATCCGACGTAAGAGTCCTCCTTCAGTGCGAAAGCGATATCCACGGCCGCGCCTGGCGGGAACTGCTCCGCCAGAAGACCCATGCGCCATCCGGTGGCGCGCAGGGTTCGGTCGGGCGCCCGTAGCATCAGGCGGAGGTGATCGCCTGTCGTGCCAAAGGTCTCCGCAGAGGCCACGCGCACCCCTCGCATCCCAAAGAGAGGCGATGGGTTCCCGGGCCCGCATGGCTCAAGCTGTTGGATCACACGGAGGAGGTCGAGCGTAATCTCGCTCGGGTCGAGAAGCGCGTCGATAGCAAGCACAGGCACCAGCTCCTCGGGCCTCAGTCTCTCGTCCGCCAGGGTCTGCAGGCGTTCGCGGAAGGCATCCACGTTCTGGCGAGGGAGAGCGAAGCCCGCGGCCTGCGCGTGCCCGCCATAGCGGCTGAGGAGATCGGCGCAATCGCGCAAGGCGTCGGAGATGTGGAAGCCGGGGCAGCTTCGCGCCGATCCGTGAGCCTCTTCCTCGTTACTGATCTCGATGACCGCGGCCGGGCGGGAATACGCCTCGCGCAGCTTGCCCGCGATCAATCCAATGATCCCCGCCGGCCAGCTCCCATCCACGACGATAGCGTTGTGCTCGAGAAGCGTCTCCCCATAGCGCTTCTCGATCTCGGCCATCGCCTGATTCGTGATCTCCTGGCGCTTGTTGTTGAGTGTGTTCAGCTGGCGCGCGGTCGACATCGCCTCGGCGGGATCCGTGGTGAGCAGTAGCGAGACGCTCAGCCACGGGTCTTCCATGCGCGCGGCCGCGTTGATGCGTGGAGCAAGCTGGAAGCCGACCGTCTCCACGTTCAGCTTGCTCACATTGGTGCCGGCCACGCCCAGCAACGCCTGCACTCCCGGACGCTTGCTCCGCTTCAGGATCTCCAGGCCGAGCGTGACCAGGGTCCGGTTCTCGCCCGTGATATCGGAGACGTCGCCTACGGTGCCAAGACAGACGAGATCGAGCAGCCACTTGGCATAGTGCGTCTCCGGCTCGCCCGTGCGCTGGGCATGCGCGCGCAACAACGCCTGTGCCAGCTTGAACGCCACGCCCACCCCAGCCAGCGACTTGCACGGATAGGGGCAGTCGGCGCGCATCGGGTTGAGCACCGCGAACGCGGCCGGCAGCTCGTCGCCAGCATCTCCCTGGAGAACAGTGTGGTGATCGGTGATGATCACGTCCATTCCATGGCGTGCGGCGGTCTCTGGAGCGAGAAAAGAGCGAATCCCGCAATCGACGCTGATCAAGAGGGTAACGCCCTGGGCCGCCAGCTCCGCGATGCCGTTGTCGTTCACGCCATAGTCATCCGAGCGCCGAGGCATATACGGAACCACCCGGGCACCAAGACGCTTGAGCACGCTCGTCATCAAGACGAGCGCGGTGATACCATCGGCATCGTAGTGGCCGAAAACACCGATGCTCTCGCGGCGATCCAGCGCCGCCAGGATGCGCTCCACCGCTCGGCCCATATCCGCCATCAGGAAGGGATCGTGCAGGCCTCCATCCCAGCGCGGCTGCAGAAACCGCTCAAGAATCTCCCGGTTGAGCGACGCGTCCCCATTCAGGATCCCGCGGTTGTAGAGGAGCTGGGCCAGGAGCGGGGGCATCTCGGGCACGGCGGCAAGCGTCGCATCCGGAATGCGCGGGCAGACCACCCACTTGCGGTGTTGCAGATCCAAGAACTGTCTCCCTCCAAAACGGCCGATGGGCCACCCTTCTCGGTCAGAAGAGATGCGGGCAGCCACGCTCGCGGGCATGCCCTCGTCTCCGGGCAGCCGGATGGAGCCCCTTCGACCCACCGCCCGGCCGATGGAAAGCGACATGGCGACCATCCGGCACCATCGAGCAGGCTCGGACAGCGGGGAACTTGCGGAGGCGTAGTGAGCCGCGAGCGCCGCTCACCGTGGCTTGCCCGCTCTCTTCGTTGGCTTCCCGGCGCTCAGAATCCTGCCTGGCAGCCGCTTCCCTCCTGATGATCGGGTTCCGCGAACGCGCCGGGGAGCCGCGACCCGCGGCGACCCCCTGGGAAGGCATCCGGGCCGGGCGATGGAACTGGATATCAGACGCGGGCTGAATCCGGCAAAGAACGTGCCTGGAGGGCAGCGCTGCCGTGGCACGACATGTGGGAGGGATCGCGGGGAGCCAATGGAGCATCCGGCTACGGGGAGACGCCCGAATTGGGGGCTTCACCTTCTATCAGGACTGAACCTGGCAGGCCTCGTCGCGGTATGGGGGTTGGAAGTGCTGGTGGGCGAGCGGCACTGGCTCACCACGCTCCTGGCCTACGCGCCGCAACACCCCTTCGTCGCCCCCACTCTGGGCTTGCTCGTCTGGGCATTGGTGCGCCGGTCGTGGCTTCCGGTGGCCATCAACACCAGTGCGAGCATCCTTTTCGCATTCGCGCTCATGGGCGCCACGCTCCCTCTGGGCGCGCGGAGCCGGGCAGCCGGCGAGCGCGTGCGTATCATGACGCTCAATATTCACCACGCCAGCGAAGGGGTTGACCGCGTCGCGGCCCTGGTCCGCGAGCTGCAGCCGGAGATCGCCTGCTTCCAGGAGACCAATCCGCATTGGGTGTGGCACGACCCGATCCCGGAGCTCCAGCGGCGCCTGCCGGAGTGGCACATCGTCCGGCATGGCGAGCTGGCCACGCTCTCTCGCCTGCCCATCCTTTCTCACCGGGTACACCCGATGCCCGGCAAGTACCGGCGCGAGCTCCTGGAGAGCGTGGTGCAGGTGGGCGAGGAGCAGCTCACCGTGCTCAATGTACACTTCAACACCGCCGCGCGCCCGCGGGCGCTCCTTCGCAACCCGCGCTCCGGGCTTACCTACCTGCGCAACTCGGCGGAGGTGCGCTCCGCGCAGATGGAGGCACTCCTGAAGGTGGCAGAGCGCCGGCCGCATCACCTGGTGATCGCCGGGGATTTCAACACGCCCCCCCGTGGGGTGCTCTACCGCCGCATCACCACCCGCTTCAGCGATGCCTTCCGGATGACCGGGTTGGGCTTCGGGCACACTTTCCGAGCGAACATGCCCCTCCTCCGCATTGATTATCTCTTTCTTGGCGAGGGCCTCTCATCCCGGCGCTGCTTCGTGCCACCGGAGCGTGTCTCCGATCACCGCGCCGTCGTGGCCGACCTCGTCTTCTGAGCGCGGCTCGCTTGCGAAACAGAGCTGCGGTGAGGCCCCGGGCTCCGCAGGCACACCACCTCGTTTAGGATGCGCGTCCGGGGGGAAAGGGAGGCACCGGACCCACTGGTTGATGGCGCTTCCTGTGCCAGACGCGCGGCTTGCGAACGCGCTCGGGATCCGGATGCGCCCGTTGGAAGGGAAGGTGCAGATGAGGCTATCAAGTGCGATCCTCGCGATGATGCTGGCCGTCACCGCGGCGCACGCCGCACCGCAGCCTACGCCGGGCCATGGGGCTCCAGCTGGGGCAAGAGGCGGGTGCCCGATGATGGCGATGTCGCGGGCGCAGGCCGGCCGGGGCGGACATGGGGCGATGGCCGCCGTCATGGCACCCGTGCGCCTGCTCCTGATGCACCGCGATATGCTGAACCTGACGGATGACCAGGTGAGCCGGCTGACCTCGCTGCACGCGGAGAATCAGAAGCAGATGGCCCGGCGCCTGGCCGACGCCTACGCGGCGCACATCGACCTGATGCAGGCGCTCACCCGTCCAGACCCGGATCGGCGCGCCGTCGAGACAGCCGTGCGTGCCTTGGGGCAGGCGGTCACCGAGTTCATGCTGACCCAATCGCGCGCCTACGTCGATGCGCTCCAGGTGCTCACGCCCGCGCAGCGGCAGCAATTCCAGCGGATGGCATCGCTTCACGCCTCCGGCCAGTGCCCACAGTGCCGCGGCATGATGGGCGGCATGGGCGGCATGATGGGCGGCATGGCCCCGCCCATGGCGCCACCCCCAGCAGAGGGCAATCCGTAGTTCTCCGACCTCTCGTAGCAGGAAGCGCCGTTCACCTGGGGTTGACGGCGCTTCCTCGCCTCTGATAAAATACCAACATTCGGTCGGCTCTTTCGCCAGGCCAGGTGCAGCAGATGCCTGGCCGAACCCTCACCAGGTCGGGCATGAGGCTGGCCGGATGTATCCGGGCTCCACCGGAAAGCGAGCTCACCTTTCCAGGCGCCAGGGGATGCAGCGCGTTGTCGGAGGCTCTCCCTGCAGGCGGATCCGCGCTATTCGCACGGATGATGCAGAGCAAGGAGAAGCGCCGCGTGGATTGATGTGTGTGAAGGAGGACAACGGTGCCCTATACCCTATTGGCCATCTGCTTGATGCTTTTCGCTCCGCTCCTGCCCCTCCAGGGCGATGAACTGAAGGAGTCTCCCGAAGCCGATCTACTCCCCCTTGAGCCGGTCGCTCCCCAGGCAAAGACGGCCGTATCCCCTTTTGTCATGCCACCCATGCTGCTTCCGGTTCCGCCGGCAGAAACCCCAGAGGCCCCGTCCGCCACGCAGCCGATTCTGCGCACAGTGAAGGCCTATTACGTTCCTTATGCTGACGATAGCTTCGAGGCGGTGCGCCGCTATGTGGGCGCGGTCGATATCATCGCCGGCCAATGGCTGGCGGTCGATGGCAACGGCAACCTGAAGGAGGCGCCCGATTTCCAGCGCAACGACGAAGTGCGCCAGATCGTGCATGCCGCCGGCAAGAAAGTCTACTCCTGCGTCATCAATCGCGACTTTGATCGCGCCGTGCTCTCCAGCATCCTGAGCACCGCCGCGCGGCGGACTGCCGCCATCGACCGCATCGTCGCCTTCGTCGAGAAGAAGGGCGACGACGGGGTCGATCTCGACTTTGAAGGCGTGCGTGCCGGCCATCGCCACGGCTACCACGCCTTCGTCAAGGAGCTCGCCGAGAAGCTGCACGCGCGCGGCAAGGAGCTGAGCATCGCCCTGGATGTCACCTGGGAGGGCGCGCCCAGCCCGGGCCTCGACTATGACCTGCTCGCGCAACACGCCGATAGCCTGATGCCGATGACCTACACCTTCGGACCCGGGCGCACCCCGCATAGTCCAATCCACTACCTAGAGAGCGCAGCGCGCATTGCGATGCGCAGCATGGAGCCCTCCAAGTTCATGATCGGCATCGGCGTCTACGGGCGTGACTACGATCTGAAGACGGGGAAGCGAACCCATCCCAACGCGGCTAGGCTGCAGGCGATCCTTGCCCAGTACAATCCACGCGTCATCTTCGATGAGGAAACGCTGACCAAGCGGCTGGCCTACAAAGACAGCAGCGGGCACAGCCACCTCGTCCACTTTGATGATTCCGAGACGATACGCGCAAAGCTGACCCGGCTGGCCGAGAAGTATGGCGTCTGCTCCGTCGGCTTCTGGCGGATGGGCCAGGAAGACGCCTCGCTCTGGGACGTGATCGATATCGCCACCGGGCGCAGCCGGCCCGCACAAACGGCGTCGCGCCCGTAGGAAAGCCAGGCCATAACCGGCGCTTGATTGGAAACGGCCCCTGGGATACCAGGGGCCGTTCCGTGATCAGGGGATGTGTCGTACCCTCGCTCTAGGAGAGGTAGACCTCCTTGCGCGTCCGCGCCGATTCGTAGATTGCCAGGATCAGATCGACCGCCTTGCGGTGCTCCTCGCCAGGGATCATCGGCTCGCGATCCTCCAAGATCGCATCCACCATGTCCTGAACGAGCACCTCGTGGCCATGGGTGGCGATAGCACGCGGGTCGGACGCGACGCCGGTATCGTCCGCTTCACTCGCGACTGCGTCCACCTCCTCGCCGAGGAACTTCAGCGTGGTGATCTTCGCCTCGTCGATGATGGCGGTGCCGAGCTCGCCATGCACCTCCACGCGGGTGGACATGCCCGGATAGACGCTCGTCGTGCCCTCGATGATGCCGTAGGCACCGCTCTCGTACTCGACCAGGATGACGGCCGTATCCTCCACCTCGATGTCGCGAACCAGGTGATCGCAGCGCGCGAAGACGCTCTTGACCGGGCCCATCAGCCAGAGGATCTCGTCGATCCCATGCACCCCTTGGTTCATCAGCGCGCCACCGCCATCCAGCTCCCAGGTGCCCCGCCAGCCGGCGCTCTTGTAGTACTCCGGCGAGCGGTAATACTTCAGGTAGGCATCGCCCAGCACCATCTTGCCGAACTTGCCGTCCTGGATCATGCGGCGAACCGCCTGGATGGTTGGGTAGGTCCTGCGCTGGAAGATACCGCCTAGCTTCACCCCAGCGCCGCGGCAGGCCGCGATCATGGCATCCATCTTCTCGCGGGTCACTTCCAGCGGCTTTTCGCAAAGAACGTGTTTTCCCGCCTTGGCGGCCGCAATCGTCGGTTCCCCATGGAGACCACTGGGCGTGCAGATGCACACCACGTCAATCTCCGGGTTCTCCAGCATCTCATGGTAATCGACGTACCAACGAGGCGCCCCATGCTTTGCCGCGAACTCCTGTGCCTTCTCTGGGATGATGTCGCACACGGCGGCAAGCCGCGCACCTCGAGCGGCCTTGATCCCGGCGACGTGCCAGGGAGCGTTCACACCACAACCGATAATACCAAAACCCAACTCCTCCATGCCACTCTCACTCCTTCCCGTAGCCGGCAGCGCCAAGCAAAGAGAGCATCGTGGCTTTCAGAAAGGCTGCCGGCAAAAAGAATCTTCGACGCGCATCCGCCGGTCGCCTGCCCGTTGCGGGCATCACGGCCCGTACACCGGGGATGGAGACCCCGTGCCCCAGAACCCCCAGGCGCTCTCCACGCCCCGCCCCGTGGCGCGCAGGAGAGCCTTGGCTACGGGGCGAATGGGGTTCAGGAACGGGCCGTCGTGGCCCGCGCCAGGGAAGCGGAGCCGGTCATGCCGGGCGCCCTGAGCCCCTGGCATGGGAGGAGTGCATGGCTAGAAAACCGCCAGAAGTGCTGGAGATGACCGAGATGATCGTGCTGCACGGCGACTCGCTGAACGGCACCGACGCGGAGCGCAGCGCGAAACTGGAGCGCATCAAGGAAGCGCTCCGCGAGAAGGAGATCGATTTCATCGACCAACCGGAGGATCTCCAGGTGTGGGTTGGCACCGCCGACCGCGAGGCTGTGCTTGCCACCATCGAGGCTCTCGGCTTCAAGCCAGATCTCTATCGGGTGTAAGCTGCCCGTCTTATGACCCCGGTGCTCCACGCGCAGGGGATGGGAAGCCTACGCGACGGAGATGGTCCTGGGAATCCCATCCGCGGGTTGATGCTCCGGGGGCAGGAGCGAGGCGATCTCGGCCATCACGCGCCGGGTCGCCTCGATAACGGCGGGCCGGCCCGTCTGACCGTAAAGGTCATCCAGCGTGAACGGCTTGCCGATCCGAATCGTCACGTGGCCGCGCCGGAAGCGGATGCTGCCAGGCGGGAGAATGCTCTGGGAGCCCGCGATCCCAATCGGGATGATCGGCACGCGTGAGCGAAGAGCAATGAGGCCAACGCCCTCTTCGCCCGGCTGAAGCCGGCCATCCTTGCTGCGCCGGCCTTCCGGGAAGAGCACCAGGGGGCGCCCCATCTCCAGCACCTGCAACGCCGTGCGCAGTGCCTGGCGGTCCGCCGCTCCCCGCTTCACCGGAAACGCGCCCACGCACCGGCACCACCACCCGATGAACGGCGTCTTGAACAGCTCCTCTTTCGCCATGCAGTGCGTGTACCACGGCACCACTCCGCCGATGAGTGGCGGGTCCAGATGGCTGAGGTGATTGGAGACGACGATCAGCCGCGAGGACTCGGGGAAGTTCTCGCGCCCGAGCACCTCAATCCCGCCCAGGAGGCGACAGAGGCAGCGAACGCCCTCACACGCAAGCCAATAGTGGATCGCACTGTGGTTCTGCCTCATTCACCTTCTCCCACAGCGGCCCCCAGTTGCCGGAGCCGCTCCGCAAAGCCGGGGAAAGAGACATCGACGCACTCTGCGCCGCGGATCACGCTCTCCCCCATCGCGGCGAGAGCCGCCACCGCGCCCGCCATGGCGATGCGATGGTCACCCTCGCTGTCGATCTCAGCTCCCTTCAGGGCACGCGGGTCTCCAGCCCCGTGCACCACCATGCCATCCTCCAGCACATCCACGGCCACGCCGTAGGCGCGCAAGAGTGCCGCCGTCGTCGCAATCCGGTCGGTCTCCTTGATCCGGAGCGCGCCCGCGTCGCGGATCACCGTATCACCGGTAGCGCACGCCGCAGCCACAGCGAGGATCGGGATCTCGTCGATGAGGCGAGGGATGATCGCGCCGGCCAGAGACGTGCCCCGCAGCTCGGAAGCGCAGACGCGCAAGTCGGCCACCGGCTCGCCGGCCACCTCTCTCTCGCGCTCCACCGTGATGCGCGCGCCCATCGCCTGAAGCGCGTCCACAATGCCGGAACGCGTTGGGTTGATCCCCACGCTTTCGACCAGGATCTCGGAACCCGGCACGATGCAGCCCGCCACCAGGAGGAAAGCCGCCGAAGAGATGTCTCCCGGAACGGAGACCGGTTGGGCGCGCAGCCGCGCCGGCCCGCGCACGGAGGCGCGCATCCCCTCAACGCGCACGTCGGCGCCGAAGCCGCGTAGCATCCGCTCGGTATGGTCTCGGCTAACCGCCGGCGAGATGGCGGTGGTGACGCCCTCGGCGAACAGCCCGGCCAGGAGGACGGCGGACTTCACCTGGGCGCTTGCCGATGGAAGCGTGTAGGTGATCGGTTGGAGGGCCCCGCCCCGGATCGTGACCGGCGGGAGCGTGCCATCCCGACGCGCCAGGATCGTGGCCCCCATTTGGCGGAGTGGGATCCCCACGCGCTGCACCGGACGCCGCCGAATCGAGGAGTCCCCGGTCAAAACGCTGGTGAATGCCTGCCCGGCGAGCACACCCAGGGTGAGGTAGAGCGTGGTGCCCGAGTTGCCCACGTAGAGCAGATCCTCCGGCTCTTGCAGGCCGGCCTCGCCAGCGCCATGGACGATGACGCGAGTCGGATCCGGCTGCTCGATCTGAATGCCGAGCGCGCGGAAGCAGGCGATGGTGCTAAGGCAATCGGCCCCTGGGAGGAACCCCTCGATCTCGGTGACCCCCTCGGCCAGAGCGCCAAGCATCACGGCGCGGTGGGAGATCGACTTATCGCCGGGCACCCGCGCCGCGCCCTGAAGGGGTCCAGCGGTGGGAATGCGGAGTGACGCCAAACCAACTATCCTTTCCGGCGCGCGCTCTCCATGCGCGCCTTCGCCTCTCTTCCCTGGCGGAAGAAGCGTTCGACCGCCACCACGTCGTCTTGCCGAAGGGCCTCCGCCAGCTCCGCCAGGTAGCCCTGCATCCGGCCAAGCGCGGCGAGGATCGGCTCCCGATTGGTCAGGCACACGTCGCGCCACAGCTCTGGGCTGCTCGCGGCAACGCGCGTAGTATCGCGATACGAGCCGGCGGCAAGCCGGGGCGCCGCCTCAGCCTCCCCAAGCGCGTCCGCAACCACCCGGGCCAGCGCCGCCGCCGTGGCATGGGGCAGGTGGCTGGTAGCCGCGACGGCCCGGTCATGCTCCTCGGGCGGAAGAAGAAGCGGTCGGGCACCCAATCCAGTGATCAACTCGGAGAGCGGCTCCACCGGCGCGGAAGCCTCCCCGGGGGTAAGCGCCCATGTGGCGCCCTCGAAGAGAAGCGGGTCCGCCCCCTCGATGCCTGCCTGCTCCGAGCCGGCCATCGGATGTCCCCCGAGGAAGCGGCCGGGCAACACGCTCTCGCCCGCGTCCACAATGGCGGTCTTCGTGCTGCCCACGTCGGTAACCACGCCTCCGGCGCGCACATGCGGCGCAAGGAGAGGCAGGAGCCTGGTGATGGCGAGAACCGGCACACAGAGAAAGGTGAGATCCGCGCCGGCTACCGCTGCTGTGGCATCCAACCCGCCCTCGTCGATGGAGCCAAGCTCCCGGGCGCGCTCCAACGCCTCCGGGCGTCGGGCGACGCCCACCACCCGCCGGGCAAGCCCGCGCTGCTTCAAAGCCATGCCGAGCGAACCGCCAAGCAGACCCATGCCAATGATGCAAATAGATGAGTATGCCATAGTGTGCAGGAAGGAGTCACTCGCCACGCGCGGCCTGCCCGGTCAGATCGGCCTCGCGAGCTCCTGAGGAGCAGCTGCTCTCTATCGGGCGCGTTTTCAGGCGGATAGACGCGCGCGGGACCAGGCCGGCCCCCGGCCGGGGAGAGTGGCGGATAGGGCACCGCGCGATATCCCATCCGCCCTCTCGCGGCCGTATCTGCTCTTTGGCGAAGCGCCTATTCCGTTTCGGCTTCGCCCTGCTTCAGCGGCCGGCCAGCAGCCGCCGCGAACGGCTCCAGATCCCGCATCAACTGGGCGAACTCGATGAGCGTCAGTGCCTGGGGTCCATCCTTGAGGGCACGCTCTGGCCGGGAGTGCACCTCCACCATCACGCCATCGGCGCCGGCGGCAATAGCGGCCTTGACCACAGCCGGCACCAACGTGCGCTTGCCCGTGGCATGGCTCGGATCCGCCACGATGGGCAGGTGCGAGAGCTCCCGGCATGCCGGAATCGCGCTGATATCGAAGGTGTTCCGGGTGTACGGCTCGAAGGTGCGGATGCCCCGCTCGCACAGGATGATCTCGTAGTTGCCTCGGGAAGCGATGTACTCCGCAGCCTGGAGCCACTCCTCAAGCGTTGCTGACATCCCGCGCTTCAGCATCACGGGCTTGCGCACCTCGCCGAGCTCGCGCAACAGCGAGAAGTTGGCCATGTTGCGCGTGCCCACCTGCAGGCAGTCGGCATACCGCGCGACCAGCTCGACATCGCGCGTATCCATGACCTCCGTGATGATCGGCAGGCCCGTCGCAGCCCTTGCCTCGGCGAGAAGCTTCAGCCCCTCTTCCCCAAGGCCGTGGAAGGAGTAGGGCGACGTGCTCGGCTTGAACGCGCCTCCGCGCAAGATGTGCGCCCCTGCGGCCTTCGCGCCGTGAGCCGTCTCTAGAAGCTGCTCCCGGCTCTCCACAGAGCACGGTCCCGCCATGATGACCAGCGCATCACCGCCGACCACTACATTCCCGATGCGTATCTGCGAGCGCTCTGGCTGGAACTCGCGGTTGACAATCTTATATGGCTTCAGGATCCGGACCACATCCTCCACGAAGGGGAAGGCAGCGAACTGGTCCGCCAGCAGGTCCTTATCTTTTTCCGGCGCACCGATGCAGCCGACGAGCGTGCGCTCGACCCCGCGCGATAGGTGCACCTGGTAACCACGCTTTTCGATCTCCTCCGATAACGTGTGCAGATCCGCTTCCGTTGCGTTTTTCTTCAAAACGACGATCACTGTGCCAGCCTCCCGATCAGGGAATACCTGGAGTGTGCGGCTGGAGAAGAACGGGAGAAGCGGCGAGCCCCCGAATGCCCATCCCGCCCCACGCCTCAACGACGAGGCAGGGGCGGGTCTCAGTCCAGAGACAGACGCGCCCTTCTCCCGACCCTTGGCCTGGCTTGCGGCTACTTCAGCGCGGCAAGCACTTCCTCCAGGGCGCGAACGAAACGGGCATTCTCCTCGGGAGTGCCGACGGTCACGCGGAGATGCGTGGGATGGCCGAAGATATCGCCCGTTCGCACGATCACCCCGCGGCGCAGCAGCTCCTGGAAGACGACCCGGCTGTCCGCCTTAACGTCGATAAAGACGAAGTTCGCCTGCGAGGGCACATAGGGCAGGCCCAAACGCTCGCAGACGGCATAGAGGTACGTACGGCCGTCGCGATTGACGCGACGGCCGCGCTCCACCTGATCAGGATCATCCAGGCAGGCAATCGCCCCGACCTGGGCAATTGAGTTGACGTTGAACGGCTCGCGCACCTGGTGAATCGCCCAGATGATCTCCGGACGAGCGATGCCATAGCCAACGCGCAAGCCAGCCAGCGCGAAGATCTTCGAGAAGGTCCGCAGCGAGATCACGTTGCGTCCCTCGCGGATGTACGCGAGAGAATCGGGATACTCCGGATCCTCCACGTATTCGTAGTAGGCCTCGTCCATCACGACGAGCACGCGCTCGGGGATGCGGTCGAGCAGGCGATCCACGGCGCTGCGCGTCACGATGGTGCCGGTCGGGTTGTTCGGGTTGGTGATGAAAAGGAGTTTCGTCCTCGGCGTCACCGCGTCGGCCATCGCGTCGAGGTCGTGCGTATAGTCCTTCAGCGGGACCTGGATGCACTGGCACCCATTCAGGATCGCCGCCGCCTCGTAGCGAACGAACGAGGGGTGTGCCTGGACCACTTCGTCCCCCGGCTCCAGGTAGGCAATGCCCAGGTAATGGATAATCTCATCCGAGCCATTGCCGACGACGATGTGATCCGTAGGAACGTTGAGGTGCTCCGAGAGCCGCTTTGTCAGCGCGTAGCAGCTCCCGTCCGGGTAGAGGCGAACATTGTCCAGGGCTTTCTTCATCGCCTCAACAACGCGGGGCGAAGGCCCATACGGGTTCTCGTTGGAGGCGAGCTTGATAATATCTGTGATCCCGTACTCGCGCTCAACTTCCTCAATCGGCTTCCCGGGCACGTAAGGTACCAGGTCATGGATGTTCGAACGGCAAATGGGTGGCGCAGAGGCCGGCTTCTTGCTCATGATGGTAGAATCCGATTCCTTCTCACAACGATACAATACCTGTTACGAGGGTACTCTCAGTGTATCACACTCCGCGATATTCTGACAAGCAGCCGTTCATCCGCGGAGACCACGGATGAAAGCGACACACGCGGACGGGCCGACCGGGCGACCACGGCCAGCCCCGCAGACCGACACCGGCGGGCGCCTCGCCGCAATCGCTCCCGACCAAGACGGCACCGTCCATATCCGGCCCCTTCATCCGTGGTATCTCACCCCCCATCGGGCCCGTAGCACTCGATCTCATCGACCATCAGCCAGCCACGGCGCTTGAAAGTGAGCCGGATGAAGCGTGCGTCCGTCGCCGGCGCAACGCGCACCGTCATGAACGCCGCCGCGGTCTTCTGGCCCGTCTCTTCGGGGCGTTCGGTGGTCACGAGCGGCGTGGACCACGTCGTCCCATCGGCGGAGAGCTCCACGCGCATCTCCTCGGGGAAGTAGACCCCAGCGCCCCCGCCTCCGAAGACGTGCGCGCGCACCAACGCCACCGGGCGGGGTTTCAGCAGGTCAAGCGTAACTTGCGGCTCGCCCTTGAGCCAGCCGACTTTCGTGCGCCACCCTCCGCTCGCCGAACCGCAGATCCCATCGGTGAGGTAGGCGTCCCCGTCGGCATATCTCGTCTCGGAAGTGGGCGTGGGCGAGAGGTGGTAGGCGCAGCCCCTGGCGATGTTCGCCCCGCCGGAGAAGACGGTCAGCTCGCTCAGCATCACCCAGACGCGCCCCGTGAAGTCGAAGCGCACGAAGCGCGCCCGCTGCCGCGGGAAGCCCACGCGCATCCACCCCAGCGCGTCGATCTCGGCGCCAACCATGCGCTCGGCTGTCTTTTCTGCGACGGTCTCCGTGGACCCAACAGGGCGCCACGTCTCCCCATCCGCGGAAAGCAGGACCACGAGCCGTGACGGAAAGTTGACGGCTGCGTAGCCGCCGCCTTCCACGTGGGCCCCAACCCCTTCTATCTCCCTTAGCTCGCCCAGGTCGAGCACCACGCTCGGGTTCTTGCTAAACCAGCCAACCGTCCGGCCATCGCCGAAGCCCTGCTCGCACAGCTTGCCATCGGTCAGCTCGCCGCCGCTGTCCGGGTATTTCGCCTCGAAGGAAGGCGAGAGGGTGTACGGACAGTGTTGCGCCCAACTGCGCGCCGGTAAGACCTGCACCTCCTCGAGCGCGATCTCCCCTGCCCCATCCACTTCGAGCGCGAGGTGCTGGACGGGCGCCAGTGGCAGCCTAGCAGCCAGGAGAGCGCACCCTGCATCCTGCCACACCACTTTGCCCTGTTCCCAGCCTCCCTCGGGCGTGGTGCGAACGCGCAGGGAGGGCGCCGGACGGCCGGGCGCCTTGCGCGCTCGCACGCGTACCTGGGCCCCGACCATCTCCTGGCAGTCGAAGAGGAGTCGCGCCGGCCCCTTCGACCAGCGAAGCGGTGTGCCGTCTTGCAGGCCTTCGGTCAACCACGCCGCGCTGCCTTCAACCGATTCTCCCACTGCGCGGGCGATGACTCCCCAAAGCGGGTGCGCCGCCGGGGGCATCACCACCTCGCCGAGGAAGAGTGAGTCCGTGGCACCCGCAACCTCGATACGCACGCGCTGCGCTGGCGCCGGGAAAAAGTGCACCGAAGCGACCCCGGCCAGCCACTCCCCACTCCGCTCTGCGGGGACCGCTATCGTCTCGCCGCGCAATACGAAGACATCTGACCCCGCATCGGCGGTGTAGACCCTCACCGCAGATGGCAGCCCGGCGAGCTCCTTTGCCGCGACATGCAGGCGGACGTCATCCACGAGGGTCGGCGCGGGCAGCTCGAGCGTGATCGTGGCGGAAGAGCCTTTCACCGGAATCAGCGCGTCCTCGCGGCCAGCCCGAGTGTACCAAGTGCCATCCACGAGCCTCGGCTCCGGCGTCGGCGTGCCGCCGGCTACCTGGAGCAGGCAGCGCGCGCCCTCCGCCAGGGAAGTCGGCCGGCGCGTGTAGGTGCCTTTATGGAACCGGTAGAGGTCATCGTAAAGCTGGCGTTCGCCAGGATGAGTGCTCGCGGCCAGTCGAGCAATCACATCGCCTCCCTGGTAATAGGCGCGCACGGCCCCGTGCTGGTAGCCCTCCAGCGCGTCGTCTCCGTGGTTCAGATACTGTCGGAAGAGCCAACGTGCGCCCGGATCGCCGGGGAGGGCAAAGGGTGTCTCCATCTCCACGCCAAGCCCGAGCCGCCAGGCATCGTTGGCGTTGAGCGTCAGGCGGTTTTGATCGGCCAGGGCAAAGCCGCGCTCGGGCTGCATGAAGGCATAGTTGGGCTGGACGATGGCGAAATCGATTCCCAACTCGCGCCACTTCTCCAACCCGGGGGCGCGAAACCACGGGATCCAGTGGAGGCCATAGCCACGCGCGTGCACCAGGTCGGCGGTCGCTTTGACAATTGCCTCGTCGCTCCGCGCGATCCCCTCGTTCATCCAGTAGAAGCCCCACAGCTTCAGGTGCTTCGGGGAGAGCGCCTTCCAGCGCGCCAGCGCCTCGTCGAGGAACCAGCGCACTGCCTTCACCCGATCCTCGGGCCGAGAGAGGTCCTCCGAGACGCCATCGCCGTCCACATCGCCAAACGCGTTCGAACGGGAAGAGGGATAGGGGATCATCAGGATGACCGGGCAGACGCGGCCGCCCTGGCCCAGGCGCCGGCCCACAGCCTCGATCTCCTGGTCGAGGGCATCCAGGCATCTATCGCGGGCGAACGTGACGTTGAGGAAATGCTCCCAGTCGGCGCGGTTAGTGGCCCCATCGATGTAGGTCGCCCCAGAGGGCGCGCCGCCATACATGAGGAAGAGGAAGGCGTCGTAAAACCAATCCTTGGGCTCCCCCCGCTCGTCGACATAGGCAACGTAGGGGCGGAACTCCTCGGGCTTCCATGCCTTGCCCCCCTCGTAGATCAGCATGATATCGCGCATGCCGCCGCTTTGGGGAGAGGCCGGAGGGCAGAAGCCGGGCGCGGCGGATGCGGTGGTCGCGAGGCAGGAAAGCAGGAAGGTGAGCAGGAGCCACATGGGTCACCTCTCTTCCGGGGTCCGGCGTGGGGCATCCCCCTGGCATCCTTCCCCGTCTACCAAGCCCCACTCCCCCTGGGGAAGGCGGAACGATGCGCGCAGCCCTGGCTGTGGACCATTTCTCCAACCCAGGGCGTTCACGCCCTTCCCTGGCGCTAGCACAAGGCAGGGCGCCAGGGAAGGGACAGGAAGGCGCGGCGCTACTCGCGCGCGAGCTCCATCACGCGGTCGATGTTGTCGATCACCTTGCGGAAGCCGCGCACGTAGCGCTCCATCAGCTCCATCGTGTTCGGCGGATAGACGCCGCTCAGGTACGAGTGGGATTCGATGAATTCGATCGTCCGCGGATAATCCTCCGCCCGGTACTCCACATCCCGCCCGAACTGGCAGGTCCACGGGCAGCCCTTGCCGTAGCCCTTCTTCTCCTGGAAGACCGACTGTCCAGGCACGGGCATCGTCTGCCACTGGCCCAGGCCCACGCCCTCGGCGCGGAGCGCCTTGATGACGGCGTTCTTGAACTCTTTCACCGGAACATCAAGCCCCAGCTCCTGCGGGCGGAACTCGACGACATAGCTGAAGTAAACCGGGTCGGCATAATCCGGGGTGTAGGGGCCCTTCACGCCCGGAATCTGCGCCAGCTGCTCAGTGAGGTAGGCAGCGAACTCCTTGCGAACGGCGTTGTGCTGGTCCAACCGGGTGAGCTGGCTGAGGATAAAGGCGTTGATGAACTCGTGCGGGCGATACATCCACCCCAGGCCAAAGGCGTTGTACTCGCGCGGCTGCCCGGCGACGACCACCTCGCCAAACTCGCGCATCATCGTGGCGTGCTTCGCCCAGGCTTCGTTGTTGGTGGTGTAGAGGCCACCCTCACCCCCGGAGAGGTTCTTCGACCGGTTGCACGAGAACGCGGTGGCATCCGCGATGGAGCCCACCTTGCGGCCCTTGTACTTGGCACCGTGCGCCTGGCAGCAGTCGGAGATCACCTTCAGGTTGTGCTTCCGGGCGATGTCGAAGATCGGGTCCATATCGCACGGCATGCCGTGGATATCGACCGGGAAGATCGCCTTCGTCCGCTTGGTGATCTTCGCCTCGATCAGCTTCGGGTCAATCGTATACGTCTTCGGGTCGATGTCGACAAAGACGGGGATCGCGTTGTGGTGCAGCACAGCCGCCGCGGTGGACCAGAAGGTGAACGCGGGCACGATCACCTC
Source organism: Armatimonadota bacterium (assembly GCA_012512265.1). Taxonomy (GTDB): domain Bacteria; phylum Armatimonadota; class JAAZEB01; order JAAZEB01; family JAAZEB01; genus DUUU01. The sequence continues at coordinate 65,597 of JAAZEM010000079.1, read as the reverse complement.
ATCGCCCGGCTCCACGCCACACGTTGCCACGGCCATGTGGCAAGCTGCGGTGCCGCTGTTCGTCACGACGCAGTACTTCGCGCCGCAGTACTCCGCCCATCGCTCCTGCAACTCCAGGCAGCGCGGAGCGCTGGAACCATGCAGGTGCCCGCTATCGAAGACCGCCAGCACCGCATCCTTGTCTTGCTGAGTCATCGGAGGCCATGCTTTGACCATGCCCTCCGGAACGACGCGATCGCCACCATCCAATGCCAGCTTCTCGGCCATTTCTCATCCTCCCAAGATCCCCGATGGTGCGCCAATGGCCACACCGCCCGCGGTTGGCGCACGTGCAATCAGCACGCTGCGTCCGGATAGGACCGCGAAGCCGGGGCACGAGCCAATAGCTTGCGCCGCCCCGGCTGGGGCACTTGCTTCTCCCTATTCGAGCCGGCTGCCTCTTTCCCTGCCTGTGGCAAGAGGGGTGCTGTTTCTACCCAGAGGTCAGGAGGAGGCAGGGAGCGATGAGGCAGCCAGAACCGCGGTAGCCGGCTGTCGGGCCCGGCTAAGCCTCCGGCGCGCTCTCCCCGGCGGCGTCCTCCGGGAGGATGCCGCGCAAGATGACATCCGTCGCCTCGACAGCAAACCGGTGGAGCAGCGGGCGCATCACCTCCGCGGGGTCGTCACGGTGGGACATGAAGAAAGAGTAACCCGCGCCCCAGAAGAGGTGCGCCGCGGCCTGGGTATCGAACGGGCGGAGCTCGCCGCGCGCCACCCGCACGCGCAAGAAGTCGGAAAGGAACTGGATCCCCTCGCGCGCGTCTTCCTTGAGCTGGCGATGCGCGGCCGGGAGTTGAGCGACTACTGAGAAGAGCACCTTATTCAGTTCTCGGCCCTCAAGCAGGTGCTCCAGGACGAGGATATACAGCTGCGTCAACGCCTCACGAACTGGAAGCGGTTCCAGCTCTGCCCGTGCCCGGTGCAACGGCTCGACGGGGTGTTGGCGGCGCAGGACCGCGAGCAGGATCTCCTGTTTGCTTCGGAAGTAGCGGAAGATCAGGCCTTCAGCGACTCCAGCGGCCTCGGCAATCTGCCGCGTCGTCGTGGCGTCATAGCCATTCTCCGCGAAGAGGCGGAGTGCGACGTCCACAAGTTGCCGCCGGCGCTCTTCCGGAAGCAGGCGTACACGCGGTCGTGTCGCCTTATGTGTCACAGCATCCAACCCTCTCACACCTCCCACCCCCTTCTAGCGCCCGGGAGGACCGGCGCTCTCGCCGTCCTCCCGGGCATGACCAGCCAGCAGCGATCAGCACGCATGCAAGCCACCGCCTTGGGCGGGTTACACCCTCAGCAGGCGGATAACCGCTTCCTTCGCGCGCGCAAACCGCTCGCCCAGGTCATCCATCACCTCATAGAACACCGGCACCATCAGCAGCGTAAGGAACGTCGAAAGTGCCAGGCCGCCGATCACAGCGATGGCCATTGGCTGCCGCATCTCCGATCCCTTCGTGAGCGCCATCGCCGTCGGCAGCATGCCGCCGATCATCGCCAGTGTTGTCATCAGGATCGGCTGCAACCGGGTCGGGCCCGCCTGCAGCAGTGCCGCGCGCCGCTCCATCCCGTGCTCGTTACGCAGGGTGTTGGTGTAGTCGACCAGCAGAATGGCGTTCTTCGTGACAAGGCCGACCAGCATGATCATACCGATCATCGAGGGCATGCTCAGCGATTTCCCCGTGAACGTGAGCGCGAAGAAGGCGCCCGCCATTGCCTGAGGCACGGAGAGCATGATGATGAGCGGCGACAGGAGCGATTCGAACAGCGCGGCCATGAGCATGAACACCAGGAGCACCGAGAGCCCCAGGGCGCTCATCATGTTGCGGTTCGACTCCTCCATGAACTCGGCCTGACCGACCCAGCGAACGGAGACGCCGTTTGTCTGAAGCTTGGCCAACCGCTCGTTGATCGCCAACTGGGCGTTCCCCAAGGCGACGCCCTCCGCGAGGTCGCACGAGACGGTGACAGTGCGCTGGCGCTCGCTCCGCTCCAGCTTCGTCGGGCCACCGGCGGTATCCAGCGTGGCCACCTCATACAGGTATACCGGCCGGCCCGTCGCCGTGGTCGCCACAACCAGGTTGGGGATGCGGTCCGTCCGGTCGCGCTGTGCTTCCGGCAGCGTCACCCGGATGTCGTACTCGTCGCCTTCCTCGCGATACTTGGTGGTGGTGTCGCCCTGGAGGCTGGCGCGCAACGCGGTAGCCACCTGTGCGACGCTCACGCCGTACTGTGCGGCACGCTCGCGATCGATCCGGGCCTGAAGCTCAGGCCGGCCCTCGCGCGAGGAGAGCTCGACGGCGAAAGCGCCCGGCGTCTCCTTCAGCACCTGAGCCACCTGGTACGCCGCCGTCACGATCTGCTCCTGGTCGGTGCCGGTGACCTCAATCTGCACCGGCTTTCCGTGCGTGATACCGCCGGAGGAGCTCGCCCTCACCGTCACGCCCGGGAGATCCGCGAAGCGCGCGTTGATGTCGCGAACGATCTCGTCGGTGCGCCGCGTCTTCCCAGGCACGTAGTCGACCAGCTCGCCGCTGATCGTCGCGTAATCGGTATCGCTGCCAAAGGCGCCCAGGCCGCTACCGGTGCGCGACGCGCCAGCGGTCGTAAAGAGGCTTTTCACCTCTGGATACAGGTTGCGGTCGAGCAGCGCGGCCTCAATTTGGCGCGCGGTCGCATCCGTCACATCCAGGGAGGTGCCCACCTCATAGTCGATAGTCACCTCGAACTGGCGCCGGTCCACGCTGGGAGCGAACTCAAACCGGAAGTTACCCGGCACCAGGAGACTGGCAAAGCCCATCACCGCGGCCCACACCAGGAGTGGGCGGATAGCCCGATGCCCATCCTTGCGCCGCATCCAGGCCGTTCCAGGCATGATGACCAACAGGAGGATCACCATGAGCGCGCCCGCCATCGGGGTGCCCATATCCGCCACTTTGGTGACGAACCGGATCAGCACTCCCGAGAGCACCAGTCCGGCCACTTTGGCCAGGAACCCGAGCCCACCGCGAGTGCGCGCAATCGCCAGCCAGAGGAGGGCCATCGCCACGGCCCCAGCGGCCATGGCCGGCAGGCCCGCAAACAACCGCGGCCAGGCGGGCTTGGGCATGGCAGTCGCGATACTTCCCACCATCGTCATCAATCCGATGGCAATGGCAACCGACCCATGCTCCAGAGACCAGGCCAGCAGGCCACGATAGAACCGGTCCAGCTTTCCATAGGCAGAGTCCCACGCCGCCGCAAGGCGCGCGCCGAGGCCCTGCCCGCCGGTTTCCTCCTCGCTCACCGGCCTCAGCCAGCGTGAAGCGAGCATCGGGGTGAGCGTGAAGGAGATAAAGAGCGAGAAGAGGGTGGCCGTTGCCACCACTACGCCGAACTGTCGGAAGAACTGCCCGATCATGCCGCCCATAAAGGCGATCGGGAAGAACACCACCACGTCCACCATCGTGATCGTGATAGCCGCCAGGCCAATCTCCGAACGCCCTCGGTAGGCAGCCTCTTTTGGCGGGGCCCCCATCTTAAGGTGGCGGTGGATATTCTCCAACACCACGATCGAGTCGTCCACCAGGATGCCGACGGAGAGGGCGAGGCCCATCATCGACACCATGTTCATGGAGAAGCCGAGGGCGTGCATCACCCCGAACGTGGCGATGATCGAGGTGGGAATCGCCAGCGCGACGATGAACGTTCCGCGCAGCATGTGCAGGAAGAGGAAGACGATGACGACCGCCAGGAACGCCCCTTCCAGCAACGAGCGGTTCACGTCGCGAATGGTGTCTTTGATGAAGGTCGACTCATCCGAGGCGATGGTGATCTGCACGTCGTCGGGAATCAGCGAGGCACCTCCGGGCCCCTGCTGGCCACCCGGCCCCGCTGCCTTTGTGCCTCCCTGGCGCTTCCCGGAGAGCGCGCCCCCAGTCAGCCGGTCCAGCTCCTTGCGGACGCCCTCGACCACCTCCACGGTGTTGCCATCGGACTGCTTGACCACCCGGATGGCCACACTGGGGACGCCATTCACGCGCGTGTAGGCGGTCTGTTCGGCCACGGTATCGCGCACCTCGGCGATATCGCGTATCCGCAGGTCGGGATTGGTGGCCGTGGGAATGCGCACATCCAGGATCTCCTCTGGACCCTGGAACTCGCCCAGAACGCGCACGGCGGTCGTGCGCCGCGCCTCGTCGACGCTACCGGAGGGCACATTCAGATTCTCGGCCTGGAGAGCAGCCACCACCTGCGTGATGCTGAGCCGGTGCGCTTCCAGGCGATCCCTATCTACTTCGACGCGGATCTCGCGCACATCCCCACCAGAGACCGCGACCGATGCCACACCGGGGACCTGGCTGAGACGGTCCTTGATCACATCCTCTGCCAGGTCGCGCAGCTCCAGAGGCGTGCGAATATTGCTGGAGAGGCTGAGCGCGAGGACCGGCATCGCGCTCGTGTCCGCCTTGATGACAATCGGGTCGTCGGCATCGTCTGGCAAGGTGCCCCGGGTCACATCAAGCTTCGAGCGCACGTCGGAGACAGCGGTGTCCAGATCGGTACCCAGCTCGAACCGGATCACGACCATGGAGAGGCCCTCCGAGGAGGTCGAGGAAAGCTTGTCGATCCCGTTGACGGAGCTAACCGAGTCCTCGATTGGCTTGGTGATGAGCGTCTCTATCTCTTCCGGTCCCGTGCCCGGATAGGTGGTCACGATGACGACCGCCGGGAACTCAATATCGGGATAGAGGTCGACCGGCAATTGCGAGCGCGATTTCAGGCCGATCACAAGCAGCGCCCCCACCAGCATCAGGATGGTGATCGGACGCGTGATAGAAAGCCGAGTGAGCCACATATGAGTTTCCTATCTGCCCGGCGTCACAACGCGAACCTGGTCGCCGTCGGCGAGGGTTTGCTGTCCAATAATCACCACCTGGTCGCCCACGGCAAGACCCTTGGTGATCTGCACCGAATTACCATCCACCACTCCGGTGGTCACCGAACGCGCACGCGCCACGCCATCCTCCACCACGAACACGGTCCGGCGATCGCCCTTCTCGACGAGCACATCGCGCGGCACGCTGATCGCCTTTTCGTGGCGAGCGACGATCACGCTCCCGCGGGCAAACATGCCCGGCATCAGCGAGGCATGCCGCGGCACAGTCACCCGAACCGTGAAGCTGCGCGTCTGCTGGTCCACGACGGGTACCACCTTCTCGACGCTTCCCTCGATTGCCTGCGTCTTGGAGTCAGAGTAGAGGCTCGCCTGCCCGCCCGCCAGGGCATCGACGCGCAGTTCCACCTTCTGCCCGGCGCGCAGAGACGTCGCCTGAAGCTCGGGAACGCTCGCCTCGAAGTAGAGCGCATCGGTGGCAGCAAGCTGCAATAGGGTGACGTTGGGGGAGATACTCTGGCCGACCTCAACCTGCTTCTTGGAGACGACGCCATCCACCGGCGACTTGATCTGCATGTAATCCAGTTCCTGAAGCGCGAGAGTCAACGCTTCCTGGGCCTGGCGCACCGCCGTCTCCGCGGCAAGCACTTCCTGGTCGCGCACCACATTCACCTGCCGATTGGCGCGAGCCGCATCCAGCCCCGCCTTGGCCTGGCGCAGGTTCGCCTCGGCAATCGTCACACGGCCCCGGGCCACATCAAGTTGCTTCAGGTTGGCGCGGGCCACCGCCAGACCCTGCTCCGCCTGGCGCACCGCGGCCTCGGCGGCCTGTATCTCTTCCTCGCGAGAGCCCGTCTCTACCAGTGAGAGCTGCTCCTTCGCCGACTCGAGCTGGGCTTTGGAGACTCGCATCTGCGTCTCCGCGCTATCCAGCTCTGCCTTCGCGATAGCGCCCGTCTTGAACAGCTTCAGGGCGCGGTCATAGTTGGTCTTGGCGTTGTCGTACGTAGCCTGGGCCAGTCTCACCGACTGCTCGGCCATGGAGCGCTCCTGGTCCCGGGCGCCCTTGCGCCTCAGCGCCAGCTGGCTCTGGGCGGCATCCAGCGCGGCTTCCGCCGCCTTCACCTGGGCGTTGAGCGCGGCCTCCTGGGCCTCAGCGTTCGTACGCTCCTGCTTCAAGGCAGCTTCAGCCGCCGCCACCGCCGCCTCGGCGTTGCGGATGCCCGAATCCGTAGCCGTCGTCTGCTGCGTGGCCGATGCCTTCGCCTGCTTCAGGCGGGCCCTCGCGCCTTCGAGCGCCGCGCGCGCAGAGCGCACCCGGGCCTGGGCGTCGGTATCATCGAGGCGAATCACCACCTGCCCCTGGCGTACTGGCGTGCCTTCTTTTCCGATCACCCAGACCACCCGACCTGCACTCCGCGCGGTGACCACCGCCTCGTCCGCCGCGCGCAGCGTTCCCGAGACGTTCACCCGGTGCACTATCGTGCTGGCCTGCACCGCCATCGTTGAAACGGCCGGCCGTCGCTCCGCGTCCTTCTCAACTGCCGCTCCTGCGGCCGATTCGGCGGGAGGCCGCGCGCGCACCTTATCACCTGGGCGCAGGCTGAGCCCCACGCCGGCCACTCCAACCACTGCGACTACCAGAACATACCGCTTCCACATGCGACCCTCCGCTCCACAAGAGGGCCCGAGAGGCCCCTCTCGCACCTCATGAGTACGCGCTCGCTCACTGCCCGCCGCAGTCCCCAGGCACGGCATCACCCTGCGAGATAGTCAACGGATGGGGGTCAGACGAGCGGCACACGCCTGCAGAGTTCGAATGCCGTGTCGGGGCTCGCTGTGAGTTCTCGCCATGCCCATGCCGGCTCAATGAGTGAGCACACACTCAATATGATAGCAACAGCTTTTTCGAGTGTCAAGGAATTTTCGCTCATGCAGGACCCTGTTTTTTCAACGGTTTCGCTGGGCACGCGTGAACCCCGCTCGATCCCACGGCTGGCGCCGGGGGAACCAGGGCGGGCCCGGCACCGATGCGGAAACAGCTGGGTTGGGAGGAACCGCGCGTGTGCAGGCCGAATCGTGAGCAGAGGCTGCTCGAGCAAACCCCACGCGCTGGTCATGGAGCATCGCTGCCAGCGCGGGCTGGAAGGGAGCGTGCTCTTGCTGTCTATCATCCTGCGCACGATCCAGGTCGCGATACTCGTGGGTGTCGTGCTCGTCGCGAAACGCCGGGGGTGGCTCGTGCGTCGCCAGCGCGACACGATAGGTATTGCCGTGCTCCTCTTCCTGTGGCTGCTCCTCGCTTGGGCGGTCGCAGCAAGAGGGCAGAAACCATCCGGGGCCACCCCCCTGCCCCCTCCCGTGGCTGCTTCGCACACGCGGTGATCGCGCGGACGACGAGGAGAGAAGCGATAGAAGCACAGAGTGGTTCCCGCAGCCGGGTGCACTGGCACGGAAAACCTCCGCCCAGGAGTAGCGCAGACTTCGTGGGTCCGCGTGCAACACCCGCGCTCGATACCCGAACGCAACGCGCGTGAACACACGCAGGTACCCGGCGATGTCTCATTACCTCACCTTCGATATCGGGACAACGGCGCTGAAGAGCGCGCTCATCTCCTCCGAGGGGCGCGTGCTGGCCCTCCACACGAGCGAATACACCCTCCGTGCCCCTGCTCCAGACCGGGCGGAGATGAGCCCGGAGACCTACTGGCGCGCGGCTGCCGAGGGGGCGCGCGCCGTCTATGCCACGTCTGGCGCGGACCCGCGCGCGCTCGCGGCCATCGGCTTCAGCTCGCAAGGGCAGAGCTTCATCCCAATTGACCGTGCCGGCCGCCCGCTGCACGACGCCATCGTCTGGGTGGATAACCGTGCCCAGGCGGTCGCCGACGAGTGGCAGGCCACCTGGCTCTCGCGCGAGGAGTACCGCCGGATCAGCGGCTATCCCTGGGTCCCGGCCAGCCTGACGCTCTTCAAGGTGGCGTGGCTCGCCCGCCATGCCCCCGATGCGCACCTCGCCTGGAAGTTCCTCTGCCTGCCGGACTACCTGATCTACCGGCTCACGGGGGAGACTGCCACAGACCGCATCATCGCCCAGTTCAGCGGCCTGTTCGATCTTGGCACGAGGCGTTGGGAGCCACGGCTTCTCGCTGCCGCGGGGATCACGGAGGAGCAGCTCCCCCACATCCAGGAGCCGGGCAGCGTGGCCGGCGCGCTGTTGCCCGGGCCGGCCGCGGAGCTCGGGGTGCCACCGGGAGTGCCGGTCTGCGTCGGGGCCAACGACCAGATCGTCGGGGCCGTCGGCGCGGGGAACGTGCGCCCAGGAATCGCCAGCGAGACGACTGGCACTGCACTGGCGCTCGTCGCCACCACGGAAACACTGCGAGAGGGGCGTGGTCTCTGCGTCGGCCACCATGCCGTTCCCGGGCTCTCCTTCGCGATGGCGTTCGCCAACACCTCCGGTATCGTTCTGAAGTGGCTGCGCGACCTGGCCGCGCCGGGCGAAAGCTACGAGGCGTTCCTGGCCGGGGCAGCCGCCGTGCCGCCAGGATGCGACGGCCTCACGCTGCTACCCCATTTCGCGGGCACGGCGACGCCCTCGTTCAACCCGGATGCGCGCGGCGCCATCTCGGGGCTCACGCTGGCGCATACCCGGGCCCACCTGGCGAGGGCCATTCTGGAGGCGTGCGCCTGCATCCTCCAGGAATGCATCGCCGAGGTGGAGAACCAGGGGACGGCGATTACTCGGGTGCGCTCGCTTGGGGGCGCGGCGCGCAGCGACCTGTGGCTACAGATCAAGGCAGACCTCCTCGGAATCCCGGTCGAGCGCCCGGTGTGCTCGGACGCGGCCTCGCTCGGAGCGGCGATTCTCGCTGCCACCGGAACAGGCGCCTTCCGCAGCATCCGCGAGGCCGCCGAGGCGTGGTATCGGACGGCGATCACCTTCGAGCCAGACGCGTCCAGGCACGCGGCGTATCAGGAGGTCTACCAACGGTATACCGCGCTCTATCAACAGCTGTACGGATGAGAACTGATTGCGGGAGTTGCCCCACGGGAAGGCCCAGGCACCGGGCTCGGGAACATGGCACGGCAGAGAGACACGCCTCGCCGCCCTTTGCTCTCCCGCATGATATAGGGGGATACTCATGGAGACACTGGGTGTTGGGATCATCGGTTTCGGCTTCATCGGGAAGGCGCACACCTACGGCTACCTAAATATGCCGCTCTATTACGACCCGGTTCCCGTGCGCACGCGCCTGGTGGGCGTAGCCACTTCGCGCGAGGAGACAGCGCGCAAGGCGAAGGAGCAAGGCGGCTTCGAGTTCGCGACCACCGATTGGCGTGAGTTGATCGCGCGCGATGATATTCAGATCATCAACATCTGCTCGCCCAACAGCCAGCACGCGGAGCAGCTCCTTGCCGCCATAGCGGCTGGCAAGCACATCTACTGCGATAAGCCGCTGGTCGTCACCGCGGAAGAGGCCCGGCAGGTTGAGGCGGCGCTCCGCGAGTACCGGGGCACCGGGCAGGTCACGCTCCAGTACCGCTTCTATCCCCCAACCCTGCGCGCCAAGCAGCTCATCGATGAGGGCTTCGTCGGCAACGTGATCTGCTTCCGGGCGTCCTATCTCCATTCGGGAAGCGTGGACCCGAGCAGGCCGATGGGATGGAAGCAGCTCAAGTCCGAGGGCGGCGGCGTTCTGCAAGACCTGGGCTCGCACGTGCTCGACCTCATGGATCACCTGATCGGACCGGTGACCAGCGTGATGTGCGACATGCGAATCCTCTATCCGGAGCGGCCCTTGCCGAGCGGCGAGTTCGTCCCCGTGGAAGCTGACGACCACGTGGTGATGCTCGCCCGGCTGGCCAATGGCGCCACGGGAACGATTGAAGCGACGAAGATCGCTACGGGCACCGAGGATGAACTCCGCTTCGAAATCCACGGCGACCGGGGGGCGCTCCGCTTCAACCTGATGGACCTGAACTACCTGGAGGCGTATGACCTGCGTGAGCCCGATTCTCCGATGGGCGGGCACCGCGGCTGGCGCAAACTGGCCACCGTGCAGCGCTACGAGAAGCCGTCCGGCTTCTTCCCCTCCTCCAAATCGGGGATTGGGTGGGTCCGCGGGCATATGCACTGCCTGTACAGCTTCTTGCGCGCCATCGCCACTGGCGAGCCCGCAGAGCCCTCTCTGCAGCGCGGCATCCAGATCCAGCGGATGCTGGCCGCCGCGGCGCACTCGGCCGCCACTCGCACCTGGCAAGAGCTGCCTCGTTAGGAGCCGGTGATGTCCTTCCTCTTTCGCGATCAGTCCTGGGTTCAACTTCAAGAGCACCTGGAGAAGCAGTCGCTCCTGATCCTGCCGGTGGGCACCACTGAGGAGCACGGCCCTCATCTCCCGGTCGATACCGACGCGCGGATCGCCGAAGCATACGGCCTGGGCCTGGCCGAGGCGCTAGAGCCCGAGCTGCCAGTCCTCCTGATGGACACGATCCGCTACGGCTACTCGATGAAGATCATGAAAAAGTGGCCGGGCACCATCGTCGTGCGCACGCGCGTTTTCATGGACATGGTGTTCGACATCTGCCGGTCGGTGCTCGATATGGGCTTCTCGAAGCTCGCGATCCTCGATTGCCACGGGCATCACAGCGGCCTGCTCAACGCCGTCTCGCGCGAGCTGTGCGACGCGTGCGACAAGGCGATCGCCATCCTGAGCCCGGCTACCCTCTCGCGCGACGAGTTCAACGCCATCCGGCGCTCTCCGCAAGGGGGAGCGATCCACGCCGGAGAATGGGAGACGTCGCTGATCCTGCACCTCGCCCCTGAAGTGGTCGATCTCTCGCGCGCCACCAACGTGGACACGATGCGCTACCACTCCGAGTTCATCGCAGGAGACAACTTCCTGGGTCGGCAGCGCGTGACATGGTCGACCTGGTACCTGCAACCGAGCGAGACCGGCACCTACGGCGACCCCACGGTAGCCACGGCGGAGACAGGCCGGCGGATCCTGGAAGCGGCAGTCGCCAACGGCGCACGCTTCCTGAAGGAGTATTGGTCGGCCCGGTAGGCGGTCACCGAGCGTGGAGGACGCGCTCCAGGCAATCGGCTGTGTACTCCAGGTGAACGGGGTCTAGGCCCTGGTGCACCGGGAGCGCGAGAAGCCGCCCGGCCAGCCAGCGCGCGGTCTCAGACGCGCGCGCGCATCGCGGCGGGAGCGTCGGCCAGCGGTAGGCGCCCACTCCCATCGCCGCCAACGAGTCCGCGACCTGCTCTGCCGCGGGTACCAGCACGGGAAGCACCTGAGGGCACGCGCCATCGGGCAGCGCCGGAAAGAGCGGGAGGAGGCCCGGGATCCCAGCCACCCTTTGCATCAGGAGCCGATAGTTCTCGCGGCGGGTGCGCCGGGCAGCCTTCGCGTCCAGGCAGGAAAGCAGCCAGCGCGACCAGCGGCTGATCCCCACCGCCGGCTCCTCTGGGCGCGTATCGGGAACGGGGAGCGGTGGCCGGGCGGCGCGCGAGGGCCGGTGCATGCCCAGACGCTGTGCCACGTATCGGGCGAGAAGCGGAGCGAGCGCCACCGGAGAATCGCTGCGCGGAGGCAGGCACGCGGGCGCCCTCCTGCCCGAACCCAGGCGGAGGGCGCCGCCATCCGGGAGAGGGAGCAGCTTTCTCAGGGAGAAGATCGCGGCGTCGCCCAGAGCGCCGGGTCCCACTTCCCCTGGCGCAGGGGGCAGCGCGTGCGCGCAGTCCTCGATGAGCGCCAGGCCATGCTCCCTGCAGAAGGCGCGAGCTATCCCACCATCACACGGAAGTCCGAAGTAGTGGACGAGCAGGAGCGCGCGCGCCTTGACGCGCGTCTGCACCCCGGCCACGCTTCCCCAGTCGGGCGCCAGGGTGGTCCGGTCCACGTCATACAGCGCGCACGCCACGCCCGCCCAATCGAACGGCGCGAGAGCGCTCCCGGTGAGGTAGGCCGGCGCCAGAACCGTCTCCCCCAGCCCGATCCCAAGGGCAGATAGGGCATACCGGATACCCATGCGCGCCTTTGAAAAGAGGAGCAGTCCGGCGCAATCGAGCGCGCCGCTCATCCCACCCGGAGGCGTGAAGAGCGCGCGTGGCGGCAATCCCGGGTTTCTGGGCACGTACATCGCGGGTAGTCTCGTGCGCCCCTTACGAGTGCTTGCGGAAGACCATCGTGCCCGGATCGAGCGGGGGCTTGAAGCCCTGCGCGGCACCCTCCAGGTAGTAGCGGAGGCGGTTGATCCCTAGCGGGCGGCGCATGCGCGCGACCCGGCTGGCGGCATGGCGCGCATCGCCCAGAAAGTCACTCAGGTAATGGTAGAAGGCGGCGGGATCGCGGCGGCGCATGAACTTCGCATAGGGAACCGCCAGCCCGATGCTGTGGGATCGCCCGGCATCCCGCCCGTCCTCTTCCCACGAGCGGTAATCATGGTGGATCACCTCCGGATCCGGCGTCACCAGCACCCGACAGCCGACCCGGACCGCCCGGTAGAGGAAGTCACGGTCATCCCCAGACGGGATGATTCCGCCGGGCCCAATGCACTCATCGAAGTAGCCGACACGCGCGAAAACACTCCGGCGCATCGCCATGTTGGCGCCAACTCCCAACTGACGCAGGCTGCACCACTGGTTCGTCACCAGGTAGGGGCGGCCCGGATCGAACTCGCAGATGTAGCCCGTGGATACGTCATAAGGGGGAGCACTCACTTTGCCACAGATAATGTCAGCGGTCGTCTGGCAAAAGAGACGCGCGAGGACCTCCAGCCAATCCGGCCGTGGCTCGCACAGATCATTCGTGAAGGCCAGGACCGCGCCGGTGCTCTGGCGCACGCCGTGGTTCATCGCCTTGCTCCTCACCGGCTCATTCAGGCGAAGGAAGCGAACCCGGCGGTCGCCCTCGGCGGCGGCCAACACCTCGGTCTCTATCTCGCCGCCGCTCTGATCCACGATCAGGAGCTCAAAATCGGGATGGGTGCTCTCGCGGATGCTCCGCACCAGCCTGCCGATCCCCTCATGACGGTAGCGCGCGCACGTGATGACCGATACCTTCATGGTCTTCCTGCCTCTTGCCTCCTCTGGCCTCCCTCTCCACGCTCGGGGCCCTGGCGATAGACGCCCATCTGCCGGTTAACGGGGTGACGCATGCTGTGTGCCGCGCCCGCGAGCAAATGCCGCAATCGATTCAACCCCAGCGGGCGTTGCCCGCGCAGCACGCGCCCGGCGGCATACCGCGTGTCGTCGGCAACATCGATCAGATACCAGAGTAACGCCACCAGATCGCCGCCGCGGATATGCTTCCAGTACGCGGATGCGGCCGCGTATGAAGCGGTCATTCCGTTGGGGCCATCAGACTGGTCCCACGGCCGGAAGTCGTGATGTACCACCACCGGAGCAGGCGATAGCTTCACCAAACACCGCTTGCGCAAAGCCCGATAGAGGAAGTCGCGGTCTTCGCCAGTCGGGATAGGAGCACCAGGACCAAGTAGCTCGTCGAACGGCCCCACTCGCCGGAGAACACTGCGCAGGAACGCCATGTTGTTGCCCCGGCCCAGGTGGTGAACGCTGCACCAGTGCGACTTGAGCAGCGCAGGCTGCCTCGGCTGGAAGCTAACCACATACCCCTCGGCTGGATTGTGGGGCCCCGGCTCGACCTGGCCGCAGACAATATCCGCGCCGCCGTTCTCCAGCTCGGCCACCAGCGCCGCAATCCAATCCGGCCGGGCCTCGCAGTCGTCATCAATCACCGCCACGACGTCGCCTCCCGCCTCGTGGGCGGCGAAGTTGAGCGCTCTGGACTTGCCCCGGCCCGAATGCCGGAAGTAACGGATCCGTGAGTCACCCCCGGCCGCCCCCCGAACGGCGCGCGCGGTCAGGCCGCTGTCGCTCTGATCGACGATCAGGTACTCGAACTGCGGATAGGTGTTGGCGAGCACGCTGCGGACCACCCGATCCACCAGGTTCGGCCGATTGCGAGTGCAGGTGACCACGGATACCTTCATCGACTCCCTCCTTCCGCGATCCTGGAGCCAGCCAGTCCGAGGACCACCGGGAAACGTGTCGGCGCCTCCAGGAAACGAACCCCGATCGTCAGCCACCGTGGCGCCATTCCCGAGCGGAAGTGGTCCACATGCAGCACCGCCTTGCGCACCATCAGCAGCGGCAGCAGAACCCGCCCCCACTCTCTGGGAATGCGCAGGCGCGCGCAGTAGGCATCCAGCGACAGCCTCACAGCGCGCGAGAAGGTGCCGTGCCCTCCATAGGCCGTCGTCAGCATCTCTCCCGGCCGTTCCAGCTTCTCCTGGTCTCCGGTGAGGATGAACGCCAGTGAATGAATCAGATCGAACAGGTCCCCCAAGGGCAGGCGATCCGGCGCCGCCAGATCCCAGTCCACCACGCGGATTGTGGTGCCATCCATGAGGATGTTCTTTGCCCAGAAATCGCGATGCTCGCACACGAGCGGCACCCGCTGGCCGACCAATCGCAGCGCATCCTCCTTGAGCGACGCCAGCAAGGAGCGCGCCTGATCGGTGAAAGCGCAGGTCTCGAGCGCGCGCGCCAGATCCGATAGCAGCAACTCGTCGAGGAGGTCGCGAGTCAGGATCACTTCGCGCGCCGTCTCGCGGTGGAAACGGCTCAACCAGATGGCCGCGTGGCCCAAGAGGTCCACCGCAGCTTCCGGTCGATGCCGGCGAGGCGTCTCCGCCAGAAGCGCCGCCAGGTGGCGCCCCTCCAGGTAGGATTGCGCGGCTGCCGGATGCCCATGCACGGTGAAGCGCGCCAGTGCTTCCGGGATGGTGGCGCGTATCTCCGGGGTGAGGGCTTCGCGCAACGCCCCCAGCATCCGATACTCTCGGTCGATCACCGCCGACTCGGCGGCATCGCGCGCCACCTTGACGAGGAACCGGGGGCGTGCCGTGCCGGGATCGATGGCGACGAAGTGGGCACGCGCTCCCTGGTAGGGCCGGCTGCGTGCCGCCACGATCCCCCACTCGCCCCTCGGAAGCCCGGGATCGGCGAGGACGGCGGGGCAGCAGGAGCTATCGCCCGTGGCGAGACGCCAATGGCCCGGTACGGCCAGGCGCACCGCGTTCGGGACAGGCAGCACGCTCGCGAGCCGGCGCATGGCCCTGCGGGAGGCAGTCTTTGGCTCCAGGCAGTGGCCCGCGAACGCCCGCACGGCCGTGCCCGGTGGCACTTCCGAGCACGTGCGCACGATGTAGGAGCACGTATCGGCATCGGGAAGCGCCAGGAGATCCTCGATCCGCTTGAAGCCCGCGTGCCGCAAGCGGCGTTCCCACCGCCAGGCATCTACCGCTAACATGCCCGCCGGCACCCCTCTGCTGGCCCGCAACAACAACACGCCGTTTTGGGCCAGAAAGGCGCGCAGACATACCAGGTTGGTTACTGCGCTCCGGCCGGTCACTTTCTGCTCGATGACCGTTGGGTCGGCAACAACGACCAGGTGGAAGCTGGCGCGGCGGAAAGGAAGCGCGTGGATCCCGGCGGTGATTCCCAGAAGGTTTGACCGGCCCTCCGCAAAGGCGCGGGCATTGACAAAGCGTGTCTTGGCCTCGTCTTGGTCCACAGCATAGACACGCCCGGCGATATCGGCCAGCGAGGATGCCAGGCGCCCCCATCCGCACCCCAGAAGAAGCACCTGCGCATCGGGCGGGAGAGGCAGCAGGAAGCGCCAATCGTCTCGGCTGAAATCGAACACCTCGGCGCCCAACGCCGCGTCCGCGTCTCGAACGGCGTGGCAGAAGGCATCCCAACGCTCCACATCCGGCGCGTGGAGGAGCGCCTCGGCACCCGAAGGGATCGCCGTCTCCACGGGCGGCAGGAACGCGGGCGTCCGCTGGCGGACCGGCCATCTCCGGCCGCAGTGGTTGCACGCCAGGCTCGTGGGGCTCGCCCCTTGGGAGGCAACCTCCGTCAGCATCTCGCGCCCGCATGCCGGACACACCAGGTCGCTCAGGAGCGAGAGGCGATGGCCCGCAGCGATTGCCGCCAGAATGGTGTTCTGCGGCATGCGTTCAGCGACGTCTGATGGTCGCGCTTGGCTCATGGTGTCACCATCCCTTGACCGCCCCCCTGCTCGTCCAGCCTCCTGGTATTTTGGCCGGGTTTGCACAAGCGATGCCAGAGAGGATCGAGGCGCTTCAGGGGCAGGCATTGGAACAGAGCGCGGCGAAACTGGAGTGCGGATGGAGCAATCAAACCGATGCACTTACTGCAAGGTGGACGCCTGGCAGAGGGAATCCCTTCTCCCACGGCGGTCGCGATAGGAATGTTTGATGGCGTTCATTGTGGTCACCAGGCGCTGATCCGCCGGGCGATGGCCATTGCCAGCGATCGGGGTTTGGTACCTCTCGTACTCACACTCGACCGGCACCCGGATGAGGTCCTGCGGCCCGACCGGGCAAGGCCCTACCTGACCACGCTCCCGGAGAAGCTCGCCCTGATCCGCGCGCTGGGGATCTCGCTCGTGGTGGTCGCGCGCGTCACGCCCGCTTTCCTCTCGATTCAGGCGCGCGACTTTGTGATGCGCTCGCTTCGCGGTGAGTTGGACGCGCGTGCGGTTATCGTGGGCCGCAACTTCCGGTTCGGGCAAGGGCGCCAGGGCGATATCGCTCTCCTGACCGCGATGCAGAAGGAGTGCGGCTTCACGCTGGAGGCGGTCGATCCGATCACTGCCGATGGCGAGCCGATCAGTAGCACGCTAATCCGGCGCGTCCTTGCAGCGGGCGAGGTGGCACATGCTCGCCGCCTGCTGGGGCGCCCCTACCAGATGGCGGGCGAGGTGGTCTCCGGCGAAAAGATCGGACGCAGCCTGGGCTTCCCCACGGCCAACATCGCCTATCCGCCTCAAAAGGTCCTGCCCGCGCTCGGGGTGTATGTGTGTCAGGCCTGTGTGGAAGGCGCCTGCTACGGCGCCGCCGTGAATGTCGGCCGGCGCCCCACCTTCGATGGCACGCGGATCACCGTGGAGGCGCACCTCCTGGGGTTCGAGGGCGACCTCTACGGCAAGCAGCTGAACCTGCGCTTCCTCGACCGGCTTCGCACCGAGGAGCAGTTCCCCACCCCCGAGGCGTTGCGCGCGCAGATCGCCGCTGATGTCGCGCAAGCGCACGAACTCTACGCGTCGCTCGCGGCATCCCTCGAGACATGCGCGCAGTCCCAGACGTAGAGGGAACGCCTCCAGTGGAGCCTCGCAAGGGCGCGTCCTTCCTGGCAGCGTCCCGCCTGCCCGGCGCGCCCGGCCGCATCACTCCTCCCGCAGATCGAACCGCCAAAGAGTTGCCTCGGGGAAGAGCGACTGCCGGTCGTCGCGCGGCCGGCGCGTGATGAGCACGCTTCGGTAGTCGGGCGACACGGAATCGAGGTGGTCAAAGCTGGGAGTGTTGGTGACGCGTCGTGCCTCCTCCCCGGCGATGCCCGCGAGATAGAGCTGGTGGAGCCACGGCTTCTCCCTGGCGGGAACGACGAGGAGCGCGTGACCGCCGGCAAGTGACGCGAACTGGAGCACCCGGCCCGCATAGACGCGGCGCGGCTGGCTCCCCTCGGTTGCGGCCACGTACCACAGTCCAGGATCCTCCCCCGCGACACGGCAGAAGAGGCCCTCGCCGGCGGCATCCCAGGCGATCTCCACGCACCCCGGGGGAATCTCGGGGCGCGTTGCGGGCTCATCCTCTCCCACCCGGTACACCCGCAAGCTCCGCCGCTCCTCTCCCCCATCGCCCGAGGCAAAGAGGCAGGCGACACCACTCCCGTCGGGAGACCACGCCGCCGCGACTGGCGTGCCCTCCGTGTCGCCGGTCAGAATCCGCGCGCCCCCCGCGGGCACCCGGTGGAGACACAGCTTCTCTCCATACGCCAGGCCGAGGATGCTCCGGCCGTCAGGCGACGGCACCGCCAGCCTGGCGTACGCGCCCGAGGCCAGCCTCACGGGAGAGGGAACACCCTCACCCAAGACCGCCATCCAGGCGCCGGCCGCCGGGCTCGCATCCCGCAGGGCCTGGGCAACGGGAAGCGGACGCGGCTGTCGCCACCAGACCACGACGCCGCCGGTGCGCGACGTCGCGAAATCGCCCTCTTGGACCCGGACCGCGAGCCGCCGGTAGCGCCCGGCGCGCAGGTCCAGCACGCCCAGGGCATCGCCTTCCCCGGGGATGACGTGGTTCACAACCAGAAGGTGATCCGCGGCCCACCGCGCGCGATAGACGCGGTCCACGGCCGGCGCGCCGACCCTCCGGCTTCGCCCGCCCTCGCAGAGCCAGAGGCGATCCCGGTGAACAAAGACGAACCGGCTCCCATCGGGGCTGAACGCGCCCTCCATCGCCGGACGCTGTGAAACCACCCGCCGGATGGAATAAGCGGGGAACGATGCCGCATCCGACTCCGCCCCGGCTCCCCAGGCGATCCACAACAGCGCCAGGCTGATGCCCACCCCTCTCTCAAACCACCGTTTCCTCATACCCCACACTTCCGACCGATAAGGCTTCAGGCGCGCGCCCCCTCATCGGGCTTCCACCCGACCGGTACCACCAGGACCGGCACTTCGGATCGCGCCAGGACGGCATCCGATGTGCGCTCACCCGCGAAGATCCCCAAACCGAGACGGTCCTCCGTGGCGATGACGATGAGGCTGATACCAAGCCCCTCCTGGCAGTCCAGGATCTCATCCGCCGGGGAGCCATGCCGTAGCAGCCCTTCGGCAGCCAGGCCCTCGCCGCTGAGGGCGTGCACCCACCCCTGAAGGTAGTTGCTCGCGGCCTCCGCATCTCCCGGGTGTTCCCGCGCGCTCAGCTCCGGTCCCGCGAAGGAGGGCAGCGACGGAACCAGGAGCGGCTCTACCACATGCAGCAGGTAGAGGCGCGAGCCAAAGTAGCGCGCAATCTCGCGCGCGTGCACCAGCGCCTCCTCTGCGACGTCCGAACCATCCAGCGGCACCAGGATACGCTCGTACATCGGCCACCTCCCGTGCTCATCCACAGCCGCCCGCCCTCAGGAGGAATACCCGGCCGCCTTCGCCTAGCGCGCGATCTCGTCCGGGTTGAAGCCAGCCGGGAGGGCGGCAATCGCCCGCAACCATTCGCGGTAACGCTCGAAGGGGATGGGCGGCTTGCCCAGCAGATAGTGGTTCCCCCGCTTGCGCCCGTCCACGCTCCACTCGATCAGGAAAAGCCGGTGCTCGCCGTGGGAAACCCGGATCCGCCCGATCTCTTGATTGGCATTTGCCTGGGTGTGAAACTCGCCTTCCAGCAGCGTCTCGCCCGTATCGGCATCCCAGACGCGGAACGGCCCCTCGGCTGGCGAGCGCGAGTCGTTTCCCGCCACCACGCGCACGTGCCAGTTCTCCGGCTCATCGATCATGAGGCACACCGGTTCCTGCACCCGGCGGAGGTAGTAGTAGGCCAGCTTCTTCCCGAAGTAGTAGTCCACGACGGCGTCAGAAAACTGCGGCCAGCAGTCGATGACGTTCCACCAGAGGACCCCTGTGCGCCGCCACTTGCGCAGGCGGACCATCTCCACGAAGAACTTCTTCGCCTCCGCCTGGGAGATCTGAGACGCGAGTGCGAACTCCTCCAGCGTCTCCGGCTCGAACCCGAACAGCTCGCGAATCTGGTCTGCCATGAGGCGCACGCGGTACTTGTAGGGCCCGCCGCCTGGCGTGGAGTCGGTGCAGTGGGTGATCCACTGGGAGTTCTCCTGCCACGGCCAGAGGTGCTCTTCATCCAGGAAGCGGCGCATCGAGGAGACGTTGGGGCAGCCGTGGTAGCCGATCTCGCTGATGAAGTGCGCCGTGGTCTCCGTGTAGAACCGGCTCTTGAAGTAGTCGCGCGGGCCCCAGAGGTGCTGCTCGGGAAGCAGGCGCGATTCGCCACGGCGCACCTGCTCCGGGGCGTGGTAGGGCGAGCTTGGCACAAAAGGCCGTCCGGGATCACACCGGTGAACAACCCGCGGCAGCACCTCGCGCGTGATCAGGTTGCGGCCCGGGTCGTCTCCACCCCACAGCCAGGCGTCGTCGCACTCGTTATCGCCACACCACACGACAAGCGACGGGTGATTCCGCAGCTTGCGCACCACCGCCTCCGCCTCGCGACGGACCTTCTCCAGGAACTCCGGGTTCTGCGGATAGCGCGCGCAGGCGAAAGCGAAATCCTGCCATACCATCATGCCGTGCGCGTCGCAGAAATCGAAAAAGGCGTGGTCCTCGTAGACGCCCCCGCCCCAGCAACGCACCATGTTGCACCCGAGGTCATCGAAGAGCGACAGGCACGCCTCGTAGCGTTCGGCATCGCGCGAGTGAAAGGCATCGGCCGGCACCCAGTTGGCGCCCTTCACCAGAATCGGCGTGCCGTTGATCTCGAACCGAAACTCGCCCTCGGCCTCGCCCGTGACCTCCGTGCGCTGGAGGCGCACCGTGCGCAGGCCGATTCGGTCGGTGCGCTGGTCGACCGGCTCGCCCCGATGGAGCAACTCGCAGGTTACCGTGTAGAGATTCGGCTCGCCATAGCCTTTCGGCCACCAGAGACGGGGATGGAGCACCTCGATGTGACACTGTCCGGAGACGAAGCGCGCAGGCACTTCAGTCGCGAAGCGGCTCTCACCGCACACCCCCGAGAAGCGCAACGAGAAGCCGTCCAGATCCAGGCGATCCGTCCGGAAATGGTAGTGCACACTGATCGACGCCGAGGACTCCGAGACACGCCGGGTGGCATAGTAGAGGCTGACGATCTCGGTTGGCTCATGGAGCTCCAGCGTGACCGAACGCCAGATGCCCGCCGAGAGTATCCGCGGCGCAATATCCCAACCACCCGAGTGCGCGGCTTTGCGCGCCGCGAGCAGCTCCCAGTTGGTCGGGAGGTGGGCCTCGCAGGGATCCGGCTCGTGGTGGCGCGCGGCGTTCACCGCCGAGCCGAGGCGGACCACGACTTCATTCTCCTCCCCCGGGCGCAGGATGCCGGTCACATCGAAGCGGTGCTCGATCAGCATATTCTCCGCCCAGCCCACTTCCTGGCCGTTCACCCAGATGGTCGCGATGCAATCGAGGCCACCAAAGCAGAGCACGGCGCGCTGCCCCGGAGCAAGCTCTGGCGCCGCGAAACGCCGCCGGTACCACCACTCGTGGAACTCAAGCGGGCGCAGCAGGTGCACGTTATCGCCATAGAAGGGGTCGGGCAGCCGGCCAGCGCGCTGGAGATCCAGCTCCACGTTGCCCGGCACGCGCGCGGGAAGTGTCTCTCCGCCGGCGCGCGCCAGATCATCCGGGTGCCGGACCGAAGTGCTCCCCTCAACGAAGTGCGTCAACTCCCAATCGCCATCGAGCGAGATCTGTCTCATCCATCTGGCCTTTCCGACGAACCAGTCTCGGTGCAATCTGGTTCGTGCTTCGCGCGCCGGTTCCTGGCCCCTCCGAGGAACGCTGTTGCGCAAGTGAAACCGGACGGCAGGATGGTATCACGCGAGCATCTCCCGCATCTGGGAATCACCTTTGGAATAGGGCACGCACAGGGACCTGGGCCGGCGCCTGGCTGTGACTCGCGTGGGGAGGAAGCGCCAGCCGTCCAGCGAACCACTCTGGTGAGGCCACGTCCGGTGGAAATCTGTGGCAAAAGGTGGCACGGACGGGCTTGCAGGCAGAGGACCTATGTGCTATAATACTCAAGCGCGCGACCAACAAGGGGGTTATGGGGTGCCAGGGGAGGTAGCGCGAAATCTTCAGGGGGTGCGAGAACGCATCGCCCGGGCTGCGAGCCGGGTGGGCCGGTCGCCTGACGAGGTAACCCTCGTGGTGGTGACCAAGACGTGGCCGACAGAGGTCGTCCGAGAGGCGATCGCCGCTGGCGCGGAACACATCGGCGAGAACTACGTGCAAGAGGCCCGGGAGAAGCGCGCTCAGATTCCCGACCCAGTGACCTGGCACCTGATCGGACACCTCCAGTCCAACAAGGCAGGCCAGGCCGCTGCTCTCTTCGACATCATTCACACCGTAGACAGCCTGCATCTCGCCGAGCGTCTCTCGCGCCATGCAGTGGCAGCGGGGCGCAATTTAGAAGTGCTCGTGGAGGTCAACATCTCCGGCGAAGCGAGCAAATTTGGTGTCGCGCCGGAAGAAGCAGGTGCGCTTATGGATGCCCTGGGTGCCCTGCCAGGCATCCGCCCATCCGGGTTGATGGGCATGCCGCCTTTCTCCGCGGACCCCGAAGAAGCCCGACCCTACTTCCGTCGTCTCCGGGCGCTGTGGGAGGCGCTGCCCCCCGCGTATCGCCGCCATCTGTCGATGGGCATGAGCGGTGACTTTGAAGTGGCGGTGGAAGAGGGAGCCACCCTGGTCCGGGTGGGCAGTGCGATTTTTGGACCACGGCGGGCGCGAGCCACGGGCACGCACGACCGCCAGCCATAACCTGTTCCCACACGGAGGGAGTAGCCCACGATGACCAAACGCTTTACGCTCGAGGACGAGGAGATTGAGGAGACCCAGCCGGGGCGTTGGACTCGGTTCAAGGAGTTCATCGGACTGGGCACCTATGAGGACGAGGAAGAGGAAGAGCCAGAGCCTACCCCCTCCAGGCGAAAGGGGCAAATCCTCCGTCTCCAGTCTGGGCGAACGCACCAGATTCACAAGATTTGCATCCGGTCGCTCGAGGATGCGCGCTATGCCGCCGACATGCTTAAGGAACGCCGGCCCGTGATCCTCAACCTGGAGCAGTCGGATGAGGAGATGGCGCGGCGTGCCATCGACTTCGTCAGCGGCGCCACCTATGCCCTCGATGGATACTTCGAGCGCGTCGGCGAGCGGGTTTTCCTCTTCACGCCCAGCAACGTTCTCATCGCCACCGATGAGAACTCGGAGTTCAGCTCCTCGCAGGGCCTCTACATGAATGCGCAATGAGATGAGCAACACACGGCTGGCCTGCATCGGCTCCGGGTTTATGGGCGAGGCGCTCATCCGCGGCATCCTGGCCGCGGGTATCTACGCCCCTGACGAGGTCTGCGTCAGCGACATCAGCACCGCGCGCCTGGCCGTCCTCGCCACTCTGGGAGTGCGCACCACTCAGGAGAATGCCGAGGCGGTGGCGGGCGCGGAGACCGTTCTCCTGGCTGTCAAGCCCCAGGTGATCGGTCAGGTGCTCGAGGGGCTGCGCCCTCATCTTTCTTCCGATACGCTGGTCCTCTCTATCGCCGCCGGCGTTTCGCTCGCCACTCTGGAGGGTAAGTTAGCCCCAGGCACCCCCGTGGTGCGCGCGATGCCCAATTTGCTGGCAACCGTCCGCGCGGCGGCAACGGCGCTCGCTCCCGGTTCGGCCGCTGGCGCGGAACATCTGGAGCGCGCCGAGAGGATTTTCGGTGCCGTTGGCACCGCCGTGCGCGTCGAGGAGAGACTGCTCAACGCGGTCACCGGGGTCAGCGGGAGCGGCCCGGCCTATCTCTGCCTGGTGATCGAGGCGCTTGCCGATGCGGGCGTTCAGGCCGGGCTGACGCGAGAGGTCGCACAACAGCTGGCCGCCCAGACCGTGATGGGCACGGGAAAGCTGATTCTCGAATCAGGGCAGCACCCCGCCGAGGTGAAGGACCGGGTCTCGTCCCCGGGTGGCACCACCATCGCCGGGATTCGGGCGCTGGAGCGCGCTGGGCTGCGTGCCGCGCTGATGGACGCGGTGGATGCCGCGGTCACGCGAGCCGCCGAGTTGGAACGTGCTGCGGCGAAATAGCGTCCTCCATCTCATGCAGTTGTTGCCTGCGAATTGGAGGAGGTCAAGCGCGATATGGCTTTAGCCCAGATGGTGAAGCTCTTTTTCGACGCGCTGTGGCTGCTCATCATCATCTATGTGCTGGGATCGTGGGTTCCTAGCCTGCAGCGTCAATCGTGGTTCCGCACCCTCCGGGGGGTCGTGGAGCCAATGCTCGTGCCGTTCCGCCGGATCATCCCGCCGGAGAACCTGGGCGGGCTCGACCTGTCCCCGGTTTTCCTGATGCTCGCGCTCAGCCTCGTGCAGCAGCTGCTGCTGCGCGCGCTGATCGGCTGATGTTCAGGCATCGCGCGGGAGAAGCACCGGCACTACCAGGATGCGGCCGGTCGTATCCAGCCGCGGTGGAAAGGATCAACCTGAAGGGAACTAGATGCGCCTTGCCCCGCTAGATATCTACAACAAAGAGTTTTCCCGCGCTTTCAGTGGCTACCATCGGGGCGAGGTTGATTCGTTCCTGGAGGAAGTGGCCCGCGACTACGAAGCCCTCACTCGCGAGAATGTGGAGCTGCGCCAGCAAGTCGAGGAGATGGGCAAGCGCCTGGCAGACTATGCCCGCCTGGAGGAGAGCATCCGCAAGGCGATGGTCCTCGCCCAAAGCAGTGCAGACGAAGCCCGGGCCAACGCGCGCCGCGAAAGTGAGTTGATCATCCAGGAAGCGCGCCAGGAAGCGGCGCGGATTCAGGAGCAGGCGCACGCGCTCGTTCGCCAGGAAGAGGAGCGGGGCGCGAAACTACGCGAGCAGCGTGAGCGCTTCGTCCTCGAGTTCACCGCGCTCCTCCGGTCTCACCTCGCCGCGTTGGAGAACGGCACGCGGGAAGATGGTGAATCCCCTTAGGACTGCTCTCTTCGGGCTCCTGTTCGTGGCGTCGCTTTTCCTCCTCGCCGTGAACGCGCGCGAGCAGCACCGTCAGGCCGCGGTGGCCGGCGCCCCCCTCGAAGCAATCAACGCTGACCTTGTCGCGCGCATCGCCATCGTCCACCTGCGCGATCCCGCGCTCCCCACCAGCGATCCTCTGGCCCGCCGCGCGCTGCGCACCGCGATCCAACGCTATCGCGTGCTCCTCCGGGCCCATCCGCGCTCCCCGGTTCTCCAGCAGCGCATCGGCATTCTCCTGGGCGTGAACGAGGGTCCGGAAGCCGCCTGGGAATGGCTTCGGGCGCGCTCGTCGGGGCCAGACCTCATGCTATGGCAAGCCGCGTATGCTCCCGGCGCGCTCTCACCGGCGGCGCGCGACGCGGCACTCTCGCGCCTTGAAGCCCTGAATCTGGCCTGGTATGGCGAGTTGGTGCGCGCGCGGATCTACGCGAAGGCAGGGGCCGCGTCGCAAGCCCAGGAGACGCTGGCGCGCCTGCAGCGGCGCCTGCGCCCTGGGGTGATGGGTGCTATCCTCTTCTCTTCCCTGGCGCTCATCGCGGTACCGTTTGGCGCCGGAGTGTGGGTAGCGGCGCTGCTCCTCCGCCAGCAGGGGCTCCTCCGCCCCGCGGATAGGCCGCAGCCCTTCACGGCGGTGAGGCCGCGCGCTCTCATCGAAGCCTTTGTCGCGTGGTTTTTCGCGATTATCGCGGGCGGCTGGGGCCTCCGGCAGCTGCTGGCGGCTCTGGATCTGCCGCGCGAGTGGCCGCTGGCGGCGCCCATCGGCCTCCTTCTACTCACCCAGATCGTCGCGGCGGCCGCGGGCGGTGCCCTCCTCCTCGCGGGCGCGCGCCGCCAGGGCTCCGGCGATGCCCCCGAGAGCGGATCTGCCGAATCCGATTCCGCCACGCCATCGTCTCCAATCGCGACGCGCGAGATTGCCTACGGCGTGGTCACCTACCTGGCGGCTCTCCCGCTGCTTCTCCTGACCGCGGGGGTCCTGGGCCGGCTCCTGCCAAACGTCCCCACGCCGCCGAACCCGGGAATCGCGCTCGCTCTGAGGGCACAAAGCTTCTGGGATTGGGCGTTCCTCATTCTGGTGGTCGTTGTGATGGCACCCATCTTCGAGGAGATCTTCTTCCGCGGGGCACTTTATGGGGCGATCCGCAGGCACGCCGGGGCGGGCGCTGCCATCGCCGTCACGAGCCTCTTCTTCGCCCTCGTCCACCCGCAACTCCCGCTCGGGTTTCTCCCAATCCTGGTCCTGGGGATCGTTTTCGCGATCGCCGTCGAGCTGCGCCGTTCGCTCATCCCGAGCATCGTGGCGCACATGCTGAACAACGGCGTGGCTCTGTTGCTCCTGGCGGTGGTAAGGACACCATGAAGAGACAACCATCCAAAGCGCCCTCGGCGCTGCCGGCCACGACACTTCGGGTGCGCGTGCAGCCACGCGCATCGCGCTCGGAGATTGTCGGCTGGCGCGACGGCGTGCTCCAGGTGCGCCTCACGGCCCCACCGGTCGAAGGCGCCGCCAACGCCGCGTGCATCGAGCTCCTGGCCGACACGCTGGGTGTTCCCAAATCTGCTATTTCCCTTGCTTCCGGGGCCCACGCCCGCGAGAAGCTCTTTCGCATTGTCGGGCTGAGTGACGAGGAGGCGAGGCGGCTGCTGCCCGCGCCGTAGACGCGCCCACTCTGACGAGAGGATCCCATGATTCGCACGCTTCTGACGGGCATCTCTGGAACCGGGAAGTCAACCGTCATCCGCGAGCTGGCGGCACGCGGCCATAAGGCCGTGGATCTGGATAGCGACGAGTGGTCCAAGTGGGTTCCGTTCGTTCCGTTTCCCGGCGTGAAGGAGGTCCCTGGCGATCCGGAACAGGAATGGGTGTGGCGGGAGGATCGGATTCAGGCGCTTCTCTCCACGGAGGACGCCGAGATGCTGTTCGTGAGCGGGTGCGCGAGCAACATGCGCCAGTTCCTCGATCAGTTCGACCACATCATCCTGTTGAGCGCGCCCGCCGATCTCATCGTGGAGCGGTTGATCACCCGAACCAACAACCCGTACGGCAAGGATCCGGAAGAGCGGGCGCGCGTGCTGGGCCATTTGGAGAGCGTGGAGCCGCTTCTCCGAAGGAGAGCCGGGCACGAGATCAACACCCAACTCCCCCTGGGTCAGGTGGTGGAAGAGGTGCTCCGAATCGCGCGCTCGCGGCCACGCGAGGCTCGCTCCTGCGCGCATCGCGCCGCTGGCTAGAGCTGGTCGCCCAGGCAGGTGCCCACCTTGCGCGCCGTGTCGATCAGGGGATGGTCGAGGGGCACCGTTCGCAGTTTGCCGGCGACCTCCTCGATGGGTACGGGAACGCACTCGCCGCCGCGCACGGCGACCATCACCCCATATTGCCCCCGGGCGATCAGATCCGCGGCGGCCGTCCCCAGGCGGGTGGCCAGGATGCGGTCGGCTGGGCTGGGCGTTCCGCCGCGCTGCAAGTGGCCAAGGACGGTGACGCGCGCCTCCAGATGGGTGCGGGCCTGAAGCTCCGCGGCCAGCTCGGCCCCAATCCCGGTGAACCCGGCGCCTGCAACGGATAGCTCTCCTGAGTTGCGTTTCTTGCGTTTCTTTCCGCCGTTACCGGATTCCGCGTCCGGCGATATCGGCGCGGCGCCTTCCGCCACCACCACGATGCTGAAGCGTCGGCCCTTCCGCAAACGCGCCACCAGGCTTTCGGCGACGTAATCCAGGTTATAGGGGATCTCCGGGATGAGGATGACGTCCGCGCCGCCGGCCACGCCCGCACCGAGCGCGAGCCACCCCGCGTTATGCCCCATCGTCTCGATCACCATGATCCGGTGGTGGCTATCCGCCGTGGAGTGCAGCCGGTCAATCGCCTCCGACACGATCTGGAGGGCCGTATCGTAACCGAAGCAGGCATCGGTGCCCCAGACATCGTTGTCGATCGTCTTTGGCAGGTGGACGACGTTGATCCCGCCCTGCTTCATCAGGCGGTGGGCGTTCTTCAGGGTCCCGCCCCCGCCCAGGCAGACGAGGCAATCGAGGTGAAGCCGGCGGTAGTTGGCAATCGCCACAGCGGAGAGGTCCACCTCGGTGCCATCGGCGACGGGGATGCGGTGCGGCTTGTCGCGGCTGGTGCCCAGAAAGGTGCCCCCCTTGGTCAAGATGCCAGAGAGGTCGCTCGCGGCGAGGGGGCGCGCCCGGTTTTCCACCAGGCCACGGAAGCCATCGAGGATGCCGATCACCTCCATGCCGTAATGCCCGAGCGCCGCCTTGCCGATGCCACGAATGGCCGCGTTCAGCGCCGGGCAGTCGCCGCCAGAGGTGAGGATGCCGATGCATTGTCTCCGGTACTGCTCCACCGCTCTCCCTCCCATACCGCTTGCCTGGCAGCTTTGGGCAAGCCGCGCATGTACCCACGAGGGATCTATTCAACGCGCCGCGGTGGGCTCCCTGCCTGAGACGCGCTCTCGCCGGCGCGATGGCGAGCTCCGGGCCGGCCTCACTCGCATCCCTGGCCCCCCGGGCATCCTCCGGAGGACCCTCCGGGCTCAATCCACGTGATAGCCCAGCGCGCGCCCGATAGATTTCACCGCTTCCAGGAACTCCTCGTAGTTCTCCTCGTGCAGTCGGAAGCCACTGCGCGTGGGGCCCGTGTAGCCCGGGCTGTTGCCGCGCGCCGGGCGGTCCACATACTCCCGAATATCAAACGCCATGTCGCCCGTGCGTCGCTTGCCTACCTGGAAAACGAGCTTGCTCGTTCGCCCGATCTCCATCTCCGCAACGACTTCGGCTTCTCGCAACGCGCCTGGATGCGGCTTGGCCTCTCCCTGCCCCTCGGCCGCCGGCTGTGCCTGCGCCGTCTCCTCAACCTGCTCCTCAACTCCACTCACATCCGCCATCTATCTCTCTCCTTGCGCACGCCCCGCTGAGGGGACCATCGGGCTCCGATTCCGTTCTTCCCCATCGGTGCCATCATTTCGCTTACTAAATCAGGGTACTGGTGCTTCTCCCAGGCGGACCGGTATTTCGATCCTCTCGCCGTCGCGTAGGAGTTCCACGGTGATTTGGGCCCCCACCTGCCGGCTCTGGATCACTTCTCGCAGTGCATCGGTACCGCGAAGCAGTTGACCGCCCGCGCGCACCAGGATATCGCCACGCTCAATTCCCGCCCGAGCCGCCGGGCTGCCGGGGAAAACCTCCGCCACATAGGCCCCCGTGCCAACAGGCAGGCCCACCGCGGCCGCCATCTCCTCCGGGAGGGGAACCGTGGCCACTCCAAGCCACGGCCGGACGACACGCCCGCGCTCGACAAGCTGCTCGGCCACGCGCTGCGCGCCGTTGATCGGAATGGCGAAGCCAAGCCCCTGCGCCGTGGAGATGATCAGCGTGTTGATCCCGACCACCTCGCCACGGGAGTTCACCAGCGGCCCCCCAGAGTTGCCCGGGTTGATCGCCGCATCCGTCTGGATCATATCCTCCAGCACGGTCCCCGGCTGGGGCTCCAGCGTCCGGTTCAACGCGCTCACCACGCCCGTGGTCACCGTGCTCTGGAAGCCCATCGGGTTGCCAATCGCCACCACCGCCTCGCCAACCTGGAGCGCGGATGAGTCGCCCAGGGGCGCAGTCGGCAAGTTGCGACCCTGCACCTGCACTACTGCGATGTCGCTGCGCCGATCCTGGCCGATAAGCCTGCCAGGCAGCGTCTCTCCATTGGAGAGGCGCACGCGAATCTCGGCCGAGCCGGCCACCACGTGGCTATTCGTCAGAATTCGGCCATCGGGGGTGACAATCACTCCTGATCCCTGCCCTTCCCGCGGTGGCGTCACTCCGAAGAAGGTCTGCTCCCCGGGGGTGAGCGTTTGGATCGAGACGACCGCCGGCGCAATCCGCTTGACGATGCTCACCACCGGATCGACCGTGCCCGTGGGCTGCAGAGGCGGCTGCACTGGCGGCGCCGGCGTCTGAACCGGTGTAGCCGTTCGAGTCAGCCTAAGCGTCACTCCAGTTCCCACGGCTGCACCCAGCAGCGCGGCCAAGAACAATGCGACTAGGCTCCTGTGCTGCATCTAAGCCTCACTCCCTAACACGCCTGGCAGGCAGGCGCCTTCTGCAGTATACCACGACTGCACGCGGCTGAAAACCCCCAGTGGAAGCCCCCTTTGTTCCTGTATCAGGGAGGAGACGTGCCATTGCACCGCGAAAGCAGAGGGTGTTGGGTGGTTCTGCCCTTACTTTTGTGAACGAGGACTAACTGCTGTGGACAAACGCGTGCTCAAGATTGGGCTTCCAAAAGGGAGCCTGCAGGAATCGACTTTTGGCCTTTTCCGTAAAGCCGGATACAACCTGTCAGTGAACGGTCGCTCCTACCATGTCGACATGGACGACCCTGAGCTGTCCGGTCTTCTCATCCGCCCGCAGGAGATTCCGCGCTACATTGAGGATGGCATCATTGACTGCGGCCTTACCGGATACGACTGGATCCTCTCTTCTGGCGCCGATCTGGTGCAGGTTGGGGAGTTGGTCTACGCCAAAGTGGGCTTCGGCCCTGTGCGCATTGTCTGCGCCGTGCACAAGGATGATCCGATCCAGGATGTGCGCGAGCTTCAGGGCAAGCGCATCGCCACGGAGTACGTCGAGCTCACGAAGATGTGGCTGGCCACTCATGAGGTGGACGCTCAGGTGGAGTTCTCGTGGGGCGCCTGCGAGATGAAGGTGCCCGATCTCGCCGATGCCATCGTCGCCAACACCGAGACGGGGAACTCGCTCCGGGCCAACGGCCTTCGCATCGCCTTCGAATTGATGAAGAGCACGACGCGCTTTGTTGCCAACCACCGCTCCTGGGAGGATCCCTGGAAGCGGAAGAAGGCAGAAAACCTGGCGATGCTGCTGCAGGGCGCCATCAATGCCCAGGATCTCGTCGGATTGAAGATGAATGTTCGCCGGCGCGACCTGGATGCGGTGATCAACGTTCTGCCTGCCTTGCGGAAGCCGACGATCTCGACGCTTTCCGACCCCGAGTGGGTCGCCATGGAGACGATCCTCGACCCGCGGAAAGTTCGGGATCTGGTGCCCGAGCTGAAGCGCGCGGGCGCAGAGGGAATTGCTGCTTATCCCCTCACCATGGTCGTCTACTGATCTCGCGGACCCTGCTGGGATTCCGAGATAAGGAATCCGAAGCCACGGAGGCATTGAGCAACCCGGCGCGCGGCGATAAGTCACCGCGCTGCTTGTGAGCGAGGCCCTGCCGGGCTGGGTTGGGGATACTCCCAGACGTTGCAAAACGGCGGTGGCTGGGAGGGGAAGCCCTGAAAGGGCTTTGCCGGAAAGCAGCACGGAGCTTCGAGCTCCGCGCGTGCGGGCAGCCTGCTCCTTATCTCGGAATCCCAGCGGACCCTGGAAACCACTTGACGCCGCGGTCGGCTTGCCCTTTCGAGCCGGCCGCGGTGCGCTTTTTCCACCTTCACGAGGCGCGCCTTCAGATTTGGTCCCCACCCGCGCTTGCCCTCCCTGCCCTCGGTTTTGACGCACAGCACGCCGTCGGGTATAATCGTTTACGATGGCGCGGCTTCTCTGGAACGCAGAGCGTATACCGCGAGGGAATATGGGAGATCGGAGCGAGGACGACAGAAGGAAGCAGCTCTCTTTTCCGCCAGAAGCGGCAGAGGAGTTCCTGACGCAAGCGCCGGTGGGCGCCGGTATCGTCAGTGTCCCCTCGTTCCATGTCACAGCAGCCAACAGCCTGTTCGGGCAGCTCCTGGGGATAGACGGCCCCCTGAACGCCCCGCTGCCCGCGTGCCTCAGCGACAGCATGACCGCATCCCTGCTCCCCCTCCTGGATCGGGCAGCCGCCGGCGCGACCCTTCGCGAAGAGATCCGGGTGCCGGAAGCCGGGAACCGCTGGGTGGAGATCCGCCTGGGCCCCCTGCACCGCGATGGCGTGGTGCATGCCGTTGCCCTCCTGGTCGCCGATATCACCGCGCATAAACATGCCGATGAGGAGCTCATTGAGAGCGAGATGAAGGCACGCGCCGCCATCGAGACCGCCGTCGAGGGGATCATCACCATCGATGAAGAGGGGATCATCGAGTCGTTCAACCCGGCGGCGGCGCGCATCTTCGGTTACGCGCCAGAGGAGGCGATTGGGCAAAACGTCTCCATCCTGATGCCGGAACCGTACCGCAGCCAGCATACCGACTTCATCCGGCGCTACCTTGCCACGGGCCAGGCACACATCATCGGCATCGGCCGGGGAGGTCATCGGGCAGCGCAAGGATGGCACCCTCTTCCCAATGGATCTGGCGGTCAGCGAAGTCCGCCTCGCGGACCACGTCCATTTCACGGGGCTGATTCGCGACATTACCGAGCGGAAGCAGGCCGAGGCGGCGCTCCGCCAGGCACAGCGGCAAGCAGAAGAGGCGTATCACCGCGAGAAGCAGATCGCCCAGCGTTTCCAAAGCACGCTGCTCCCTCGCGAGGAAGAGCGGGTGCCGGGCTATGCCATCGCGCACAGCTATCGTCCCGCGCTCGTCGAGGCCGATGTTGGCGGTGACTTCTACAACCTGATCGAGATCGATCCGCGCCGGGTTGGCGTGGTGGTGGGCGACGTGGGCGGTAAGGGGCTGGACGCGGCGGTCCTGGCTGCCCAGGCGCAGCATACGCTCATGGCACTGCTTCTCCAGGACCCGCAGCACCCCGAGCGCGTCCTCGCGGAGGCGCGCCGCCCAATCACCGCTCTGGATCCCGACCGGATCCTCACCGTCTTCCTTGGCGTTCTCGAACGCGATACCGGCCGGCTCCGCTGCGCAAGTGCAGGCCACGAGCAACCGCTCTTGTGGCATGCCGCCGAGAGGCGAATGGAGGTCCTGCCCCTTGATGGGCCCGCATTTTTCGGCATTCCAGCCGGCACCTACTCCCGGATCGATACGCGGCTTGAGGAGGGCGACCTGCTCTTCCTCTACACGGACGGCTTGCCGGATGCGTGTGGCGATGATGGTCTCTTGGGACTGGAGCGGGTGAGCGACCTTGTGGCCCGGAACGCGGACCGCCCGCCGGAGGTGCTCCTGAGCGTCCTCTACGACTCAGTGATCGCGTACAGCTACAACCGGCTGCGCGATGATATCGTGTTGATGGCGATCCGAAGGGAGCGCGCGCGGCTGGAGGGGCACACCGTGTTTGTCCCGGCTCCGGGCACACCGGAGTGGCTGGAGGCGCCGGCAGCTCTCAAGGGCTGATACGCTTGGGACGCAAGCCTATTCACTGCCGCCGGATGGATACTCCTCCAGTAGCTCTGAGAGGAGATGGATGACCATCAGATGGCCTTCCTGCACGCGCGCCGTCTCTGAGAACGGGAGCAAGAGCTCCCAATCGGCGATGCCGCGCAGCGCGCCTCCATCCTTACCCAGGAGCGCAGCGGTGAAAAGGCCCTGCGCCTTCGCCACGCGCGCCGCATCTACCAGGTTGCGCGAGTTGCCACTCGTGGTGAAGAGCACCAGAACATCCCCCGCCTGGCCGAGACCCGCGACCTGCCGGGTAAAGAGAGCGTCGTAGCCGAAATCGTTGCCGATGCAGGTGAGGAGGGCGCCGTCCGTGTTAAGCGCCACCGCGGGTAGTGCCGGCCGGTCGCCTTTATAGCGGCCCAGCAGCTCCGTCGCCAGATGCGCCGCCTCCGCCGCGCTGCCTCCGTTCCCGCAGGTCAGCACCTTATGCCCGGCGCGGATCGCTCGCTGGATCACCGCCGCGAGGGTACGTATCTCGCCCAGCCGCTCGCGCAGGTGTCGCGCCACGGCCTCCACCTCAGCCAACTGCGCGAGTAGGTCTCTGTCCGTTAGAGGCATTCGCCGTCTCCCCTCACCCGGGTCTATCGACCGGATGCATCTGCAGGTTGACGCTCGTATCATACCAGCATTCCTGAGGACCGTCAACCAAGCGAGGTACTGATCGGCCTCACAGGGCCAGCCGGATCCGGCAACCGGGCCTGATAAGCGCGTTTCCCAACGCCCCCCGCGTGGTATGTTCCCGAAGGAGCCGCCCTATCGGACGGTAAGGAGCCGCAAGCGTGGAAGCCATGCGCAAACTGGTGTTGACGACAGCAACGATGTCGGGTGATCAGCTCGAAGAAGCCCGGCGCACCCTCATGGTCATGACCGTCGATCCCTATGCCCGCGACCTGGTCCTGGGCCTCATCGATCTCTTCAAGACTATCGGAGATGACCCCGAGCATCGGGCGCAGCTGGCCGCCGCGTGTCTCCTCGCGCTCGAAGAAGGCCAGCGGAAGGAGGACGCAGGCGTGGCGCCCCAACGTCTCCGCATTTCGCGACGGCTCTACGGATGTGCCTTCATTCCTATCGTCCTCTCCATCGTAGCGGTGATCTGGGTCCTTCTCAGCCCATAGCTCGCGGCCGGCCGGCGCACGGGGCAAGTTCCCGAGGGCCTCCGGCGCGCTGGCACGCAGGGAAAACGGGCGCCCGCCGCCAACAGAGTAGTGGCCGGGCAGATTGGATGCGCCCGGCGCGAGATTGCTCTTGGGGGGATGCCAGTGGACGCTCCGATGAAGCTGACTCAGGGAATGCAGGTGTTGTATAGCGGCGGGATCACGACGGTGCCAGATGAGATTGTGAAGCAGTACCAACCCGGCGATCAGTTGGTCGTTCTGCAGGGGACGGGGGAAGTCCTCCGGATCCCACGCGAGCAGCACGACCTGGTCGATGCCGCGGTGACCCGGGCGTATGCCGCCTTCCAGGCGCTCGGCGATGTGCCGGATGCAGCCATTGACCGCTTCTATGATGAACTGGCAGCCCGTCTGACCGACGACCAGATCTGGAGCCGGATCGCCGAGGCAAACGCCGCCGATGTGGAACGCGCCCGAGCGCGCGGACGTTCCACCACCCGCCTGGTCGCCAGCGATAAGATGCGTCAGGACATGATCCAGGGCCTCAAGGATTGGCGGAATACGCCCTCGCTGCGCGACCGCGTGATCGATACCATCACCCACCCCGGGTGGAAGGTGGAACAGGTCCTCAGCGGCCTGGGCGTGGTGGGCTTCGTCTTTGAAGGCCGGCCCAACGTCTTTGCCGACGCAACCGGCGTGCTCCGCAGTGGCAACACCACGGTGATGCGCATTGGAAGCGACGCCCTGGGCACCGCCAAGGCGATCATGGCGCACGCGCTGGAACCCGCCCTCGCGGCGGCTGGCCTTCCCGAGGGGTGCGTGGTCCTCATCGAGAGCCCGGAGCACTCCGCCGGGTGGGCGCTCTTCTCGCATCCCAAGCTGGGCCTCGCGGTCGCGCGCGGATCCGGGCGCGCCGTCGACCAACTGGGGAGCATCGCGCGCCAGGCCGGCGTGCCCGTCAGCCTCCACGGCACCGGCGGCGCCTGGATCATCGCGGACGAGACCGCCGATGCCGAGGAGTTTCGCCTGGCACTCTTCCATTCTCTTGACCGCAAGGTGTGCAACACCGTGAACACGGTGTGCATTCCACAGGCACGAGCGGGCGATCTGGTGCCGGCACTCCTGGCAGCCCTGCGCGAGCGCGGTGAGAAACTGGGGCATGGCTACAAGCTGCACGTCGTAGAGGGATCCGAGGAGTTCGTTCCGGCAGAGCTGTTCCAGACGAAGGCGAAGATGCTGCGCGCTGGCGGCGAGGTCGAGGAGCTCGTCGCGGAGAAGATCGCTTCCGACCGCATGGGCCATGAGTGGGAGTGGGAGCAGACTCCGGAGGTCACGCTACGGGTCGTGCGCGACGTCGATGAAGCGGTCGCCCACTTCAACGCACAGAGCCCGCAGTTCGTCGCCTCGCTGATCACGAAGAGCGAGGAGGCGTATGCGCGCTTCTTCCGAATCGTGAACGCCCCCTTCGTGGGCAACGGGTTCACCCGCTGGGTGGACGGGCAGTACGCGCTGCGCCGCCCGGAGCTGGGCCTCTCCAACTGGCAGTTCGGACGGCTTTTCGGGCGCGGGGGCATTCTGACCGGGGATGGCGTCTACACTATCCGCCTGCGCGTGACGCAGACCGATCCCAACGTGCATCGCTAACAGGAACTGCGGGCAGGGGCAGGCATCGGCGCGCCAATGCCCGCCCCCGCCTGCGGCTATGGTCTCTCCAGGCTCTCCACGCGCTGGTACCACGAGACAGCGACGTGCGGAGAGATGCGGACGACGCGGCAATAGGGAGGCATTCCCTGCTGCTGCTGCACGCACGCGACGCGCCGGCCATCCGGATGCCACACCAGGCGCTGCGGCCAACCGTTTGTTGCATCCAGCTTCTGGCGAGCCACCACGTAGAGGCCATCACGGCCGGCGCCCTCGATCGCCACCTCGGGATCCTCCATGCCGGCGCGCAGGAGCAAGCCGTTATACCGAATGCTGGCGCGATAATGACCATCCGGGGAGACGACCTCACAGTAGGAGCCATGGTACAGGTAGAGTACTGACCCCACAGCAATCGTCCCCGCCAGAAGAGCACGCCTCATATCGCGCGACCAGTCCCGCATGAACTCCACCTGGATGATCCCGGTGAGCCCCAGAATGGCAATCGTCAGTAGAACCAACGGCATGATAGCCAGAATAACCATCCTCGTCTCCCTCCCACTCTCTTCTGGCATTCAGCCCCGGAAATGGGCCGCTCCTCTCTGAAAAGGCGGCCGTCCTACGCGATTAGGGGCGGATGTCACCCGTCCCCCCCTGCATCAGGGGCGGGAGACGAACGGCTGGTTCGAGCCCTCGTCTTCTAGTGCCGTTCGTCTCGGAGGCACGTGCCTCCCGCGGTTCGCGGTGCCGCCAGGGCACGGCAGACCGCGCCGCCCCCGCCTTTGTGGCTACTGCCTTCGGGCCACCATCACCTGGCTCATCTCGCGCTGGCTTCCGGGGAAGACCAGCCGGCTGATGAGCGGGTGCCGGTAGCGCACGCGGACACGCACCAGGTGGCCCCGGCGAGAAGCGTTCTCCGTGCCGCTCGGGCTATTCGCGAGCGTCTCCCAGGTACCACCATCGGTGCTCCACTCTAAAGTAATCGTGTGCACATTGGCGCGGATCAACCCACTGTGCTCCGCCG
The DNA here is from genome assembly GCA_012512265.1 of Armatimonadota bacterium. Lineage (GTDB taxonomy): Bacteria > Armatimonadota > JAAZEB01 > JAAZEB01 > JAAZEB01 > DUUU01. Next base: position 28,999 of record JAAZEM010000079.1, on the reverse strand, counting down.
TATTCAGCACGCGGGCCGCGCACCGCTCGATGGAATATCCCCGCGCGGCCGACTGGGCGCCTTCCCGAGCGGCCTGCGCCAGGGCCAGCTGGCTCCGCGTGAGCCGCCCGATCTCAACCGTTCCCAGGACGAGAAGCGCGAGAAAAGGCACCACCAAAGCGCACTCTACCAGCGCGGCGCCACGTTCGCGCCGTCGCCGTCCTACTGCCGCTGGATGATCATGTTGCATCGCAGCGTTACCTCCGTCCACCCCGGGAGCACTACCCGGGTGGCGAGCCGCCGTGGGTAGGTGGCACGCACCCGGATGAGTGCGCCGGCGGGAATATCGTTGCGCCCATCCGACACCCCCGGCACTCCGTGGAAGGTCGCGCCGTCATCGGCACTAAAACGCGTCTCGACGGTAATCCGACCCGGGTCCAGGGTGGGCGCCGCCGAGCGCACCCGAGCTGCAATCGCACTGTCTGTCGCGCCGACGGCGGCGATGCGCGCGCCCTCGCGCGCCGCCTGACAGAGCACCAGGGAATCCTTGTAGATACCGCTCAACTCGCCGCATCCGAGGAGCAACAGCAAGAGCACACTCAACACGATGGCGAGCTCGACCAGGCTTCCGCCCCGCTCATCTCCCTGGCGGCAGCGGATTGCGCCGCGCGGCGCGCATTTCCATGCGGGTGCAAAAGCGCAGAGTACGTGCAGCATCATCGCTCCCTCATGTGTCACCAATGCTCGCCGTGGCCGGCGACGGCGAGCACGCTGCCCAGACTCTCAGAACAGCCCCCCGGACTCTATCACGGAGATGATGGCGGGGCCCAGGATGACGATAAAGAGCGCCGGGAAGATGAAGAGCACCAGCGGAAACACCATCTTCACCGAGAGTTTGGCCGCCGCCTCGCGAGCGATCTGGATGTTGCGCTCGCGCAGGTTGCTGGCCAGGCCCCTCAGCGAATCGGCGATCCCCGTGCCAAGCCGGTCCGCCTGGTTGATGGCGGCAACGAGGAGAGAGAGTTCCGCGAGTTGAACCCGGGCCGCCATATCGCTGAAGGCATCGGCACGCGCCTTCCCATGGTTGATCTCTCCCAGCATCTGGCTGAGCTCCTCGGAGATCGGCCCGCGGATCTTCTCCGCCGTGCGCGCCAGCGCGCCCTCGAAGCCCACACCCGCCTCCATGCTCAGCACGATCAGGTCGAGTGCATCCACCAATCGCTTCCGGATCATGCGCTTGCGCGCGCGCACCAGGTAGTTGAGCACCAGGTCTGGCCCCACGAAGCCGGCCAGCGGGAGCGCGAACAGCGCGAGGAGAAGCGACTGCTCGCCCATCGCGCGCACGTACGGCAAGGCAATCAGCGCCGTGGCGCCCAGCACCAGAAGCGCCACCACCTTGATCCCCACGAACTCGCCGACGGTGAGCGATCCGGTGAGCCCAGCGCCGATGAGGCGTCCCTCCACATCACCGCCGATGCTGGAGATGCGCTTGACAAACTCGCCGATGGGCGCGAAAAGCGTCTCCATCAGCCGGCGCGCGGGAGAGCCACTCAGATCGCGCGCGCGCTCTTCCCGCGCGATGCGAGCAATCTCGCCTTCGGTCACTTCCTCCAGCCGGCCCAGGGCGATGTCGCGATCGGTGCGCGTCACGAGGAAGAAGAGGCCCACGGCGAGCGTCACTGTCCAGGCGATGAGTACCGCGATCCACATTGTCTATCTCCCCAGCCCAAGTTGGTGACGAAGAAACCTGGCCGCCCCCAACGCGCGGCCCCGTCCTTTGCTTCACGCTCCCCGGCTTGCCGCTACCCACGGCGTGTTGCCGGGCTACAGGTCCAGGCTCAATATCCGCCGAATGGCCAGAATGCCGACGATCTGGAGGAGCCCCGCACCCTTGAGCATGGCAACGCCCGTCGGGTGGAAGAGCATCGAGTGGGCATAGTCCGGCTTGATCACCATCAGGACCACCAGCATGATCACCGGGAGGGCGACGAGGACCATGGCGCTCAACCGTCCCTCAGCGGTCGTTGCCTGGATCTCGCCGCGAATGCGCAGGCGCTCCTGAATCGTCTCCGTGATCGTCTTGAAGAGACGGATCAGGTTGCCGCCGGTCGCCAGTTGGAGCGTCGTCGCCGCGATCATGAGATCGTAGTCACAGCTTTGAACGCGGTCGCCCAGTTGATTCAGCGCCTCTTCCACGGGCATGCCAAGTTGCACCAGGCGCACCATGCGCTGCAGCTCGCCGCCAATCGGTTGGGGCATCTGATCCGCGGCCATCTGAACACCCTGCAAGAAGCTGAACCCTGCCTGCAACGCGGAGGAGATCATCACGAGGGTGTCGGCAAGCTGGGCTTCCAGGACTTGGCGGCGGCGCTCGGCCAAGGCATTCAGCACCAAGTGCGGCGAGGCAAACCCGACCGCGCCCCAGATCAGCGCGCGCACCGGCTGGTGGCTCCACACAGCCGCGGTCAGAAACCCGGCAGCCCCCACCAGAATACAGATCGTGATAAACTCCGCCGCCCTCAGAGGCACTCCCGCCGCCACCAGCCGCCTTTCCACCCGATGGAAGTAGGAGGTCTCCTGCAACCGCGCGGTCACATTGGGAAAGTAATCACCCACCCCGTGCGCGCCTGGGACGCTCGCCTGGTCGGGAAGGCCCTCGATGACGGTGCGCATGCGCTGCCCTACGGTCCGCTGGGCACGCGTGGCGTAATACTGGGCCACGAGCACGCCCCCCAGCGTTCCGAGGAAGACCGTTGCCATTAAGAGGAGTGGAGGCATCTCTCCGGCTCTCATTCCTAGCGCAAGAAGAGCGAGGGCGGCAGGCGGATTCCCGCCGCTTCCAGGCGCGCGAGTGCCCGCGGGCGGAGACCCGTCGGCCGGTGCTCGCCAATCACCCGACCATCCGGGCTCACTCCCGTCTGCTCGAAGACGAAGATATCCTGCAGGAGGACCGTGTCGCCCTCCATCCCATGCACCTCCGTGATGTGCGTCACCTTGCGCGTGCCATCCTGGAGACGGCCTTGCTGCACAATCACCTGGATGGCGCTGGCGATCTGCTTGGTGATCGCGCGCATCGGCAGGTCGACGCCCGACATGAGCGTCAGCGTCTCCAACCGGGCCAGGGCGTCGCGCGGCGAGTTGGCGTGGATGGTGCTCAACGAGCCATCATGGCCCGTGTTCATCGCCTGAAGCATGTCGAGCGATTCGCCGCCGCGAACCTCGCCGACGACAATCCGATCCGGGCGCATGCGCAGCGAGTTCCGCACTAGGTCGCGAATCGTGACCGCGCACTTCCCCTCCACGGTGCCCGGGCGCGCCTCCAGCGCCACCAGATCCTCCTGGTGAAGCTGCAACTCCGCAGCATCCTCGATAGTGACGACACGCTCGTGGTCCGGGATGAAGGAGGAGAGAACGTTGAGCGTCGTCGTCTTGCCGCTTCCCGTGCCTCCAGAGATGAGCATATTGAGCCGGGCCTCTACGCAAGCGCGCAGGAAGGTAGCCATCGGCTCGGTGAGCGTCCCCTTCTGGATCAGGTCATGCACCGTGAACGGAATGCGCGAGAACTTGCGGATCGTGATCGCCGGACCCCTGAGAGCGACCGGGGGCACGACGATGTTGACGCGAGAGCCATCCGGCAGACGGGCATCCACCATCGGCGAGCTCTCATCAACGCGCCGGCCCAGAGGGGCCACGATCTTGTTGATGATCCGCAGCACGTGCGCATTGTCGTTGAACATGCGGTCGGTGCGCCGCAGCCGACCCGCCTTCTCGGCGAAGACCTCGCGGGGCGCGTTGACCACCACCTCGGTAATCGCCGGATCATCCAGCAACGGCTGGATTGGCCCATACCCGAGGAGCTCGTCCATCACCTCTGCCAGGAGGATGTTTCGCAAGCTAGGCACGACCTGGATGCCATCCTCAGTCAGCGTCGCCAACATCGCCTGCTGGGCCCGCCGCTGCACCTCGTCGCGGTCCGACCCGGATCGCGTGGCCGAGCGGAGCGTCTCTGCATCCATCTCCTGAAGCACGCGCTGGTGTATCTTGGCCCGCAACGAGAGCATATGCTCTGGTAGCGCAGGCCGATCCCCGAAGGTGACCTTGTCCTTCCGCGCCACAGCCCCCCCTTGGATTCGACCGTCCAGCAGTCCGGGGCGCAGGTCATGCAGGCGCAGGGAATCTACCACCCTCTACCTCCTCCCCGATCAGCGAAAGAGCGCGAATGCCCGTCGGACCGAGCCCGACGTTTTCTCCACGCCGGCGATGCTGGCAGCAAACTGCTTGATGGCGCGCGAAACGGGGCTCTCCGGCTTGCTGATGACGAACGGCACGCCCACATTGATCGAGGAGGCGACCAGGCGCGCATCATTGGGAATGTAAATGGAGACCGTGCGTTGCAGCGCCTTCTCTACATCCGCCCGGCTCACCATGGCGTGGTCGTCACTGCGGTTCAACACCAGGCGCACGCGATCCGACGGGCAAAAGGTGCCCACCGCCGCATCCAGAAACGCGCGGGTGTTGCGAAGGGTCAGGATATCCCACGGTGTGGTGACGCACAGCACCTCATCTGCCAGCGATAGGCTCTGGAGCTCGCTCTCCAGATGCATCGGCGGGTTATCGACGACGATGTAGCGGAACTGCTCGCGCAGGTAACCAACCACGTCCTGAACGACGTAAGCATCCACCGGATCCTGCTCGAGATAGCGCAGCCGCGCCACGCGCGGGAGCACGCTGACTCCCGCCTCATGCTGCCGCATCAGCTCGCGCAGGCTGGTGGGATCCACCCGGCCTTCCTGCGCCTGCAGCTCCGCGAAGCCGTGGTGCGTGGTCAGGTTAAGCATCACCGCGGCGTCGCCAAAGGCCAGGTCGAGAAGCGCGACGCGGTCTCCGGAGACGCGCGCCAACGCCACGGCCAGGTTGACGGCGATGGTGGTCTTGCCCACCCCTTCCTTGCCCCCACAGACGGTGATCACGCGGGAGAGGTGGCTGCCATCGCCGCTGGCAGCCGGCCCATCCACCGGGAAGAGCTGCCTCTGAATGGACGCCACCTCGGCAATCGCATCGGCGAGGGTGTCGAGATCCACCGACGCAGTGAGGCATTCCTTCGCGCCGGCGCGCATTGCCCGGCGCAGGTAGTCAGCAGAGTCCTCCCCGCCTAGCACAATGACGCCGGTGCTCCGCGTGGACGCGCTCACCTCGAGCGTGGTGTTGAGAGCGTCGAACTCGGGCGCCTGCCCGTCGATCAGGAGCACATCGGGGCGCATCCCCACGACTCCCTGGAGAACCTCCAGGGAGTCGTGCACCTGGCCCACCACCCGAATGACTCCCTGGGCGGTATGCACGTGGTCCAGCCCGATCAGGTCAGGGCGCTCCCGGCAGGCGATGAGTAGGGTGATCTGGCCTTTGTCTCCCACGGCCCTACTCCTTCACCAGAACCGTCTGTACCGAGGTGCCCTTGACCACCTCAATCGCTTTCGGCGCGGGGGAATCCGCGGAGCGCGAGTCCGAGGCGCTAGGCGCTGCCGGCGCCGGCCGCGAGACAGGAGCCAGCGGCGCTACCGGGCGCGTGGGCGGAGGAAGCACCTGGACCGGCTCGGGAGGGATGCCAGCCACCGCCATCGAGGGGCGGCGAGGCGCCGGACGTGCCGGACGCGGTGCCGTGCGCCGCGCAGGCGCCGGGTTTGCGGCCGGCGGCGTAGCCGGTTTCGCGGGGGCTGCTGCCGCGGGCGCGGGCACAGGCGCCGGCTTGGGCGCTGCCGGGTTGACCACCGGGCGCACGTACGCGTACTCGCGGTCTCCGGGATTGCGGAGCGTGATGACGAGGTCACCCCGCAGCTGCGCGGCCATGAGCCGCTGGGCATCGTGCGGACTCACAGCGACGACGATCTGCCGCTTGCCGTCGCGCGTGGCTGGGGCAGCGGTAGCGTTCGTCTCGGTACCGGTCGGCCCGAGAACGGGCACGTCCTGGAGAATCGTCTCGGCTAGATAGTGCGACTGGAGGTCCTTGGCCGCCAAGAGGATATCAACGTGGTCTGACGGCTGAGCCAGCGCCCCGGCGCCTTGGGTCGCATCGACGGTAATCACGACCGCGCGCTGATGGCGCGGCACGGCGAAACCCCCGGCGGTGGTACGCTCTGAGGCCGGCTGGATCGCAACCGCCGAGGAAGTCTCTTTGCGCGCCTCCGCCCCTGGCCGGGCCGCTTCGGCGGCGGGCGCCTTGCCCTGATACCACAGGTAGGTGAGGAGAGTTGAGCCGCACGCCAGCGCCAGCGCCAGCAGCAGGCCCTGCCTTTTCGTCATCGAACCACACTTCCTATCCCCACGGACTCGGCTTGCCGAGCCCTCACCCCACGATGCGAGAAGGACCCTACGGGCCTTCCACTGCGCCGGATTCTGGCCCGCCCCCGGCAGGGCGTCTTGAGGGAAACTCTGGCCCCCGGCGTACCTCCCGGGGGCATTCCTCTAAGAGTGCATCGCTGGCCGGCGCAGATCGAGCAGCATCTCCGCGGTCGATTGCACCGCGGCAATGCCGACCGGCTTGCGAATCAGCGTGATCGGTCCGTGCTTGAGCGCCTCGTTCAAGAGGTCGCTCTCTGGATACGCAGTGATCAGCACCACGTGCGTCTTGCACCCCCGCCCGCGGAGGGCGCTGAGCACATCCACACCATCTTTGCCCGGCATCACCAGATCGAGGAAGATGAGATCGAACGTTTCGCGCTCGGCGAGCGCCAGGCACTCATCGCCATCGGCCGCCAGACACACCTGGCACCCAATCACCTCCAGGCTGTCTCTGAAAGTTTGTCGGACCAGGTCGTCATCATCCACCACCAACACCCGGCGGCTTCCCCAAGCGCTCTGATGGCGCAGCCACTCATCGATCATCTGCCGCTGGAATCGCCAATGCTTTCCCACCTTCGCGGCTGGCAGCCTCCCGCTCTGCGCCATCTGGTAGAGCGATGTCACCGGGAGCTGCAGGTACTCCGCGAGCTGCTTGATCGTCATCACATCCGTCATCTGGCCCACCCGTGGTATTGATGGTTATTGGTGGTTACTGCGTCTCTATTTTCGATTATGGCGGATGCCTAACGGATCTATAGGGTAGCCTGGCAGGTTGAACAACCGCAGGAGGGGGTGATCCACGACCAGACGTGCGGCAACCACGAGAGGCAGCCGCAGGAGTGGGCGCTCGTGCGAGGGGAGATGTGAGCGCGGGATCGGTTATCGGCGTCAGCTCAGGCCTCAGGAGGAGACAACGGCCCGAGCCGCCCATGACGAAAAGCAAACGAAGCAACGCGGACGGCCACCGCCTGCCCTTCTCCCGGGGCGGGAGGAGAAGCGGTGCGACAGCGCCGCTTTAGGAAGGGAAACCTGGGAATCAGCGGGTGCGGGAAAGGCGCGCCGGGCGACCAGCGCGAACGCGCACAGGGGCCATGCGGGGGCGCAGCGTCATGACCGTGATCAGCAGGCTTGATGCTACCATCGACAGAAGAAATACTCCCATGCGATCCTCCTCAAGACAATGGGCGCAAGCAAAAGAGCCAGGCCAGCAATCGCTTCCGACCACTCACCCGACCAATCTCATCTTACCACGCCGATTCTTTGGTGTCAACTGGCAGGCAAGCGGCGTTCTCCCAGGCCAACAGGCACGAGCCTGGAGACACAAGCAGCGCGGGTACTGACGCCCGCGCGACCCGTGCAGTGCGGATGTCTGTGCCCGCGCACGCCTGCAGTATGGGCGTTTGCGCGATGGAACAGGGCTTGCCGAGCCCGCCCCACGCCGGGTATAATGGGTTCCAGCAGAAGCAGGCGAAAGGGGCACCTGAGTGATGGCCAATTTCGTATTCGTTCCGCACACAGCCGATATTGCGATTCGCGCGCGCGGCCGCGACCTGCCCGCCCTCCTCCGGGCGGCCGCTCTCGGTGTCACCGCCGCTTCTCTTGGCCGCGAGAGCCTGGAGCCGCACCGTGTTCCCGGCATCTCCCCACGCCGTGTCGTTTCCGAGGGCGCTCCCGATGAGGAGGGGCTGTTGGTCACCTTCCTCAATGAGCTCATCTACCTGGCAGAGACCCACGCCGAGGTGTACACTGACGTTGAGATCCTCAGCCACTCCTGCGACGCCGGCGTGGAGGCCCTCGCCTATCCCGACCCGGACCTCTCCGCGATCCACTCGGTGAAGGCCGCGACCTACTATGACCTGAAAATCGAGCGCGATGGCGAGGATCTGACCGCCACCGTCGTTTTCGACGTATGACCATACCCGCGCGTGCCTCGAGAGCGGGGCCGGCATGTCATCGCCGGGGGGAATCGTCACATGACGGGCCGAACCACTATGCCAGAGTGCTGGCGGCGGGCCCGCCCACGCAACGGTGTCCGAACATGCTTCGGCCGGAGGTGCTCGTGAGCAGAGAGTTGGCGCTCGATACCATCTATCTCAGGCCGACATCACGCCTCGCCCACACCGACTACAGCCTGAGCTACCACACAGAGTACATTCGTGAGAAAACGGGCCTGGATCCCGCGTCGCAGGAGGCGCACCGGCGCTTCTATGACTTCTGGGGAATGGACTTCCTATGGGGCACGAACGATGGCCTTCACGTGAACTGGGGGGCGCGTGGTCGCGTGACAGACATGGGGCATGCGGTGTACGCCTCCGATGGGAGCGACCGGCGCGCGCCAGCGCGCTGTCCCTTCGAGACGGTGGATGAGGTGTGGGCCTTTGATGCCGTCGCCGAGTACGGGCTGCCGGATTTCGATGCCCAGGTGCAGGCTTACGAGCAGCTCGTCCAGAACGCCCGGCGGGCGTGGCCGGACCAACTCACCGCGGGCGGCTACTACAGGACGATCGTCTCGGGCGCCATCGCTACCTTCGGCTGGGAGATGCTGCTGCTCGGTGCGGCCAACGTGTCCAGGATGGAGCCCGTTTTCGACAGCTTCTATCGCTACACGCGCCACCACATGGAGGCCTGGGCCAAGACAAGCGTCGAGGTGGTGATCCAGCACGACGATTTCGTCTGGGCGGAAGGCGCCTTCATGCACCCGGATATCTACCGCAAGGTGATCATCCCGCGCTACGCGGAGCTCTGGAAACCGCTGCGCGCCGCCGGCAAGAAGGTCCTCTTCTGCTCGGATGGCGACTACACCGAGTTCGCGGAGGAGATCGTCGAGGCCGGCGCCGACGGCCTCATCTTCGAGCCGTTCGTCGATTTCGGCTGGGCGGCAGAGCGCTTTGGCAGCTCGCACTGCCTGGTCGGGAGTTTCACCGATTGCCGCGATATGGCCTTCGGCACATGGGATCAGGTGCGCGCGTCGATGGACCGTACCTTCGAGGTGGCCCGCAAATGCAAGGGCGTGATCTTTGCCGTCGGCAACCACCTCCCGCCCAACATTCCGAAGGCGATGATGGACCGCTACATCGAGTATCTCACAGCCAACTGGTACCGCTAAAGGAGAGAACAATGATCGACCCAATCGAGCAAGCAAAGCAGTGGACCCGTGAAGGAAAGAGCCGCTTCCTGAACACCTTCGCTTTTGTGCCGGATGACAAGCTGACGTGGACGCCCTCGCCGACAGCCCTTAGCGCACTGCGCATCGCGGCGCACGTAGGCGTCACCAACCAGACGCTCGCCGGGGCGATCGCGGGAGAGGCCCTGCCCACCAACGACCCCGCCGAGCTCCTGGCGATGGGGGAAGCCGCCGAGAAGGCGATCACCACCCGCGAGGCAGCTATCCAACTCATCGAAGAGAGCACCGAGACTGTCCTCGCTGCGCTCGATCAGGTGAAGCCGGATCAGATCGACAAGATGGTGGAGACGCCTTTCCTCAAGGCGCCGATGAGCTTTTTCCTGACGCTGTTCGGCTCGCACATGGGCCAGCACGCCGCGCAGATTGATTACCTGCAGACGATCTGGGGAGACCACGAGCTCCACTTCTAGAGGGAGGTAACCCATGAGACTCTGCTATCTGGCTGCCGTCCTCTGCGCGCTGTGCGCCGTTTCGCCTGTCGAGGCAGCGCCGAAAGTCGGCGTTCTCTACAGCTCCTGGAGCAACGCCTCGTTCAAGAATGAGTTTGACCAGCATCTCAAGACGCTGGGGTGGCCCTCCGAGAAGCTGCACAACCGGGAGGTGGCCCAGTGGATCGGTCGCCTCGACGAGTTTGACCTGATCGTGGCCACGAGCGTGGCCAACTACGAGCAGCCGCAGGATATGGCGCCGTATAAGGAGGCGTGGCTGCGCTTCCTGGAGCGCGGCGGCGGGATCCTGATCGTTGATGCCAGCTACGACTCCGTGCTCGACCTCTGGATGAGCCGCCTAGGGCCCGACTTCATGCTGCGCACCGCGGGCTGCGCGCCCTATACAAAGAAGCACGGCGGCTCGCGCGCCATCGAGTGCGATCCGACCGATCCCCTGCTCCACGTGCCGCACGAGCTCCCGCCACTCTTCAAGACCCGAAGTATTTGGGCGCACATCGATGCCTGGGGCGATGGCTGGCGTTCCCTGGTCACCTGCGCGGATAAGAAGAGCCTCTTCGCCACACGCGATGTGGGCAAGGGGTGCGTCGCCGTCACCAGCTACTTCGCGCTCCGCGGTGATGCCAACCAGGCGCTCGCCAAGGGCCTGCTGGAGAACCTCTGGACGCGCGTCCTCGGATTGCGTGCCGGAGTCGCGGTGACCGCCTTCAACGCGGGCGCCGCGCTGCCCGGTCCCCGACAGGCCACCCTGGAACTGCGCAACACGGGCAAAGAGGCGGCGACGTACCGCGCCGTGCTCCGCATCGGCTACGACAAGGAGGCGCCCGACCAGGTGGCGCAACTGACTGCGACGGCCGCTCCTGGTGCCTCCGCCCGCTTCTCGCTCCCCTACACGGTCACCCGCCGCGGAAGCCAGCGCCTCGCCATCGACATCATGAGTGGCGAGAAGACGCTGCTCACCATGCAGCGCACGGCTGCGGTGCCCCCGATGCTCGCGATGACGATCCCGGACCGGCACCTCTATCCGCCGGCCACCACGCTCCCCTTCTCCGCCACTATCGTACCGGACGCGGGCGTTGACCTCGCCAAGTGCGCCGCAGAGCTGCTCCTGGATGGTCAGGTGGCCCGGCGGTGGGAACCGGCCGAGGCAGCCGGCAGCTACATCGTCGATGTCTCCGCGCTTCCGCTCGGAGAGCACAAAGCCACGCTGCGCCTGGTGCGCGGCAACACGGTCTTGGGCACCACGGAGGAGGTGTTCTACCGCCACCGGCCGGCAAAGGTGCGCTCGCGCGAGGATGGCACGCTGCTGGTCGATGAGAAGCCGTTCTTCCCCTTCGGGTGGTACCACGTCTCGTGGCCGTTCACGGCGGAGCAGCGCCTCGCCTTCCTGCGCGATATCGCCGCGGGCGGATTCAACACGGTCCATGCGGGAATCAAGCAGCTGGACGAGTGGGAGCCGTTTCTCAGCGAAGCGGAGAAGCTCGGCGTGCGCGTCATCACCGAGTTTGGGGTGGATCCGATCCAGGTGATCATGCGCTACCGCGACCACCCGGCGGTGCTGGCCTGGAACCCGGGCGACGAGCCGGACGGGAGCGGTGTCTCGCCCGCGGAGATGCTCGCCCGGTACGACCGGTTCAAGCGTGCGGATCCCGACCACCCGACTTACATGGTGCTGTGCGTGCCTTCGACGTACGAGCGCTATGCGGGGTGCGCGGAGATCATCGCGCCGGATCCGTATCCTATTCCGAAATCGCCCATCTCTCTGGTAACCCAGAGCCTCACCTCCGCGCGGCAGGAGGCCGCGAAGCACGGCCGGCCCATCTGGGGAGTCCTGCAGTGCTTCGGCTACGAGAAGGGGCCCTGGCGCGTGCCCACCTTCGCGGAATGCCGCAACATGACCTACCAGGCGCTCCTCGCCGGGGTCAAGGGGATTATCTACTACACTTACGCCGATCAGGGCTTCGATGTCTCGAAACACCCGCAGCTCTGGGCAGAGATGAAAACCCTGCCCCCGGAGATCGAGCGCCTGCGCCCGTTCCTCCTAGACGGCACGTTGCGCACGCTGGAAGTGGCGCAGCCGGATATGGTGGCCGGCATCTGGCAGCTCGGCGAGCGCCGCATCCTCTGTGTCGTGAGCACCTCACAGAAGGAGCCGCGTGAGGTCGCCATCCAACTGCCGACAGGCGCAGGAACGACCATCAAGGCGTTCCTGCCCGGCCAAGAGCCAACCCTGACCCTGCAAGCAGGGAAACTCACCGGGAAGCTGGCGCCGCTCGAGGTGCAGGTACTGGAGCTGGTCAGCAAATAACCCATCCTCCGGCACGCTTCGCTGGAGTTACGAGCGCCCGCCAGAGAAATGCCGGCGGGCGCTCTTCACACGACCCGAGAAAGAAGAACCCATGACAGGCAGAGAGCGCGTGGCCTGCACCCTCGCGGGCGAGAGCATCGACCGGCTCCCGGTGCTCCCCATCCTGCACACGGGGTTTGCCACGATACTTGGCGTGCCCCTCGGCGACTTCTTCAGCTCCGCCGAGACGATGGCCCGGGTGATGGTCGAGGGTTGTCGGGAGTTCGGATTCGATGGGGTGCAGCTCTCCTCCGGCGTGACCGCCGAGGCGGAGGCGTTCGGCGCGCGCGTGGAGCAGCCCGCCGATGGGCCGCCGATCCTGCGCGAGTATCTCCTCGCCGACCTGCGCCGACTGGATGCCCTGCGCGCCATCGATCCCTCTCAAGGAGGCCGCATGCCGCTCTTCTTCGAGGCGGTGGCGCGCGTCGTGTCCTCCCTGGGCGACGAGGGATTCGTCCTGGCCACTCTCCGCGGACCGCTCCTCGCGGCAGCGCAGCTCCGCGGCGTCGAGCAGATTCTATTGGACACGATAGACCATCCCAGGGAAGTAGAGGCGATCCTCGATTTCACCGCGGAGACGGCGCTGCACCTCGGGAAGCAGCTCTTGGCCACCGGCGCCCACGGCCTGATCCTCGGAGAGGCAACCTGCTCGCCCAACTTCATCTCGCCCGCGCTTTACCGCCGGCTCGTGTTGCCCCGACACCGCGCGCTCATCGGGCGGCTGAAGGACGCCGGGTGGCAGGCCGTAGGCATCCACATCTGTGGCGACATCACGCCCATCATCGAGGATATCATCTCCACGGGAGCCGATTTCATGGATGTGGATTACCAGGTCACCCCCGAAGCGGCGCTGGCGCGCGCCTGCGGGCGCATCGCCCTGCGCGGCAACCTCGATCCGGCGTCGCTCCTGCGCTTTGGCACCCCGGAGGCGATTGAGACGGTCACGGCGGCGCTGCGTGCCAGCGTCACCGGCACGCAATGGATTCTCTCCACCGGATGCGACATTCCCCCGGCAACCCCGGCCGCCAACGTGCGCGCCTTCGCCACCGCCGCGCGATCATAGCCGCCAGCGCGAAGCGTTCCCTCTCGCCCTGCCGAGGCGTGATCACGGCCCGCGCCGGTAGCTGTCGAGGTCACGCGTCTCTCCACGCCACTGGATCCCCGTGATCTTGAGGCGTTCCCAGCCGGGGGGGAGAAGGAACTTCGTGCGCAGGCCATCCTCAGTCGGCTCCATGCCCGCGAAGCCGTAGAGAATCGCCTGGAGGGTGCCGGCCACGCCGGTGACAAAGCACGGGCGCGGCGAGGTGCGCTTCTCGCTGTAGAGGTAGTAGGGCGGCAGGAGGAACGGCTCGTACGACTCCTTGAAGTGCTTCCCCGCCTCCTCCGCGCGCCCGAGCTGCGCCGCGATGGTCGCGTAGATCGAGGTGGTCATCGCCGGGCCATACTGGCTCACGCTCGCCTTGTAGTGATCAAACGTGCGCGCGGCCACTTCCTCGGCCATCCTCAGCCGGCGCGGGTAGAGGAGCAGCTCGCAATCCGCCTGCTTGTGGCCCCGTTGGTCCGGCGCCCCGCACTGGACGTAGCGCCCCTCGGTGGCATCGAACGGGATCCACAGCTTCTTCGCCACGGCGCGCCAGCGCGGATCGCCTGGGCCCCCGACAATCTCGGCCGCTCGTGCCGCCGCATCCAGGTTGAGCTGGGCCATCGAGTTGGTCCAGGCGTTGTTGTCCACGGGGCCGCGGACCTCGTCGGGCCCCATCACGTCCAGAATCTCGTAGCGATCCGCCGGCTGGTTATACCAGACGCGGCTCACCCAGTAGTCCGCGGTGGCGCGAAGCACCGGCAGCCCGCGCGTGCGCAACCAGTCACGGTCGCCCGTCCAGAGGTAGTACTGCCATTGCGCCAGGGCGACGCCGGCGTTGACGTGCCGGCCCCTCGAGAACTCGCCGGAGACGGTCTCCTTGCCACTCTCCGCCGACTCCCAGGCGTAGTCCGCGCCGCGAAACCCTTGCTTGCGCGCGTTCTCCATCGCGGCGGGAAGCGTGCGATAGCGGTATTCGACGACCGAGCGGGCCAGTTCCGGATACTGGGCCACCAGGGCGGGGAAAACCCACACATCGGCGTCCCAGAAGATATGCCCCTGATAGATGCTGCTGGAGAGCCCCATCGGCGGCACGCTGTCGGCGCGCCCCTCGCGCACGCTCGCCAGGAGGTAGTAGCGAAGGGCGTTCACCACCTGCTGCGCGGCAGGGTCACCCTCGATGACGATGTCGCGCGCCCACAGCCGCTCCCACGCCTCGGTGTGCTGGCGGAGGACGGCGTCGAAGCCCGCGCTGGCGGCCGCTTCGGCGCTCTGGCGCGCTGTCGCCTGCGGATCGGCCGAGTCGCGCACCGCGCAGATCCCCACATACCGCGTCAGCACCCAGCGCTGCCGGGCTGCAAGCTCGATTTCGCCCGGAAAAGAGGCCGGGGTGCCATCGGCCTGACGATCCACCAGGGCAACCGCGCAGCCTTCGGTAGGGGCCACCGCATCCAGAGAGACGCGGGCCTGCCGGGCAGGCGTCAGCGCCACCTGAATCACGCCCAGATGAGGATCATGCCGCGCCGGGAAGAGGGTGATCTCCACCTCGGTCCGCGGCTTGCCGCGCCAGACATAGCGCGTCACCAGGACACCCCGGCGCAGGTCGAACGTCTGCTCGTAGGAACGCGCTTCGGCGGCGGTGACGCGCTGGCCGTCGATGCTCAGATTCGGCGCCGCCCAGGCCGGACCGGGAGCAAAGCTCTCATTCACATAATGCCCGGAGATGAACGTCGGGAGCTGCTCCTCGCGGTCGAAGCCCAGGCCCTCCTGCGAGGCGTTCACCCCCAGGTAGCCATTCCCCAGATAGGCGCGCGCCTCTCCAAACTCCTTGATGGCGAGCAGCCAGGGGTCCTCCGAAACGAGTTTCGCCTGCGGCAGCTCCTGATCGGCGGGTTCCTTCCGACACCCGGTGCTTGAGAAGACGAGCACCAGCGCCGCCAGCACGGCAAGGATCATCGCACCGGAACGCCAAAGCACGCGGGGTCCGCGCGGCTGCCCGGCGGTTCCGGTATCATGTCGTTGCGTGGTCTCTGGTTTCTGCTCTCGGGTCACGGCTCTTCTTAGGCATGGCCTGCGGCCGCGCTGGGCACCAGGGCCGCGGCCAACACTTCATCGACACTCTTGACGAAGAGGAACTCGAGGTCGCCCCGGACGTTGTCCGGGATCTCCTCCAGGTCCTTGTCGTTCTCCTCGGGAAGCACGATCCGCTTCACCCCGGCGCGATGCGCGGCGAGGACCTTCTCCTTCACGCCGCCGACGGGCAGCACCCGCCCCCGGAGGGTGATCTCGCCGGTCATGGCGATCTCCTTGCGCACCGCGCGCCCGGTAAACGCCGAAGCGAGCGCCGTGGCGATGGTGATCCCGGCGGAGGGGCCATCCTTGGGCACGGCACCGGCTGGCACGTGGACGTGAATATCGGTGCGCCCGAAGACTTCCTCGTCAATCCCGAGTTGCTGGGCGCGCGCTCGCAGCCACGAGTGGGCTGCTTGCGCCGACTCCTTCATCACGTCGCCCAGCTGCCCGGTGAGCATCAGGTTGCCCTTCCCGCGCATGAGGATCACCTCGATGGGAAGCACATCGCCACCAAACTCGGTGTAGGAGAGACCGAGGGCGACTGCCACCTCGTCATGTTCCTCGGCCATGCCGTAGCGGTACTGGCGCGGGCCCAGATAGCCGGGCACATCGTCTGCCGTGACGCGGATGGGATCCGTGTTGCCCGAGGCAATCCGGCGGGCAATCTTTCGGCAGATGGCGGCAATCTCGCGCTCCAGGTTGCGCACGCCCGCCTCGCGGGTGTATTCTCGGATCAGGCGAACGAGCGCCTCATCGGTGATCACGAGGTGGTCGGACGACAGCCCATGCGCCTCGCGCTGTTTGGGCACCAGGAAGCGGCGGGCGATCTCCAGCTTCTCCGCCTCGGTGTAGCCGGGGAAGTGGATCACCTCCATGCGATCCTTCAGCGCAGGGTGGATCGGATCGAGCAGGTTCGCCGTCGTGATGAACATGACGTCGGAGAGATCGAAGGGGACCTCCAGATAGTGGTCGCTGAATGCCGTGTTCTGCTCCGGGTCGAGCGCCTCCAGCAGGGCCGCCGTCGGGTCGCCCCGGAAGTCGGCACCCACCTTATCCACCTCATCCAGCATAAAGACCGGGTTGCGAGTGCCAGCCTGGCGGATCGCCTGGATCACCCGGCCGGGCATGGAGCCGATATAGGTGCGCCGGTGCCCGCGGATCTCGGCCTCATCCCGGATGCCCCCAAGGGAGACGCGGATGAACTTGCGCCCGAGGGCGCGCGCGATCGACTTGCCGATGGAGGTCTTGCCCACGCCTGGAGGTCCAACAAAGCAGAGGATGGGGCCCTTCATCTGGCCCGTCAGCTTGCAAACGGCCAGAAACTCCAGGCAGCGCTCCTTCACGCGCTTCAAACCGTAGTGGTCCTCATCCAGGACAGCTTCCGCCTCGGTGATATCGAGACGGTCTTCCGTGCGCCGGGCCCAGGGAAGCGTGACCAACCAATCCAGGTAGTTCCGAACGACGACCGCTTCCGGGGTGGCAAAAGGCATCTTTTCGAGACGGTCCACCTCCTTCAGGGCGCGTTCAGAGACCTCGGGGGGCATCTCTGCCTCGGCGATCTTCTCGCGAAACTCCTCTATCTCGGAAAGCCGCTCGTCGCGTTCACCGAGTTCTTGCTGGATCGCCTTCAGGCGCTCGCGCAGGTAGAACTCGCGCTGCGACTCACTGATCTCCCGATCCACGCGCGACCGGATCTCGTTCTCGATGTGGAGGATCTCCGTCTCGCGCGATAGGACGGCGGTCAGCTTCTCCAGACGGCGGCGGGAGGAGAGCGTCTCCAGCAGATCCTGCTTCACATCGGTCTTCACCGGAAGGTTCGGGGTGATCTGGTCGGCCAGCTCGCCCGGATCGTCGATGTGCCGGATCCCCTGGAGCAGCTCTGGCGGCACGTTCCGGTCGAGGTTGACGATCTCCTCATACTGGCGGCAGACGGAGCGCATCAGCGCCTGGAGCTCGATCCCCTCCTCTCGCGTCTCCTCAAGCAGCTGCACCTGGGCAACGAGAAACGGCTCTTCCTGCACGTAGCTGCGAACACGTGCCCGGGCCAGGCCCTCGATGACAATCCGGACCGCGCCCTCGGGCAGCCGGAAGATCTGCATCACCTCGGCTACCGTGCCCACCGTGTACAGATCGGTCGTCTCGGGCTCTTCAATGCTCACATCGCGCTGAGCAACGAGGAGCACCTGGCGCCCCTGCTCCAGCGCGCGGATCGACTTCTCGCGACCCACAAACAGCGGCAGCATATTGCGCGGAAAGACGACCTGGTTATCTCTCAGCGGTATGACCGGCAACAGTTCGGGGATGCGCGGCTCGTTTCCCATCGAGGGGATGCTCTCCTCCTCGAGGACTACCTTCTTCTTCCTTGGCATGAACGCACGAGTTCTCCTTATGGCTATCCGACGATTGAGAGTTGGCTACAGGAGCCAGCATTTCCTGCCCCCTCGGAAGGGGCGCTCCGGTAGCCGGTTCGCTGGACTGCGATCTCAAGACGAGTTGCCGCGCACCGCGCGGCAGGCATGGCTGGTAGGGGCGCAGGAGCCGCGCCCGATCGTGCGAAGGAGCTCCCGGCCCTGCCGGGGAGGGTCAGAGTGTCCCCAAAACGACCTGTCGCGGGTGGCGCCACTGGTCGCTGGCGACAGCAGACGGTGGTCTCCCAGAGACACTCGCGAAGCCCCCTGGAGCATGGCAGCTTAGGAGGCGCGGCGCTCTTGATCGAAGAGGATGAGCTCTGGCTCCTGATGGGAACGGACAGTCTCGGCGGTGACGATCACCTTCCTCACATCCTTGCGCGAGGGGATCTCGTACATGATGTTGACCATCAACTCCTCGATGATGGTGCGCAGGGCGCGCGCGCCGGTGTTTCGGGAGATCGCCTCCTCGGCAATCGCCCGCAGGCTGTCCGGAGTAAACTCCAGGTCCACGCCATCGAGCGCGAAGAACTTCTGGAACTGCTTCACCAGGGCGTTGCGCGGCTCGACGAGGATGCGGATGAGGGCTTCCTCGTCCAATTCGTGAAGGGTGGCCACGACCGGCACGCGGCCGATAAACTCGGGAATGAGCCCGTACTTGAGGAGGTCCTCGGGCATGACTTGCGCGAGGAGATCGCCCACGCGCCGTTCACGCCGGCTTTGCACCTTCGCCCGGAACCCGAGCGACTGGTTGCTGATGCGGCGGTCGATGATCTGCTCCAACCCATCGAACGCCCCCCCGCAGATGAAGAGGACGTTGGTGGTGTCGATCTGCATGTACTCCTGCTGTGGGTGCTTGCGCCCGCCTTGCGGTGGCACGCTGGCGACGGTACCCTCCAAGATCTTCAGGAGGGCCTGCTGCACGCCTTCGCCGGAGACATCACGGGTGATGGAGGGGTTTTCACTCTTGCGCGCGATCTTATCGATCTCATCGATATAGACGATGCCGGTCTGCGCCTGGCGGGTATCTCCGCCGGCAGCCTGGATCAGCCGCAGGAGGATATTCTCCACGTCCTCGCCGACATAGCCCGCCTCGGTCAAGGTGGTGGCGTCGGCGATGGTAAAGGGCACGTTCAGGATGCGCGCCAGGGTCTGGGCAAGCAGCGTCTTGCCGGTGCCGGTGGGCCCGATCAGCAGGATGTTGCTCTTCTGGAGCTCTACATCCAGGAGGTTGACATTGATCCGCTTGAAGTGGTTATAGACAGCGACGGAGAGGACACGCTTGGCATGGTCCTGCCCAACCACGTACTGGCTGAGGATGCGGTAGATCTCCTTTGGCTTGGGGATGCGCCCGACGTACTCCGCAGTCTCCTCTTGCTGTCCGCGCCGGAGAAGCCGGTTGCACTCCGCGACGCACTCCGCGCAGATGCGAACGTCGCGGCCCGTCACCATATGCCGTATCTCGTCACGGCCCTTGCCGCAAAAGGAACACCGTGGCTCGTCCCGGTCATCGCCCGGCCTGTTGAACATCTCCCGCTCCCCGAAACTCCTGGCGCAAGAGCACGCTCTTTCGGCAGCGAGCTCCTCTGCCAGCTCTCACATCAACCCCTCGCCCGCATACCTGGAGGATGCGATGGCACACGTCTCCAAAGAGGACGCCGTACAGCGGCGCGCCCGCCAGGCATCATCCCGGGGGCAACACGCGCACTCCTGCCCGATGCATCACGCGCCCAATCTCACGACTGCGTCTTCAGATTGGGGCGAAGAATGTCATCGATGATCCCATACTCGAGCGCGGCCTGGGCATCCATCCAGAAGTCGCGGTCGGTATCGCGGCGCACCTTCTCCACATCCTGGCCGGTGACCTCGGACATGATCGTTTCCAGCTCCTGGCGCGTCTTCCGGATCTGGTCCGCGGTAATCTCGATATCGGCGGCAGTGCCCTCAAACCCGCCGCTGGGCTGGTGGAGCATGATCTTGGCATGCGGCAGCGCGGCACGCTTGCCCTTTGCCCCACAGGCGAGAAGAACCGCGGCCATGCTCGCCGCCAGGCCGACGCAGATCGTCGCGACATCGGGCTGGATATGGCGCATTGTGTCCAGAATGGCCATGCCCGCCGTCACGGAACCGCCCGGGCTGTTGATGTAGAGGTCAATGTCGCGGTCCGGATCTTCCTTCTCCAGGAACAACAACTGCGCGACGACCAGGTTGGCGATCTCATCGCCAATCGGGCCGTAGACGAAGACGATACGGTCCTTTAGCAAGCGTGAGAAGATATCGTACGCACGCTCGCCCCGCGCGGTCTGCTCGACCACCATTGGCACCAGGGCCATCTGCGTTCTCCCTCCCGACACACGCTCCAACAGGATCAGCGCTGGTGACGGCGTCGCAAGCACCCCGAGCGTGCGCCACGCTTCTCCGCTCGCGACAGAGCGGGGCCAACGGCGGCACCAGGATGCCTTCGGTCGTACGACACGCCGTAGACCCTCGTCAGCGCCCCCTGCAATCGGCACGCCAGCTCCCTGAGCCGAAGCGGGGGCCTGCTCAGGGAGCGATCCTCACTCCTCGACGATACGCGCCGACTGCACGAGCAGATCGACCACCTTGCGGAAGAAGATCGACGTGCGCAGGCCCGCAAGGCTATTCTGCTTCTCGAAGGCAGCCCGGATCGCCGAGGACGAGACGCCCGCGCTGCTGGCCATGCGCTCGATCTCCTGGTCGATCTCCTCGTCGGTCACCTCGATCTTCTCCTGCTCTGCAATCTGCTCGAGGACCAACTGGGTGCGGATGCGACGGCGCGCATCCTCGCGCAGCTCACGCTCGTAGGTCGGAAAATCGATCTCGCGGCTGCGCAGAAAATCATCGATCGTCAGGTTCTGGCGCTCCAGCTCGCTCGCCTGCCTGCGCAGCATCTCGGCGGTCTGCTCCTGGACAAGCACCTCGGGGAAGTGGACCTCGGAGCGCGACACCACCTGCTCCACCAACTGGTCGCGCACCTCGCGCTCGGCTACCTCCCGGGCAGACTCCTCAAGCTGCTGGCGAATCTGGTCGCGCAGCGCGGCGAGATCTGCGACATCGGAGACCTTCTGCGCGAACTCGTCGTTCAGCTCGGGCACCTGCTTCGTCTTGAGTGCCTTGACGGTGATCTTAAAGGTGACGTCCTTGCCGGCCAGGACGGGATCCTGGAAGTCATCGGGGAAATGAACCGGCATCTCGCGCGTCTCGCCAATCCGGGCGCCCTCGATAGCCACATTGAAGGCCGGAACCATATCGGTCTGGTCCATATCGAGAGCGACATCGGTTTGCGACCGCTTCTTCAGGTGGCGCTCGCCCCGGTAGAGATCCAGGTCCACGATAGCAACGAGCCCGGACCCTGCCACTTCCGCATCGGCATCCACCAGCTCCGTATGGCGGCGCCGCAGCAGGTCCAACTCGAGATCCACGTCGGCGTCGCTAATCTCGACGCGCCGGCGCCGCACCGGCAGGTCACGGTAGTCGCAGAGGCGTACCTCTGGACGCGTGGGAACCGTCGCGGTGAAGCGGAGGGGCTGGCCTACCTCAAAGGACTCGATGCTCACCTCAGGCGGCGCGAAAGGCTCGACGCCCTTCTCCCTCAGCGCCTGGGCGAAATGCTCGGGCACGAGCTGGCTGATGGCGCGCTCGCGGACTGCCTCCTGATCCACAAAGCGCTCGAGGATGCTTCGCGGTGCCTTCCCCTTCCGGAAGCCCGGGACGGCGACTTTGCCCGCGACTTCCTTGAACACGCGGTCGATGGTCTGCTGTACAGCTTCCGCATCCACCTCAACAGTGACTGCGACTATGCACGGTTCTACCTGCTCAAGAGTTACCTGCATCACCTCACCTGGCAAGAGCGCTCGTTTCCCCGACCGGAGCAGCAAACCACCCTGGCCGGCTTTCGGCCGCGTTCTCCCCCACTAACAAAAAGAACTGAGGGAATCTGGCTCGGCAAACGCCCGCACCGCGCGGCCCACAGGAGATGGACCGCCCCGGCAGGCTACCAGTCAGCGGATTCCTTCAGTCCCACACTGTCCTGCGCCAACCCGGCAGGACTGCCACGACAACATGAGTATCCACCTGAAGGGAGTGCCCGCCCGAGACACAGGGCGGTGGCACTCCCACACTTCTATCCGGCCTCTTCCGGGGTGGATAGAGGCGCGGTTGCCGGAAGCCGGCACTTCGCGCCTGCTGGGTTCCCGCCGTAAACGCGGTTCCCCTTGGAGCGGGAGACGGGACTCGAACCCGCGACCTTCTCCTTGGCAAGGAGACGTACTACCACTGTACTACTCCCGCACCGATGATGGCACCGCCGCCAGCTGGTGGGCGAGGAGAGACTCGAACTCTCACGGACAAAGTCCACATGATCCTAAGTCATGCCCGTCTACCAGTTCCGACACTCGCCCTCACCGAGATTATCGACGCTGTCATTATAGCAAAGCCGATCCTCGGTGTCAAGACGGAGAGCACACCGCCGCGTGGGCCAACTGGCGCGAGCACCCCAGGCGCGCGGCGAGGCCCCTCAAGCCGTGGCCACCTCCCTGGAATAGGGCTCCGCAACCACATCGAACCCGAGCTCTTCGGCCTTGCGAACGAAGTACTCCACGTTCTCCGCGCTCGTGCCATCCCCCAGGGTCACCCGGTCATAGGCCCGTTCCAGGGCGATGATAATCGTCTCCGCCAGACACGCCGGGATGTTGCCCGGTCCGAACCCGAGGTCGATGTGGTACTTCACGTGCTCGCCTGGCATGCGGATCGTGCCGCCAGGGATCACCTTGACATCGGGGCGCTCGCGGAGGACCGCCGGGTCGACGTCGGCCGGCCGGCCCAGGTCAAAGACGAGCGCGCCCTCCTTGAGGTGGCGCGAGAAGATCACGGCGTTCGGGTCAGAGGTCGCCGAGAAGATGAGGTCCGCATCCACGAGCGCGTCGCAGCTCACCGAGGTGGTGATCTCCAGGAGCGGGTTCACCTTCCGAAGGAGTTTCGCCCCGCTCTCCAGGCGCTCCAGATTGGTGCCCACAAGAATCAGCCGGCGCATCGCGGGCGCCAGATCCCGGCAGATCTTGAAGCCCACCACGCCATTGGCACCGACGACCGCGACCGTGGACGTCCCCAGTTGATCTGAGAGGCGCTCGGTGAGAGCCTGGAGGCCCAGGCGCACGCTCCCCGCGGTGAGCGAGCCTCCATTGGTCACCGGGATCGGTGAATGCCGCTGGACCGCCGCGCCCTTCTCGCCCACAACAGACATGAACGCACCCAGGCCGATCACCGATGCTCCCAGGTGATGCGCCAACTCGGCGGCCTGGATCGCCCGCTTCACCGCGAGCGCCTCATCCTTCTTGATCTGCTCGGCAAGAAGCGGGACGCCAATGAGATAGACGCGCGCGCGCCGGCCATCGCGAGTGGTGATCCCGGTGATCACATCGTTCTTCATCGGGCGCACGTAGCGCAGGAGGCGGCGCGTTATCCCGGTCGGCAGCCATCCGGCGAGCAGCCGGAATCGGCGCGACTTAAAGCAATCCGCCATCTCAAAGGGGTGAATCACGAAGGCACACGCCACCTCATCGCCATCGATGTTCGCTAGGGGTACCTTCTCGCCCCCGCGGACCTCCGTGCCGTCGATCAACCGCCCGAGGTTCTCCTTATGCTTCCAGACGATGAAGAGGAAGATGACAGTGCCAAACACGCGATACGCCAGGTCGACCGGGGTGACCCACACAGCGACGGCGAACGCGGCCGCGCCGGCCATCGATGCCAGCGACATGAAGCGGAACAGGCCGAGGCATGTTGCCCAAACTAGGAGGACAGCGCCGAGAACACCCGCCGGGATCGCCCCAAGGAGGCTGAAGCCGATCACCGCGCCCAGGCCGGAGGCGACGGCCTTCCCGCGAGAGAAGCGGCCCTCCTTCAGGAGGAAAACGAGCGAGTAGGCATGCCCCACACACGCACCCGTGCCCGCGAGCACCAATCCCCACGGTCCTGCTCCCATGCGCTGGGCAAGCAGAACGGGGATCAGGCCCTTCCCGGCATCGAGCACCAGACAGAGTACGGCCGTGCCCTTCCCGGCAACCCGCGCGACGTTCGAAACCCCGATGTTGTGGCTGCCGTAGTCACGGATATCGATGCCCCGAAGGGCTTTGACCAGAAGGTAGCCGAATGGGATAGACCCCGCCAGGTAGCCAAGGAGGGCCGCCGCTGCGATGGACAGCGCTTGCATGGCACGATTTTACCACAAGCCCGGAGCAACTGCAAGCCCCGCATCCCCTTCATCCGCGGCATCGGCGCCGGCCCGGGGCGCGAGGGCCGGCCCCCATCCCCTGGTGATCCTGGCACGGCAGGCTTGGAGAGCCCCTGGCACAAGCCTCACGCCAGTGCCCCCAAGCCAGGGTTGGCACCGGGATCAGGGCGCTGCGACGATCGTCCGGCCGGGCTGGCCATCCGGCCGGGTCTCGACCAGGAGGGCGCGCCCACGGCCTCTCGCTGCGCCGACCCGCAGATCCGCCGGGCTCCCCCCAGAGAAAGCCACCTCGTACGCCCGCCCATCGCGCAGGCGAATGCGCGCCGACAATCGGTTGTCTCCGAGGGGTTCAATGGCGGCCACCGGGTCTGGCGCGCCGGGCCGCGCGGGGGCCAGTACCCAAAGGAGATGCGTGTCACCCCCGCCTGTCGCGGTGAAGACGGCCACGGGAGCCGGGTGCGCGCTCTTGAGCCCGCGGTCGGGCAGCCAGCCCTGCAACGGGTCCTGCTGTCCCTCCACGATCTTCAATGAGAGCCCGGAGGCAGGCCGGGCGGCGATGGCGAGGTTGGCCGCGTCCTCGTTGCCAGTGAAGAGGCGAAGGCCGGCGGCATCCGCCTTCACCGGGGCATCGAGGTGGAAGAGCGCCTCATAGGAGTGCTCCTTGCCGTCTTTCGCGGAGAGGGTGTCGCAAAGGATCCACAGATCCGGCTTCACGAAGAGGACGCGCCGGGTGTGCGCCACCCCCCTGCTTCACCTCGCCGCCGAAGCCCTCGTCGAAGGTGGCCTCCACGTAATCATACTCGGGCGCGGTGGCCCACACATGGGGCAACGGCTCCTTGACGACGTACTCCGATCTCGGGCGGCCGCGCCGGCGTTGCGGTTGACCATCCACCAGAACGACGTTGTGCGCGGCAGAGTCGATGAAGTATTGCCGCCACTTGGACCTCTCGTACTGGTAGTTGCCCGGATCCACGAGGAGCAGCTTGCCGTAGGCATGCACGATCACGTTCAGCTTGTCTTCGTGCTGGTGGCCATAGCCGAAGGGCCCGCCGTCGAAGAGCATCCAGCAGGCATCCGGCTCCCAGCCGGAGCGCATGATGAAATAGCCGGCGTAGGGGAAGGCATAGGAAGTTTTCGCGGGCGGCTCTCCCTCCTTGCCATCGGTGGCGTACCAGAGAAACTCCTTGCGCTCGGGGAAGAGTCGGGCGGCCTCACCCAGTGGCCTTCGGATATCCATATAGCCGCCATCCTGCACGCCGGGGAGGCGGCGGTCCGGCATCGCGGCATAGACGTCGAAGTCGTACATGCGCTCGATCCGCTTCAGGTAATCCGCCGGCAGCGCGATGTCGTTGAGTTGGGCAAGGCGGAACACGCCCAGGAAGTTGCTCAGGCTGACGTGGTGGTAGCCGCTGGAGAGCTCGATCTGCACCCCGTCGGGGTACACCTGGTTCTCCATCTCGGCATAGAGCCACTCCACCGCCGTGTCGCGCCACTTGGCCGCGTCCTTGAACTCTGGGAAGAGCACTCCCACGTGAAAGAGGCCGTTTCCCTCCATGCACAGCCAGTTGCCGGAGGTGGGATGGGGAAGAAGATACATCGCGTGCTCGGCGAACGATTTGACCATCGTCACCAGCGCCTCGTCGGTGAACTCCGGCGAGAGGAGGAAGCGGTAGAAGAGATCCGGCCAAACTTGCGCAGCGCGGATACCCGCCTCGATGGTGCGCCAGGTCGAGCGCGCGGTGTTGGCGGCGTCCTCCGGCACCGGGCAGGTGCGCACCCACTGCATCATCTGCGCCGTGAACTCGCGCGCGTAACGCTCATCGCCCGTATCACGGTAGGCCCGAGCCAGAGCAGACCAATCGGCGTGGCGGTTGAGCTGCCAGGTCCACTCGTTGTTCGGGGCGTACTTCGATCCGGGCGCTGTGGTCAGGTCGAACGTCCAATCGATCTCCGGCCCGAACTGGTGGCGCAGGCCGATGCTCTCCAACTCGTGGCGGAGCACCCGGTCGGCACGGGCGGTATCTGGATTCTCCGGCTTTGGGTCGGCCTTCGCTCCGGCTGGGAAGTACCACTTCGGCGTCTGGCGGTTGCGGTAATACTGCGCCAGGGCGCGCTTCGCCGCTGCCAGGTCGCCCTTCGCTACCGCGGCTTTCACCTCGCCCAACCCCGGATACTCCAGGTTCAGGGCCTCGAAAAGCTGTTCATCGGTCATGCGGGGCCCTACCTCCTTCCCCTCATGCGTCAGGATAACGTCGTCGATGCAGACGACGGCCTCGGGGTGCGGCTCATTCCCCCACCCAGAGGCGGTGAAGCGCAACCCGTGGATCTGATTCCACCCGAGCGGCTGGCGAGCCGCGCTCATCTGCTGCAGGTAGCAGCGGAAGCGCTTCCAGCCAGTGAAGTTGAGGCGGATGCTTCGCGAGTAGTAATCGGGGCCCTCCGTTTCGGGGTTCTCGGAACTGATGATGAGCATGAAGCTGGAATTGGTCGCTTTCTCCGAGTAGACCCAGAACGAGAGCCGGTCGTAGGCCGACCAATCCGCAGGCACCTTGGCGAGGGAGATGCCATCCGCCTTCGCATGCTCCCAACGCAGTGAGGCCTTCCCCTGTTTCACGTGCCCGGTATCCGCGGTTCCCCCGCTCCACTCCGCCGGGTCATCGCACGAGGAGAGCACGAGCGGCGGCACAGCCTGCCCCGCCGCCAGACCACTCCACAACAGGGGACAGAAGAAGAGCGCCAATGAGATGAGGATCCGTCGCAGCATCACAGCCCACTCCTTTCCGGTGCTTGCCCCCGAGATTCGCCGCGACCGGCAAAAACCCTTTGAGGCCCGTTCCCTGCCGACATCGATACCATGATGAAGGGGACGGCCCCAAATGGTCCGGGTGCAGCCTGTCGGGCCGCACGATCCTTCCGGGATCGGGGCATGGCCCCTGCGAGACCCGCGCCTGGGATTCCGACATGAGGAGAAGGCCGCCCACACGCGCGGAGCTCGAAGCTCCGCGCTACTTTCCGGCAAAGCCCCTGCGGAGCTCCCCCTCCCAGCCATCGCCGTTTTGAGATATCTGGGAGTATCCCCGGCCCAGCCCGGCAGGGCTTCGCTCGCAAGCAGCGCGGTGGTTTATCGCCGCGCGCTGGGTTGCGCGCTGCCTCCGTGGCTTCGGATTCCTTACGTCAGAATCCCAGCGCGCCATGCGCGTTGACCATTGCATCCCGCCCATGCTACAATGTGGCTGCTGGCTCGCGGAGCGAGGCCACGGGAGCTACCGGAGCCTCTCGACTGCGCAACAACTGTTTTCCTCGATCGCGGCCCCGCGAGCATCGGTCCCTTCGATGCGGGAAACTGCTTCCCGTTGGTTGGAGAGCGTATTGTGAGCAACGTCTTTCAGAAATTGCGTGAGCGAGGCTACATTGCCCAAACATCCGATGACAAGGCGGTTGAAGAGCTTCTTTCAGGGCGGACCACCCTCTATGAGGGCTTTGACCCTACCGGCTCGTCCCTGCATATCGGGCATCTCCTCTCTTTGATGGCGATGCATCACCTGCAGCAGGCGGGGCATCGGATCATCTTCTTGCTGGGCGGGTTCACGGCGATCGTGGGAGACCCCACCGGGAAATCGGAAACGCGCCAGTTCATCACGCCGGAGCAGGTGGCTGCCAACGGCGAGGCGATGCGCCGGCAGGTCCAGCGCCTCGGGCTGCTCGATTTTGAGAGCGGCGACAACCCCGCCGTGGTGCGCAACAACTACGACTGGCTCGACATGCGGCTTTCCGATTACATGCTGAACGCCGCCCGCTACTTCAGCATCAACCGGCTGATCACTCACGAGACCTATCAGGAGCGCCTGAAGAGGCAAGAGCACCTCTCGCTGATGGAGTTCCTCTACTCCACCTTGCAGGGCTATGACTACCTCTATCTTTACAAGAATGAGGGGTGCCGGCTTCAAATCGGTGGAAATGACCAGTGGCGCAACATCCTCGATGGCGTCGAACTGATCCAGTACGTCCTCGGTGAGCAGGCCTATGCGATGACCTTCCCGCTGCTCCTCGATCCCAGCGGCCAGAAGATGGGGAAGACTTCGACCGGCATGCGGGTGTGGCTGGATCCAGAGCGCACCTCGCCCTTCGAATACTACCAGTATTGGGTCAACACGCCCGACCAGGACCTGGAGCGCAACCTGAAGCTCTTCACCTTCCTGCCGCTCGATGAGATCGCCAGCATTCTCTCGGGGCATCCGCGCGACGCCCAGCATCGCCTGGCCTATGAAGCCACGAAGATCGCGCATGGCGAGGAAGCGGCACGCCAGGCCCAGAGCGACTCGAAATCTGCCTTTGCCGCACAAGGGGCGCTTCCAGCGGATGTGCCAACGCTCACTCTCACCGAGGCCGAGCTTGCCGAGGGCGTGAAAGTGACCAACGCCCTGGCCGATAGCGGTCTGGTGAAGTCGCGCGGCGAAGCCCGGCGCCTCCTTCAGCAGGGCGGCATACGCCTCTGGGATGAGCGCCTCACCGATGTGGATCGCATCTTTACCCCCGAGGATTTCCGCGAGGTGGAGGGCGTGCGTGCCATCATCCTGCGCGCCGGCAAGGGCAAAGTGCTCAAGATCTTGCTCTCGTGAGCCATTTGGGGCCGGGCGGCCTCTCTGTCCGGCCCCTGCTCAACGCCCCTGTGGCAAAGATGTTGACGCCACGTGGATACACGGGTATAATGGGCGCGGCACTTGAGGGCCCGGGCAGTCTGTTCCCGCTCGATGCCCTCGCTCTATGGAGCCGATGGCGCTGTCCATGACGGCAGCTCCAAGGAGGGAGAGAGATTGCTATGCGGAACAATAGGCGCGCCTTTACGTTGATTGAGCTACTAGTGGTCATTGCCATCATAGCCATCCTCGCCG
>JAAZEM010000078.1 GCA_012512265.1 Armatimonadota bacterium | reverse complement strand
TCTTGAAGGTGTCGCTCGCGGTGTAGCTGAGCGCCTCGTGGAAGAAGGCATAGACGGCATCATCCTCTTTCCCGAGGATCATCGCGTGATCGGCGTAGGCGGCCATGCCCTTCAGGCCATAGAGGATGAGTTGGAGCATGCCGTTCACGTCTGCTCCGTGCTTTGCCACCAACGGGAGAATGCCCACATCCTGGCCCTGGCGAACCAGGCCCTCGTGTGTCTCTGCCGGAATCCAGGCGGCAGGACCGCCGAGCGGCTCTGGCTTCTTGCCATGCTGCTTCGCGTAGGCCTCCTCATAGAGCGCCTTGGCGCGGTTGCGCTCGCTGGCCACCTGCCGGGCCATCGCCGCGAGGCGCTGCGGATCGAAGTTCACGTTGGTGACCGTGGTGAAGAGCACCTCCAGGACGAGGGTATCGAGGGCGCGGTCGACGACGCCGAGTTGGCGTGCCCGGTGGGCATACATCGAAAGCCCCTGAATGCCGTGGACCAGAAGGTCCTGAAGCGCCGCAGTTTCCGGGTCCTTCCCGCAGTTTCCAAAGGTCTTGCACCCGGTGCCCTTGACCGTTTGCTCGCACTGATAGCAGAACATGCTCATGCTGGTCTCCTTCCTTCCGCGATCCTCGTCGCGTCAACGGCGTCATTGTAGCAGCAACGCGGGGTGCGTCTCTATGACTTAGGTCATAACCGGACGTGTCTATTGCGAGCTTCTGAAGGAAAGCGCAACAAAGGAAGGGACTGAAGGGCAGAGGGCTGCCCGCGAGCCACTGCCCATCCCGCCTGCCTAACCGGCTTCGCGAACCAGGAGCGCCCGCGAAGCCGGTCTCTCGATGAGAAATAGGAGTTGGCGCCTCAGCAAAAGTACGCGAGCAACCGTCTGTTCAGTTGCGCACGCTGCAAGCGGTTCACTCAACCACTCCGCCAGATTAGTGGAGGGCCTCCATCACTTGACCGGCGACGTGGGGGCTGAGCGCGGGTGGCATGATGTACATGCCCGCCGTCATCCCCTTCGCCCGGCGGACGAACTGCTGTGCCTGCTCGATGCCATACCGCTTGGCGTCGTCTCCCTCCAGCTCTGCCAGCGCCCGGCGCATCTCCTCGGGGATCTGGATGCCGGGCACCTCGTTATGGAAGAACTCGGCATGCCGGCTGCTGCGCAGTGGAAGCACGCCCATCAGCAGCGGAAGCCCCACCCGCTCCGCCTCGCGGACGGCGATCTCCAGCACGCTCATCTCGTAGATCGGCTGGGTGAAGATGAAGTGCGCCCCCTCATCCGCCTTGCGGCGCAGCCGGTCGGCCTCCTCTTCGGGGTTGCGTGCCAGGGGGTTGTAGGCGACGGCGATGAGAAACGCGGTTTTCTCGCCGATGGATGTGCCTGATAGATCGACGCCGTTGTTGAAGGCGCGCAGGATGCGCACCAGTCCGATGGCATCCACGTCAAAAACGGAAGTGGCCGTTGGATAGTCGCCGACCTGAGTGGGATCGCCGGTGATGGCGAGGATGTTGCGCAGGCCGAGAGCGTGCGCCCCCAGGAGGTCGGCCTGAATAGCGAGGAGGTTGCGGTCGCGACAGGCAAAGTGCTGGATCACCTCGATGCCGACGATCTCTTGCACCAGGCGGCCCACCACCATCGGATTCATGCGCAGCCGGGCGCGCGCGCCATCGGAGATGTTGATACAATCGCACCCCTGGTCGCGGAGCGCCTCGGCGGCCTGGATGAGGGAAGACATGTCGAGGCCGCGGGGCACGTCGAGCTCCACGGTCACCACAAACTTGCGCCCGAGCTTTTCGGCCAAGCGCGATGCCTGTGCCTGGCGCGTGGCCTTGGTTTCGTCCGAGCGCGTTCGTACGCTCACGGCAACGCGCCGCGAGCCGGGCTCCACGCCGCGCACGGCCTGGGCGAGCGCCCGGATATGCGCCGGTGTGGTGCCGCAGCATCCCCCTACGATCCGCGCGCCGGCTTCCACCATCTGCCGGCCATAACGCGCGAAATACTCTGGCGTGGCGTCGTAGGCGACGCGCCCGCCGATGAGGTGGGGAAGACCGGCCGTCGGGATGGCCGAAATCGGGAGCGGAGAGTGCTCGGCCATCTCCTGGATGATGCTGAGCATGCGCTGGGGCCCGACGGTGCAGTTGGCGCCAAATGCGACGATATCCCAGCGCGAAACTTCCTCGATCACCCGGCGGGGCAGGCCGCCCGCGAGCGTCTCTCCATCCTCGATGAAGGTCTTTTGCGCGATGATCGGGTGCGAGCAGAGCGAGCGCACGGCATCCACGGCCAGGTGCAGCTCCTCCAGGTCGGCAAATGTCTCCAGGACGAAGAGATCAATGCCAGCGTCGAGGAGTGCCTGAGCCTGCTCGGTGAACGCGCGGAATGCCTCCGCGTGGGTGATCTTCCCCACGGGCACCAGGTGCCGGCCAATGGGGCCCATCGCCCCGGCAACGAGCGCGCGGTCGCCTGCGGCACGCCGAGCGATCTCGACGCCGGCCCGGTTGATCTCGGCGACCTGATCGCCCAGGCCGTGGGGGGCCAGCTTGAAGCGGTTGGCGCCATACGTATTCGTTTCGATCAAGCGTGCGCCTGCGTCGATATACTCTTCATGGACCGATTGCACGAGGGATGGGTGAGTCAGGTTAGCGAGATCGTAGGCACGGCCCTGGGGGATACCCCGTTCTTCCAGGAGCGTGCCCATGGCGCCGTCCGTCACCAGCACACCCTCCTTGAGTAATTGATGCAGATCCAAGGGTTGCTCACCTTCCGGCGCCGTCGTCGCGCGCAACCGGTGCGCCGCAACGTGGCCCCAACTGCCAGGCGCCAAAGAGGGAATAGTAAGGAGTTCCAGGCAGCCTCATTATAGCACCAGGGCAACCGAGCGGTCAAATATCGCGGGCGCCGGGCGGGATTCCGACATAAGGAGAGGGCCGCGCGCACGCGCGGAGCTCGAAGCTCCGCACTGCTTTCCGGCAAAGCCCCCTCGGGGCTTCTCCTCCCAGCCACCGCCGTTTTGAGACATCTGGGAGTATCCCCAACCCAGCCCGGCAGGGCTTCGCTCGCAAGCAGCGCGGTGATTTATCGCCGCG
>JAAZEM010000077.1 GCA_012512265.1 Armatimonadota bacterium | reverse complement strand
GCAGGGCGAGAGCATTTAATTTTCGAGCGAAGGAACGTGCCGGTAGGGACGAGCATCCCTGAGAGTATCTCGTCTTATCTTCTTGTTGGGGGTGCTTCTTGCTCGTTACGGATCTCGTTCCTCTTTGTAGCGCACTGAAGAGCTCTTTTCCTTGGGCCGCCTCGCCTGCCAATGACGAAGAGGCCCTGTCGCGGATGCTGAGTAGAGTCCTGGCGCCACTGCCGCCGGACCACCTCCCGCCCTTGGTGGGGAAAGGCTTGCCCGCGTTGATACCGGGCCCGATGCCGTTAGGGGCCAAGCTACGCGTCTCGCTGGATGGTGTGCTCGGGGCGGCCTCGCTGGGGGGCGCAGGCGTAACGGCTCCCTGGCCCGGCGGCAGCGGCGCCGAAGGCTCGGCCAGTCTCCCGCGGAAGGTGCCAGGCACGTTTCCAACCTGGCCGTGGGCAGAAGCGGTTCCGTGCAACCTACAGCTACCGCCCCTGTTCGTGAAGCACTTCTCCTCGCTGAAGGATCCCAGGGTGAACCGCCGGAAGAGGCATCGGCTGGTGGACATCGTGGTGATCGGCTTGTGCGCGGTGATCTGCGGTGCCGAGGGCTGGGAAGACATCGAGGAGTTTGGTCGGCGCCGGGAGCAGTGGCTGCGCGGGGTGCTTGGGCTCAAGCTGCCCCACGGCATACCCGGACACGATACCATCCGGCGGGTGTTCAACCGGTTGGATCCCGAGGAACTGAACCGGTGCATCCGCGACTGGCTGAGTTCGCTGCGGCGGGGAAGGGTGGAAGAGGTAATCGCCCTGGATGGGAAGACGGTCCGCCACAGCTACGATACGCGGACCGGGCAGCCGGCGATCCACCTGGTGAGTGCCTGGGCAACCGAGAGCGGTCTGTCGCTGGGCCAGGTGAAGGTGGACGGAAAGAGCAACGAGATCACCGCCTTGCCGCAGTTGCTGAAGCTGCTGGATGTGGCCGGCTGCACCGTCACTATCGACGCGATGGGCTGCCAGAAGCGCCTGGCGCGGCAGATCCGGGAGCAGGGCGGGCACTACGTGCTGGCGCTGAAGGGGAACCAGGAAGGGTTGCGCGAGGCAGTGGAGTTGCTGTTCACCGACGCACTGGCGCACGACTGGTATCGGCGCGACCCGAGCCGGCGCATCGAGCACGACCACAGCCGAGTGGTGGGGAAGGATCACGGCCGACTGGAGACGCGCGACTACTGGGTGATCAGCGGGCGGCAGGTCGCGGAGCTCACGCAGGCCGGTGACTGGGAAGGACTGAGGAGCGTAGTGCTGGTGGAAAGCAAGCGCGAGAGAGGGGATACGGTGAGCATCGAGAGGCGCTACTTCATCACCAGCCACGAGGGGAAGGCGGCGAAGATCGGGGGAGCGATACGGGAGCACTGGCGGGTGGAGAACGGGCTGCACTACGTGCTGGATGTGGCGATGGATGAGGATGCCTGCGGCATCTGGAAAGAGAACGGGCCGGAGAACCTCGCGACGTTACGCCGAGCGGCCGTGAGCTTGTTGCGGCAAGAGCATTCCAGCCCGCGCGGGGTGAAGGCGCGGATGAAGATCGCCGCCATGGACACCGATTACCTGCTCCGGGTTCTGTCCGTTTAAATGCTCTCGCCCTG
>JAAZEM010000076.1 GCA_012512265.1 Armatimonadota bacterium | reverse complement strand
TGGTCAGTCCGTTCCGAGAGCGCCTGCCCAAGCTGGTAGGCGAGCGTGCGGTGGTCGTCGCTGTAGGCGCTCATCTTGTGCGCCTCATCGACGATGATGAGATCCCAATGGCTGCGCAGCAGGCTCTGATTCGCGTCCTCTATCCGCGACACCCAGGAGACGGAAGTAATAACCTGGTCCTTCTCCTGCCAGGGGTTGGAGCCATAATTCGCCCGCAGCACGTCGCCACGAATGATCTCGAACTTCTCGCGGAACTTGTCTCCCATCTCCCGCTGCCATTGGAAGGTCAGATTGGCCGGGGTGACGATCAGCGTCCTTTTGACCAGCCCCCGGATCTTCAACTCCTTCAGCAGCAGCCCGGCCATGATCGTCTTCCCGGCACCGGGGTCGTCAGCCAGTAGGAAGCGGATACGGGGGAGTTTCAGGAAGTAATCGTAGACGGCCTCCAACTGGTGAGGCAAAGGGTCCACCCGCGCGATAGAGAGGGAGAAGAAGGGATCATACTCGTAGGCCAACTTCAGGCGCAGCGCCTCAATGCCCAGGCGGAACCGCCGGGCATCCCCATCGAACGGCTGTTTCTCCGGGGCCGCTTCCAGCAGGGCAAGTTGAGCCGAAGTCAGGATCGGCTCGTACACCTGCCCGGAGCGCATCCCCTTGCCGACCAACTTCAGGGCATCACCCATCGGCACGGCGACAATTACCTGCACCGGCTCGGGGAACACCGGCCCGCGCACGATGACGTTCGGTTTGACCTGATCCGCCAGCATGAGTACCCCTCTCTGCTAACGCCTGTGATGATCGCAGACACGCTCACAAGCCCGGCATTGGTAGGCGCAAGACGCTCCCACCAGAAGGCTACAGGCGACCTGGTAACGGACACGAAGCGGATACTCAGTCAACGGGTCCGAAGCAGGTCAGAAGAGGATGCAGCGACCGTCAGCCTCTACCTGGCAGCCTTCCCTTTGTCACGCCATTCCTGAAATGCCTGCCGCGCGTTCTTCCCTCCGGGGCCGTAGCCATGCTTCGCCAGGAACTCAGGAACGCCCGAATACTCCACCAGGATCACGGCGCTCTCCGCAACCTTGTCATGCCCCGGAAGAAAAAACGAGCCGCGCCCGGTCTCGCCGCCGCAACCGCACCAGCAAGTGCCAGTGGGGATCAATCGCTGTGGCATGGCCTCTCCTTCTTGGATCCGATCCTTGGAACCATCCCAAGTATAGCACTATGAACCCGAACTCGCAAGGGAGGAAGGGCGTGACTGGCAAGAAGGGATGAAGGCGGGGGTAGTGGCAGAACGCGCTCTGCGCGGGGGCGAAGGCAGAAGGACCGCATGAAGGGCATTGCCCCCCATGCGGCCCCTTGCGGGAACCGCTCGGACTAGGCTTCCGGCAACTGGATGCCCTTCGCCCGCTCCGGCAGGTGGATTCGAATCTGCTGGCGCAACCACCGAAGCAGCGGCTTGCGAATCTGGGGGTAAGCATTGTACCGTCCGAACTCCCAAGCACCCAGGTGATGGCGGTCTATGCCCAGCGCCTCCGCCAAAACCCACTGCTGCAAACGCAGACGCCGCCGAAACGCATAGGTCAACGCTCCCAGGCCGGAGCGGTCAGGCCAGTACGTAATGCAGCCGTCCAAGACGCGGCGCAGGTCCGACGGGTTCACGAGGTGGTCTACCTTGTCGAAATTGAGGACCGTGTTGAGCACGTTCTCACCACGGAAACCGATAATGCTCCCAGCCAGCGGCACTTCGGCAAACGGGGAGAGACACGGGATGATACCCACGTAGCCTGCAGGCTGCGTACCCAAGACGACCGCCGTCGTGCGGAGATCCCACACACGCCGCTGTCCGTTGGTATCGGCAGCGATGGCATTCAGGGGCAACAGAGCAAGGTCGCCCTTCCCGAGTCCACCTGCAAGCGGATCGTGCGTCTCAGCCGCCTTCAGCACCCAACCCTGGCTCTGCAGGCTGCCATTCCAGACGGCCGTACGCGCCAGGAGGTCCAGATTCCGCCCGCCACGCTTCTCAAGGAGACGACGGAGCATATGCTCCGATTTCCAGAACCGCCACGGATACCGCACACCGTCAAGCAGTGCATCCAGGTAGTGCGATGCACACACCAACTCTCCTGCCAGCCGCACGTCCGGCCCAACCTGTTTGGCTATCTCCATCATCCGCGTTGCCGTCGTGCGGCAGAGAGCATCTGCGGCTTCACTCCGCTTCCGCCGTGACCAGTTCGATACCGCAACGTCTGAAGTTGCCCCGAATCAGTGGACACCCAGGTCTCAAAGTCGAATAGAGACATGAGAGGTGTCCAGTGAGCCAGAGGTCCTTTGCAGATGAGTTCAAGACGGAAGCGGTTCGTCTCGCCACGTCCGGCGAGAAGAGCATCGCCCAGACTGCCCGAGACCTGGGAATAAGCGCCGATACCCTGTATACCTGGGTGAGGCTCTTCGGGCCGGCCAAGGAGGGCGAGCCAGAGCCGCTCTCCCCGGACGAACGCAGCGAACTGATCCGCCTGCGGCGGGAGAATAGGCGTCTCCAGGAAGAGCGTGACATCCTAAAAAAAGCGGTGGGTATCTTCTCGAAGGAACTGCGATGAGATACCAGTTCATCCGGGAACACCGGGAGCAGTTCCGCATCGGCACCATGTGTAAGGTACTTGGCGTGTCGCGCAGCGGCTACCATGCCTGGCTGGAGCGGCCCCAGAGCAAGCGGTCGCAAGAGAATGCCCAACTCCTGAAGGAGATCCGGGAGATTCACCAGGAGAGCTACCAGGCCTATGGTAGCCCGAGGGTGCACGCCGAGCTGCGCCGGCGGGGGAGGAACTGCGGCAGGCACCGCGTGGCTCGGCTGATGCGTTGCAATGGCCTTACGGTACGCCATCGACGCCGCTACCGGGTCACCACCGACTCGCGGCACAACCTGCCGGTGGCCGAGAACCTCCTGAGCCGGCACTTCGAGGTGGGCGTAGCAAACCGTGCCTGGGTCGCGGACATCACCTACGTGCCGACGGGCGAGGGATGGCTGTATCTGGCGACGGTGCTGGACCTGGGCACGCGCCAGGTGGTAGGGTGGTCGATGGGCACCACAATGGAGCGCGGCCTGGTCATCCGCGCGCTGGAGATGGCGATCAGCGGCTGCCAGCCGGCGCCGGGTCTGATCCACCACTCGGACCGGGGGAGCCAGTATGCCAGCCATGACTACCAGCGGCTGCTGAAGGAGCACGGGATGCTGCCCTCGATGAGCCGCAAGGGAGACTGCTGGGATAATGCCGTTATGGAGTCGTTCTTCCATACGCTCAAGACCGAGCTGATCGGTAACCGTGTATTCCGCACCCGGGGGGAAGCCCGGGTGGAGATCTTCCGCTACATCGAGACCTGGTATAACCGGAAGCGGTTGCACTCAGCCCTCGGCTACATGGCGCCGGACGAGTACGAGAGCCTGGTCGGTGCCGTGTAGCAAACTGTCCACGAAATCGGGGCAGGATCAGAGAGATCAACACATGGCAGCACGCAAGCGACCGCAGACGAAAGAGACCGCCGAGCAGACCCCGGCCCAGACGAGCCGGATCGAGAGGCGGGC
Organism: Armatimonadota bacterium; assembly: GCA_012512265.1. GTDB lineage: Bacteria > Armatimonadota > JAAZEB01 > JAAZEB01 > JAAZEB01 > DUUU01. The sequence continues at coordinate 11,949 of JAAZEM010000076.1, read as the reverse complement.
ACCGAAGCCCGAGGAACTGAACCCCGAGCAGCGCGCGTTCTTCGACATGCTCTCGGACGAGCAGAAGGAGAAGTTCCTCACGCAGGTCCTCCCCCCGGTCGTCATCGACGTTGGTGCCCGCGATGCCAAGAAGCAGGCGCTGCAGAGCACGGTCGATGTGCTCGACCGCATCATCGAGAAGGCGACCGAGCGGAAGGCACACCTGGGCGACCTCATCAAGGGCCTGGACGATGGCCTCGACCCGAGCAGCATCGACCTCCGCAAGGAGGCGACCATGCCCGACGTGGATGGGGTGAAGATCACCCTGATCAAGGGGCCTCGCGGAGGGCGGAAGGGAGAGCCTTCGCTCCCACTGGCGGGATAATCAGGGGCGGCGCTGTAGCACGACCTCCTCCGTGGAGTGATGTGTAGCGTCGCCCTTGTTTTTGTACGCCATGAGACATCCTTGCACTCGTGGCGTAAGACAGTCAAAACACGAAAGGAGACCTGTGGCCTTATGGTCCTCATTTGGGAGGATGGTCGCAGCCGTTGGGAGTGCATCAGCAACTATGCTGAAAGGACGATCCCCAAGGAAGCGAAGTTCACCTGGGATCCCGACCCCGACGTAAAGCGATGGTACACTCATGACCTCAGCAAGGCAGTCAAACTCAGCGCATACGCTGATCCGATTGCTAGACAACGCCTGGAGCGCGAAGTAAAACTGAGGGAAGAACTGCGAGAAGCATCGCACGCGACCGACGCCGAGGTAGACCTCCCTCGGCCTGATGGATTGAACTACCTGCCGTTTCAACGTGCAGGAATCCTTGTTGGCACCAAGATCGAAAACGTTCTGATCGCTGATGAACAGGGTCTAGGAAAGACCATCCAGTTCCTTGGCATCGTGAACGCGGATCCTTCTGTCAAGCAAGCCGTTGTGGTGTGCCCCGCTTCGTTGAAGTTCAACTGGCGAGATGAGGCTCAGAAGTGGTTCGTAAGACCCTTCAAGACTCACGTTGTCAGTGGCTCGGATTGGCCGACGCTCGACTTCAACGAGAGCAATCTCATCATCATCAACTACGACATTCTGGACAGGCACTATGACAACCTGCGCCAGCGCACCTGGGATATTCTCGGCTGCGATGAGGTTCACTTCATCAAAGGCGGAAACACCCTGCGTGCGCTAAATGTCATCGGTGGCAAGAAGTACGGGAAGGATGAAAACGGCAATAAGAAGCTGGTCAAGGAATACACGCAGATCCCGGCCAGACGCCGTGTGTTCATGACAGGAACGCCCATCCCGAACCGGCCAAAGGAGTTGTGGCCCATCGTTCACTCCCTGTGGCCGGAAACCTTCCGCTCATGGTGGCACTATGCTAACCGTTACTGCAACGCGACGAACAACGGGTGGGGCTGGAACTTCAATGGAGCCAGCAATCTGGGAGAACTGCAGACACTCCTGCGAGAGCACGGCATGATCCGAAGGCTGAAGAAGGACGTGCTCACCGAACTACCCCCGAAGATATGGAGGGTAGTGGAGATCCCGGCCAATGGTGCCGCCCGGCTGATCGAGCAGGAACGAGAGCAGTATGAGAAGCATCGCGCACTGCAGGAAGAACTGCGGGTCCAAGTGGAACTGGCGAAAGCCTCTTCTGACCCCGAGGTGTTCAAGGATGCTGTAGAACAGCTTCAGAAGGGGGTTACGGCATCATTCGATGCGATGGCAAAGATCAGGCACGAACTTGCCATTGCGAAGATCCCCTACATCCTGGAACACTTGTGTGTGGCATTCGATGACCCCAACCACAAGGTTGTGTGCTTCGGGCATCACCGCGACTTCATCGAAGCCCTGCATGATAAGTTCAAGAAGAACTCAGTCATCTACTACGGCGGCATGAGCGACAAGAAGAAAGATGAGGCGAAGAAGCGCTTCACCAGCGACCCAACCTGCCAGGGCTTCATGGGAAGCATCATGGCGGCGGGTGTTGGTTTGACCCTCTTCAGCCAACAATCTCACTGTTCTCATGCCGTGTTCGGAGAGATGGACTGGGTTCCGGCGAACATGGCGCAGGCCGAGGACCGCCTACACCGCATCGGACAAGAGGGCGGCATGATAGAACTAGAAACAGGGGAACAGGTCAGAGGTGTGCTCATCGAAATCTTCGTGTTCGAGGGCACCCTGGATTGCACCATCGCGAAGCGCGTCGTTGAGAAGATGAATGTCATTGCCCAAGCGCTCGACATCGACCCCGAGCAGAAGGGCGTCGTGATGGAGGATCTGAAGGAGCCGATCACCCCAGAGAAGGAGACCGCCGCCTCTCAGGGAACCTCTCGGAGGGAGATCCATGAGGAAGCCCGCACGATCACCTTAAAGCAGCTACAGGCTATCGGCTTTGCCCTCCAGCGCCTTGCAGCATTCGACGACGACAGCGCCATGAAGCGCAACGCGATCGGCTTCAACAAGATGGATACGCGCATCGGCAAGGAGTTGGCGGCGCGTTCCGTAAGCAGAAGGCTAACTCCCGGAGAAGCAGCCCTTGGTCGCAAGCTGGTGCAGCGCTACCAAGGACAGCTACCCGTCGAGATGGTCGTGGCCTGCGGTATCACACCAAAGGGGGAGAAGAGCAAAAAACGCGAGACAGCGTAAGTTGCGAGTGGGGCAATACTTGCGAGTGTCGCCCCCCCACTCTCGAAAGGAGATGCGTTGAAAGAAGCTGACAAAACCTTGGAGATTCGCGTCACCAAGGTAGGCATGATGACTAAGCTGGTTGGCGTGGTCATCGCTTTACTGGTCGGGCTGACCATTGCGAAGCTGATACCCAACGTCTATTGGGTCTACGGGTGGGGCTTCGTGGCGGGCCTCGTCGGCGGTCTGTTCGCCGCCATCTGGGGCACCGAACTGAAGGTGAATGACATCCCGTTTGATGAGTCGTGAAGCGACCACACGGAAAGGAGCGACGTGTCACCAATCCTGATCAGTTACACCGACCAAGAAGGGAACACACTTCCCCGGTTGGATGCACAGCGTATCGCCGCAGAGAACCTCTCATCTAGGGAACGGGTTATCTGCCTTCGAGCAGGCGAGCCGTGGGCACCCCAAGCCGTCAGTCGTCCCCGAACGGGTCGGCTGTCATCACGATCTGCTGCCTGCTATCGAACTCGGTCCACACGGGGCTGAAGAAGCGGTTGTTGAGTGCGACGACTTCCTGCACATCGGTCACGACCTCAATGATGTCTCTGCCCGCTTCTGCCTTTCGCCACCCGCTCAACGTCAGGTTGGCGGAGCCTTTGAAGGCCAGGAGGCCATCCACGATGATCACCTTCTGGTGCGGCATGGCGTGCCACTGGGCCGCGTCCGCCCCCCGCTCGAAGAGCCTGGTCTTGAGATGACGGGCGTCTGCCGCGTGATCCCTCAATTCCGTCGCCAGCCGCTCTTCGACGTTGGAGACGATGCCCCTCACCGCCACCCGCTGTGCGGCCATTCTCAGCGCTCCGAGCAGCATCTCACTCATGCCGTAGCTCACGAAGTGCACGAACCTCTCGGCGCGGAGCAGGCACTGGAAGAGGCCGCTCAGAAGCGACGGTCCATTCGGCAATTGGGGCGAGGCGGGTGCCGTTCGCATCTGGCGGGCGATGCTCGCGAGGGACCGGCTGTGCCCGATCAGGTCCTTGAACGCTACGCCCAGGCCCTCCTGTTCGAGGTAGTCGCCCACCCGGATGTATGGATACTCATCCGTAGGGATGTACTCTACCTGGCAGACAGGGCAGACAGCCTTACGCGTGTGCCAGTCGAAGGGGGCCGCCCGCAGCAGCCCGCAGCACCTCTCACAGAGGTACCTCGGCGGCTCGAACTCCAGCAGCGTGCCGATGTCGAAGCTGCGTGCAGACAACGCGACTACCCTCCGAATGGTATTCGCCCACCTATGCCTCGGGAGTGCGGAAGACAGAGGTGCATCCGCACGCTCGTGCTATCCGACGCTGGAGGAGCCGGTCGCGCTCAGACACCGGGCGTCTCGCTCGATCTCCTGTAGCTGCGCGAGTGCCCCGAGCGCGGCCTCCACGGAGACGTGCGGCTTCAGTTGGTGGATGCGCTCGGCACGCTCCTCGTCCGTGCTGAACTTCTTCTCCCTGCGCGTCACCCAGAGGGCGGTAGCCAGACGCTCCAGTTCCCCCACGTTCTTCCCGCCGGTCTTCCTGGCGACGAACTCGATGGCCTCGCCGTACTTCGCCAAGGTTTGCTTGTGGAACGACTGGATCCGGGTTGCATTCTCGGTGATCCGCCAACTGGAACCGTAGGGGTCCGTCGGGAACATCTCCAGCACCATATCGGCGCGCATGGCGACGAGTTCATCGCGCAGATCGAACGAGAAGGGTCCGTGCTTGTAGAGGATGAACTCGAAGTCCGTGGGCACCTCGAACAACTCCTGGAGGAAGAGCGTGGCCTTCTGGATGTGCGTCTCCCCGCACCAGCTCTCGTGGGCCTTCAGGCGCTCCACCAATCGGGTGAGCACGGTGATCTTCTGCAGTCTATCCATTCTCTGTCTCGCTTTTCGGTGTGATGATCTCTTGTCGCTTCTTCGTCAGCCAGTCGTTGGCCCTCCGGCGAATGGTAGGCGCAACGAAGACGTAGTCCACCGCCGCAGGAGGGATGTGCGCGATATTACGTGAGAGGGCCAGGGCCGAGACCACGCGGTCGTCGCGCATCCTCACCGGGAAATCGAGGGACGTGTCCTTGGGAGGCACCGGATCATGCCGGACCCAATCCGCCCCAAACTTCTCCGATGCTGCTTCCGCGATGGCACAGCCCGCTTCCGGGTTGACGCGAACGTCATCCGGGTTCCACTCGTACAGCACCCGGAAATGGTCACGCTGCAGGATACGGCGAGCAGCATCGTGACCGGGCGCGTCGGCGTCCAGGGCTGCTAGACGAAACGCCGCTGTTACCTCGTTATCCGTCATCCTTAGCAGTTCCTCCACGTCCGTGGAGAAGCGGCCACCAGGGAGCCATTGCGCAAGGAAGTCCTTCAGGTGGATGTCGTACACCCGGCGCACGGGATGTAGGTAGACCTGCGAGAACATGAAGTAGCGGGCAAGGAGCAGCGCTTCAGCCGATTGTACACCGCCCTCCTCGACGCCGAGCGATGGAACCGGCTCGGCTTCCGCGTTCTCATCTCCGTCGGCTTCGCCCCCGCCAACCGTGGGCTGCACCAGGATGCGCAAGGTGTCAATGAGGCGGTAGTGGTCGAACCGCCCGTACGAAACCCCGGTGTGGTGCGAGTCGCGCAAGAGGTAGTCCATCCGGTCTACCCCGAAGGCCGACCCCACGATGATCTCGGCGAGGATCGTCTCCCAGTTCGAGAAGTGGAGGTCGGGGGCTTCGCGAGGGCCGAGGGCCACCTTCACCACGTCCACAGAGCGCAGCGGGGGTGTCATCGCCCCCCAGATCTGCTCCATTTCCTGAGAGGTGATGATCGCCCGTGTCAGGTGCTCGTGTGTGAATCCCGCAGGCAGCAATTCCTTCTCGGCGGCGTGCGAGAAGGGAAGATGGCCCATGTCGTGGCAGAGCGCCGCCATGCGGACCACGCGCCGCCAGTAGCGGCGGGAATCATCGTTCACCGCGTCCGGCGGCAGCAGATCAAGGACATCCTCGCTCAACGCCCCTGTCGCGGTCACCACGTCGAACACGCGTGAGGCCAGTTCCATGACCCCGAGGGAGTGCTCGAAGCGACGGTGGGTCGCCCCAGGATAGACGAGGTAGGAGAGGGCCAACTGGTGGATGTGCCGAAGGCGCTGGAATGGGCGGGAGTTGATCACGTCTCGCTCAATGCCGTCAAAGCGGACGAAGACGTGGATCGGGTCCCTTACCTCGTGGAATGGCTTCAGCATCCAGTTACACCCGCTCCCTGGTCAGAATCCGGCCAACGCCGCGCCTTGGCGCTACGCGGTCAAGGGCGGTCGGCGCAGCCACACCAGACGGCGAGGCCGTGCCGACGCGACCGCCAATGCGTGGCCCCACTACCATAGTATACATCTGTTCGCCCCTTGCGCAAACATCTCCTCTTGGGTTTGGCGGATGCACTTCTCCCGCCTGTCTACCAAGTACCTCTGGGCCAGTGATAGCGTGGCGTCGGCGATTGCTCACAGGCGCGAGGCACACGCCTACCCCGAAGCCTCACCGCAAGGGCACCTCGCGCTCCAGGTTTGATTACGGATCGGCGAGGGGGAACATCCGGGTCTTTCGGCACTCGCATCTCCAGTAGCTGCCATCCGGGCGGCGGGCCAGGTCTCCACAGACCGGGCACACCAGCGCCGACAGCAGGTCCAGGACCGCTTTGCCGAAGCCCTCCACCTCGCCATCTGAGATATCGCTCCCCAGAGCGTTGTAGTGCGCCCCGACCCAGTTGCGGATGAACGTGATCCCGCTCACCTTGTCGATGAACGGCTTCAGGAGCACTTCCTCGGGCTGCTCGACGACGCCGGATTTCGTTTCGGGATAGGCGGGGCGCTCGATGCGTAGCTGCTTCGCCAGCTTCGCAGTGCCGTCGCACAGCGCGCCCAGGGTGTAGACGCCCTCTGGCGTGCGGGGCAGGGAGCAGCGGTATTGCAGCGTCAGGTGGTCGAGCACGAACTCCAGTAGCACCCCCGCCTGTGATGCCACCCCGCGCCGGTCCAGCGGCTCCACCGCCAGCGTGTCCGCCAAATCCTCCACCGCCAGCTTCGCCTTGTCGGCACAAACGCCGCGTTCTGGCGTCCACCGACGCAACGAGATCAACTGCACGTTCGCGGCAGGTCCGACGCCGTGCCGGTAGCGCTCCTGCCACGAGCGGAGATGAGTCGTGATGATCACGTGGCTGAAGTGTTGGCTCTCGGCTTGGAGCACGTCCGAGATCCGCGCGAGGTGGGCCTGGTCCACGGACGTGAACACGTCGTCCAGGGCGAGGATCCTATCACCCGCTCCCGCGGCCTTGGCGAGGGCCAAGAAGAGGCAGAACCCCAGGGTGTCCAGGTGCGCGTCGCTGAAGTAGCCCTGTGGAGCGACCCCCGCACGCCCGCAGAAGGAGCCGTCCTGGTGAATGGACCCCTTCCGGTTCTCGTCAAGGTAAAGCCTGAGACTACCGACCGGTTCGTCCGGGTGAACGAGGCCATAGAGCCGGTTCCATTCATCGACCACCTTGTCCAGCGCCTTCTGGGTGAAGCGGATCCTCTCGTCATGGACGATCTCCAGCGCGCGCCTCAGCGCACCCCTCAGGGCATCGGCGTACTGGATGCGCTCGTTCGCGTCCATTATGTTCCCGTGGTGCAGCCGAAGGGCATTTGCCAGATTCAGGTCTCTGCGCGCGATACCGAGGTCGCTCTCCAGGATCGGCTTTGTCGCCGAGAGCACGGCGCGAAGGTCCTGCGCCTGCGGCAAGGCCGCGGTCGTCTCCGCATCACCGGTCAGCAGGCGGTAAGTGCCCCTCGCAAAGGGCACGCGCTGCAATGCTGCAACCGGGTTGGCATCGATCCACGCCAGTGCCGCCACTGCCGTCCGCACGAGCGCGGCCTGCGCATTCGCGAGCATGGCATTGGCCTGCTCTAGCCCCCTGGCGGCATTATCTCGTTTGCACCGTAACTCATCCGCCAAGGCCATACGTGATAGCCTCTCTTTGATCTCCCTGCACAGCGTTGCCGCCTCGATGGAGCGCTGGCAGACCGGGCACGCGTTCGGTGCGCGAGGGGAGCCGAGATACTCTGCCGCCCTGCGGAGGATCTCCACCAGGTCCACTTGGTCACGCGACGCCGTAGCCTCAAGAGCCGCCTGCTCCTCATCCACGTCCTTGGCTACCTGGATGGCAGCTTCCCGCGCCCTGCAGGCCACGTCGAGGGCGTCGGACGCGCGGTCGAGCGCATCAATACGGCTTACCAGACCTTCGATGCTCTTGACGGTCAGCTCCAGTTCGCCGTCATCAGCCGCCCCTCGTTCCGCAGCCCATTCGAGCGCCGTCTTTGCTGGTGCCCCAGGACAACCCTCGGCCTGCCAGAGGCCCTGCAACTGCCGGTCGGCATCGGTCTTGCGGTCGGCCTCACGGTTCAGGTTCGCCTCTGCCGTTCGGAGGGCGTCCCGCAGGCTCGACTCGCCCTTCTCGACCGCGCCCACATCGATGAAGCGCCTCAACTGCTCATAGCGCTTCGATGGCTCCGCCTCCACCAGCCGCAAGAGTTGCGAGCGGCGAAGGACATGCGCCGTGGGCACGCCGTCGGGGCCAGCAATCCTGATCTGGTTGCCGCTGTAGGTCGCATACCAGGTGCTCTCGCCGAACTGGAACGAAACCGACACGTCCCCGGTGCGGTGGCCGATGGAGGGCAGATGTTCGCGCTCGCTGGCCGAACTGCGCCCTTGGAGCGACCCTACCTGCCGATTGCACACGATATCGATGGCATCGATGATGGTAGACTTGCCGGTGCCGTTCTCACCGAAGAGCAGCGCAATGGGTCTTTTCGGGTCGAACGCCAACTCGACCGGCTTGGTCGCCCCCCGGAAGCACTTCAGGGTGATCTTCTCAACGCGCCTCATCGTCGCCGCCCTCCCGTCTCTTGGGTCTCGGGGGCGGACCCATCCATAGGCTCCAGTCGCTCTCCTTAGCGCGCCCGGATGCCAGCATACCGCGGATCTCACTCACGCGGCTAGGCGGCACGAGACCCTCCTGAGCGAGCGCCTCGGCGATGACTGCGGCCAACTCCTCGTTCGGGGTTCTGGGCCTCTCGGGATCTGCCATGAGCACCTCCTGGGGTACTGCAGGGACTACCCAACGTGCCAGCGGATCGTGAAGATGTTCTCCGTTCGTGTAGTCCGGTGCAACCGTGCTTCTACCTTCGAGATCAGGGCTTCCTTCCTGGCGTCTATGTCATCCTGCGCTTCGTAGAGCGACCGACGCTTCCGCGTGCGCTCGGTTTCCAGGTCCTTGATGGTTCGGTGGAGCGCCAGTTTGCGCTCCAGCGAGTCGGCCAACCGTGCTTCCTTGCGTGCCTGCTTGATCTGGAAGTCGAGGTCCTTTAGCTCGGTTTCCAGGCCATGCTTCAAGTCATCCGCCCACCGGTCCAGTTTCTCCACCTCGTCGTCAAAGAAGCGGGCGTTCCTCTGGCCGATCCGTGCGAGTGTCTCCTCCTGCAGGGCGTGAAGGCGCTGCTGCAGCGTGTTGTCCACGGGCGGCGGCACCTGTGCCTCGCCGGAGACCAGCCCCGGCACGTGGAACAGGCGCTCACACACCTCGGGATGCAGCAGATTCCCCGCGTCGTCACAGGCCGCGAAGAGCAGATGGTCCTCATCCTCAAGGGCGGATACGGTGAGGCGAGTCAGGGCGAGGTAGCCCGACCGGCCCACAAGCGGCTCCACCAAGCCGACCCTACCTGCGTAGGCGGTGTAGGAGAAGGTCACCTGCGCGCACGGCAGCGAGCGCTCCTTGGCGTGCGCGATGGCCGCTTGCGCGAGGGGATGGCCCAGACGGTAGGCATGGTGCCCGTCGAACTGGGTTGTCCGCGTGACAGACTGGTACCGGCCCAACGGCGCATCCGGCCAACCGTGCGGCACGCAATGCAGGTCGAACTCCAGACGCTCTTCGTCGAACGCCGCCACATCACCAAGTTCGTGCTGCGTCAGGCTCCAGAGCCAGCGCTCTGCGCGGGCGAGATAGCTCCTGCTGGCCTCACGGCTCATGCGCAGCCGCTCATGCACTTCCTCATCAAAGTGTTCCAGCAGCTTGGCCCGTGTGTCGGCCATCCGTGCGGCGATCTCCTCCTCAAGCTGCTGCTGCAGGCTGTTGAAGGCCGCGTCGATCTCCTCCGTGGTGCGACAGGACTGGTAGATCCCGGCGATCCGGCGCTCGAAATCCACGCCGGACTCCAGAGCACCGAGCACCTCGTCCGATGAGCCGAACACGCCGTCGAAGAGGCGGAACTTCTCGGAGAGCAGCTCGAAGACGCGCTGGTCGGCAGCGTTCTCGCGGTTCAGGAAGTTCACCACCACCACATCGTGCGCTTGGCCATAGCGATGACAGCGGCCCACCCTCTGCTCGATCCGCTGCGGGTTCCATGGCAGGTCGTAGTTGACCACCAGGGAGCAGAACTGGAGGTTCACACCCTCGGCGGCAGCTTCTGTGGCGACAAGGATGTCGGCATGGTCACGGAACTGCTCGACCAGAGCCGCCCGCAGATCGACCGCCTTGGACCCGGTGACGACGGGTTCCCCCTGGTGCCTCTTCAGCCACTCCCGGTAGATGGCCCCGGAGCGGTCATCAGTATTCGTGCCGTTCACTGTGAGCACGCGGCCCTCGTAGCCGTTCCGGTTCAGTAGATCGAACAGATACTCCTGGGTACGGCGAGACTCCGTGAAGATGACCGCTTTGCGGTTGGCCCCGAGTTCCTCCAGCTTGGCGAAGCCATGCTCCAGCGCTTGCAGCAGGGCTTGGCCCTTGGCATTCAGGGTGATGGACGACGCCAGGTCCCGGTAGGAGGTCAGCTCGGCAATCTCAGCGGCGATGTCGCCAAGCTCGCCCGGTTGCTGGCAAGTCGCAGCGGGGCCTTGCTCCTCCTCGCTGTCGGACCACTCCTCAACCACCTCATCCACCACCTCGAAATCATCGAGGGTGGCAACCGTTGCCCCCTGGCGCTGTTGCAGGCGCTCGGCAAGGGCGGCAAGAGTACCGGCGATAGCGAACGTCGAGGATGCCAGCAACTTGCGGAGGATGAGCGTCATCAGCTTGCGCTGGCTGGCTGGCAGGGCGTTCAGCTTCTCGCGCTGCAGATACCCGGACACGCGTTCGTACAGCTCCTGTTCCTCCGGCGTCGGGGTAAAGTCCTGGGTAATCGGGATGCGTTTGGTGAAGCGCACGTACTCGACCACCTGGCGACGGAGCGTTCGCTGGCAGATGGCGCGCATCCGGTGGCGCAGCTCACCGATTTCCCGGTCCTGGACCGGCCCACGCATGTAGCGGGCGCGGAAGGCATCCATGTCGCCGAAGAAATGCTCGTCCAGGAAGCTGACGAGGCCGTACAACTCCAGCAAGCTGTTCTGGAGCGGCGTAGCCGTGAGGAGCAGAAGCGGCCGGCCAAGGATAGCCCCCTTGATGGCGTTGGCTATCTTGTTGCTCGGCTTGTAGACGTTGCGCAACCGGTGCGCCTCGTCAATGATTACGAGGTCCCACGGGACCGAGCGGACCTCGTCCTCCTTCGACCGCGCGAAGTGGTAGGAGCAGATCACCACGCAATCGGTCGGCGTGAAGGGGTCCTCGCCCGCTCTCAGGCCCGCATTATACTCCCGCGAGTCGATGACGTGAGACTGAATGTAGAACTTCTCCAGGAGTTCCTGCTGCCACTGTTTGCGGAGGATGGCGGGCACGACGACCAGGATACGCCGCTTGCGCTCGGCCCAAAGCTGACTGACAATCAGGCCAGCCTCGATGGACTTCCCAAGGCCCACCTCGTCGGCCAGGATGGCTCCCCTTGAGAGGGGCGACCGGAAAGCAAAGAGCGCCGCGTCGATCTGGTGGGGGTTGAGGTCCACTGTGGCGTTGAACAGCGACGGCCCGAGTTTCGCATAGTCGTCGGATGCAGAGCGCCGCGTCAGTTCATAGGCGTAGTACGCCGCATGGTAAGGAGTGGACAACCAACCAGCCTCCGTTTGGCAGGACGTTGGGGTTCCGGGACTGCATGGAACCGGCGGGTGATCAGTTCGCCCTCGCTCTGGCGCTTCCTTCCCGAAGCGGGGCGGCACTTACTTCCCCTGCGCCGGACCAGCGGCACCGCCAACCAGCCAGGGCGCGAGGGTTGTGTAGCGGAACCTGCTCCGGCCATCCTTTCCGCCCCACCCCTCTGGGCACTCCCGGTCCACTACGGGAAACGTTTCCCGCGCGGTCGGCGTGGCCCCCCGGAGGCGGATCGGGCCGGGGCGTGGTGTGTCACCAGCCCCTATTGGGCAGTACACCGCGCGTTGTGAGG
>JAAZEM010000075.1 GCA_012512265.1 Armatimonadota bacterium | reverse complement strand
GGTGGGGATGCCGTAATCCGCCACCAGCGCCGCCGCCACGTCGTCCTGCGTGGAGAGCGGGTTCGATGCGCACAGGGCCACTTCAGCGCCGCCGGCTTTCAACGTGATCGCCAAGTTGGCCGTCTCCGTAGTGACGTGCAGACAGGCCACCAGGCGCAGGCCCTTCAGCGGCTTTTCCCGTTCGAAGCGCTCGCGAATCAGCGCCAGGACGGGCATCTCCGCCGCTGCCCACTCTATCCGCAGGCGTCCTTTTGGCGCCAGGCTCAGATCCTTGACATCATGCTGCATTTCGTTACCCCTCAGTCGCGTGCCGGGCAGATGCCGCCCGCTCTTCTCAATAGGCGCCCGCTTGCCAATGCGCCCTCATCGCCCCAACGAGGGCGCCTCGGATCTCCCCGGATCCACCACGATCCCATCGAAGATCGCGGCGTTGCTCTTCACCCGGCAATGGCGGCCTACGACGCACCGCTCCAGGATCGTGCCGTGCTGGATCTCCGCGCCCTCCCAGAGGATGCTATGCCGGACGATGGCCCCCTCCTCGACCACCACCCCGGCTCCCAGAATGCTATTCTCCATCACGCGCGCGCCAGACTCGATGATGCACCCATCGCCCAACACCACGGGACGCCCGATTTCCGCGCTTGGCGCGATGCGCACGCCGTCGCCCACCCACAACCCGCGTTCCACCTCGGGCACCGTGAAGTTCACGGGCGCCACGCCGTTGAGCGCATCGAGGTTGGCGCGACGGTATTGCGTCAGGCTCCCGATATCGCACCAGTAAGAGTGCATCTCGTATCCGTAGAAGGGATAGCCTTCGCGCAACAACCGTGGGAAGAGCTGCTTGCCGAAGTCGTAGGGCACCCCATCCGGGATCATCTTCAGCACCTCGGGCTCCAGGATGTACACCTGTGCGTTCACCCGGTTGCTGAAGACCTCGCCACGCCCTGGCTTCTCGACGAAGCGGCGAACCGCGCCATTCTCGCCCAGCAGCACCACGCCAAACTGCGAGGGGTCGTCCACCACAGAGAGCCCGATCGTCACCAGCGCCTTGCGCTCGCGGTGGAAATCGATCATCTCCGAGAGGTTCACGTCGGTAAGGTCATCGCCTCCGATGACGACGAAGGTGTCATCGAAGTGCTCCGCGACGCGCTTCACGCCGCCCGCGGTGCCCAACAGGCGCTCCTCGCGCGAGTAGATCACCTCCGTGCCGAACGCCTCGCCGTTCCCAAAATGCTCCTCGATGCGTTCGGCCAGATAGTGGGTGTTCATGACAACCCGGGAGCACCCATGGCGCACCAGCAGATCCACCAGGTGCTCGAGGACCGGCCGATTGACTACCGGTACCATCGGCTTGGGCACGGTGCGCGTCAACGGATCCAGGCGCGAGCCCACGCCAGCCGCCAGAATCATCGCTTTCACGGAACGCTCCTCCCCTCGGGCCGCGCGCGTTCCTGCGCTGCGCACGATCCGCGGCGCCCGTTAGCGACCGGTGAAGAAGGATCGCACGCTATCCGCCACGTACGCGCGCTGCTCGGCGGTCATCTCGGGATAGACCGGAAGCGAGAGCACTTCTTCCGCGGCACGCTCCGACTCGGGCAGGCTCCCCGGGCCCTCGCTCCAGCGGAGATAGGCATCCTGAAGGTGGATGGGGAGAGGATAGTAGACGGCATTCCCCACGCCGCGCGCCTGCAGATGCCCGCGCAACGCCTCGCGATCCACCTCGCCCTTGGGCACCCGCACCGTGAACTGGTGGTAGATGTGGTGGTTGCCCTCTACCTCGATGGGAAGCACCAGGGGCAGGCCCGCCAACGCCTCGCGATAATAGGCCGCGTTCGCCCGGCGGGCGTCGTTCCAGGCTTCCAGGGCGTTCATCTTTGCGTCGAGAATGGCGGCCTGCAAGGCATCGAGCCGCGAGTTGTAGCCGATGCTCCTGTAGTAGTAGGTCCCACCACTGCCATGGAAGCGAAGCTCTCGCATCTTCGCCGCCAGCTCTTCATCGTCGGTGGTGACCATTCCCCCGTCGCCCGCCGCACCCAGGTTCTTCGTCGGGAAAAAGCTGAAGCCGGCGGCATCGCCCCAGGCGCCAGCTCGCACGCCCTGCTGCGCCGCGCCAATCGCCTGCGCCGCGTCCTCAACGATCTTCAGGCCATAGCGCTCGGCAAGCGCGCGCAGTTCCGTCATCGACGCGAGCTGCCCGTAGAGATGCACCGGAATGATGGCGCGCGTTCGGGGTGTGATCTTCGAGGCTACGGAAGCGGGATCCAGCGTGAAGGTATCCGGCTGGATGTCGGCAAACACCGGCGTCGCGCCTGCCAGACAGATCACCTCCACCGTTGCCACGAAGGTGAAGGGCGACGTGATCACCTCATCGCCGGGGCCGATCCCCATCGCGACCAGGGGAAGGAGCAGCGCATCCGTGCCGGAGGCGACTCCGACCGCGTGTTTTGCTCCACAATAGCTGGCGATACGAGTCTCCAACCGCGCCACCCGGTCGCCCAGGATGAACTGCGCCGACTCAAGTACTTCGAGCACCGCTCGGTCGATCTCCGCCTTCATGCCCAGATACTGCGCACGAAGGTCGGCCATGGGTACTTGCATTACCCCAGAGTCCACCTTTCCCGGCACCCATCCGTGCGAAGATGCGTCTGTCTCAGGAGCGTCGTCTCCAAGGCATCAACGGCATCTCTCACCCGCCGATGGGCGATAACAAGCGCGCACACGCGCATGGACCGATTATACCAGATGCGTAGATGCTTTTTCAAGCAAGCGAGCGAGGCCACGAGCCGGGCCGCGGCATCAGAGGCGGTTCACCCGCCCAGAGCCCTGCCCCCTCGCGCTCTCGCGAAGGGCCGCCTACGCGGGCTTCTTGGCCTGCGCGTGCTGTCGGAACCACTCGGCGGTCTCGTACAGGCCCTGTTCCAGGCTCACCTTCGGGCGCCAGTCAAGCAGGCGCGCGGCGCGCTCGATGGCGAGGTAGGTCTGGCGGATCTCACCCGGCCGTGCCGCGCCATATCGCGGCTCGATGTCGGTGCCCATCACGCGCTGCACCGCCGCGAGCAGGTCGCTCACCGAGGTGCCACGACCGGTGCCAATGTTGAACTCCTGCCCGGAGCCTCGCGACATCGCCGCGATGTTGGCCTCCACCACGTCGCGCACAAAGACGTAGTCGCGCAGCATCTCGCCGTCGGGATAGCGGAAGACCGTCGGCGTCTCGCCCCGAGCCAGCAGACCGATGAAGATGGCCACCACGCCGGCCTCGCCGTGCGGGTCCTGCCGGGGTCCGTAGACGTTGGCATAGCGGAGCACCGTGTAGTCGAGCTTGTGGACGGCCCGATAGAAATAGAGGTATTTCTCACCCGTGTACTTGGTTACACCATAGGGTGTGATGGGCCGGATCGGGTGCGTCTCTTCGGCGGGAAGCTGCTCCGGCTCGCCATACACCGCCCCTCCGGAGGAGATAAAGATCACCTTGCGCACCTGGTGACGCACGCAGTTTTCGAGCACGTTCAGAAACCCGAGAATGTTGACCCGGGCATCGAACACAGGATCCTCCACCGCCCGGCGTACATCCATCTGCGCCGCGTGATGATTCACGATCTCCGGCTTCTCCTTCTCAAAGAGGTCCGCCAGGGCAGGATCCTGAATATCCATCTGGTAGAAAGTCGCAGCGGGATTCAGGTTCTCGCGCTTGCCGTTCGAAAGATCGTCTACCACCACCACCTGGTGTCCATCGGCGATGAGACGATCCACGACGTGCGACCCGATGAAGCCAGCGCCACCGGTCACCAAGACCTTCACAGATTTTCCTCCTTCAACACACGTCGCCGCGGACCCGTGGAGGGGCGCGGTCGCCTGACGAAGCAGAAGACGTAACTGAATGGGCACAACGCCAGTGCTGCGTTCCGTCGTCTATTCCGCAAACCGTCCATTCAGTCGTCCCACCTGCATCGCCCATCTTCCAGGGCGGGCATGGGCGCCGGCGCGACCGAGTGGGTGCATGAACACCGGTGCCGATATAGCCGGAGACGCGGACGCCAGAATGCCTTGCCGGCGACAAGCGAGGGCGGGGCAGCATCCCGCGGCGGCGCGGAGCCCCTGGCGCGCATCCCGCGGGATGGTCCAGGCGCCTGGACTGCTCCACGCGGCAGAGATTCCCCCATGTGAAGCATGCGTATTGTACCACCAGCCTGCATGCGAAGTCAAGCGCCCGCTCCTCGCGCAGAGCGGCTTGTCTGCCCTCCCGCCCCTGCCCGAAACGATACCACAGATGTTGGGAACGGACGCGGATCGGAAGCCCCCTTCCCCACCCCTCTGGCCGGCGCTGTATCCCGGGGGGAGGAGCTACCGCGAGGCGATTGCGGACGGCACCGAAGGGGTCCAACATCCCCGCCGGGGGTTTCCGAACTCCTGGGATCCGAGTCGGCCGTGCGACTGGCGAAGCCGGTTGGAGAGGGTTTTCGCGTCGCTCCCGACACGACGCAGGAAACCGTGATCGCTGAGATTCCAAGATAAGGAATCCGAAGCCTCGGATGCAGCGCGCAACCCGGCGCGCGGCGCTAAAAGCACCGCGCTGCTTTCCGGCAAAGCCCTTTCAGGGCTTCCCCTCCCAGCCACCGCCGTTTTTCAACGTCTGGGAGTATCCCCAACCCAGCCCGGCAGGGCTTGGCTCACAAGCAGCGCGGAGCTTCGAGCTCCGCGCGTGCGCGGCACTCTCCTTATCTCGGAATCCCAGCCGAGCTCGCCGTGATCTTGCCAAGTGGTCCGCATGGTAGTATAATACCTGGTGAGGCATCGATCGCAAGGTGTGTTCCCTTGATCGAGTTCCAAGGGGGTGCCCGGAAAACTCTCGCACCCCGGGATATCCGGCACACTCCCCATCCGTGCGGGGCATGATACCTTTCGTACCCACAGGCTTCATAGGCTTATGTCCAGCTCCGTGCGGTATCTAGCGAGCCGGGAGGCATGAGTTGACCGATTACGATGCGCAGTTTCTCGATCCTGAAAGGCAGATCAGGGCCGTTCGCAGCCTCATCAAGCGTGCAACCAACCTGACCCAGGTCGACAGGGTCTTGCTAATGCTCGCCCAACGGAGTGAAGGCCGCCTGGTCGCCATTGATCCTTGCGGCGAGTTCTCACGGTCGGATCTCCGCGCAATTCAGGCTCCGCTTTGGCAAGGCATCTCCGGCGAAGTGTTCCGCTCGGGTCGCCCCCAAATTGTACGCGATGTCACGGACGATACGCGCGAGGATGTCGCGATGCTGCGCTCCCTAGGCGCCCGCAATCTGCTCACGGTACCGATCATCTATCGCTACCGCGATAGTGAGGGCGATGTCGTCAAGGAGACCACCGTTGGCGTCCTGCACGCGCTCAACAAGCGGCATGGCGAGTTTGACACGCACGACCAGCAGATCCTGCTCATCCTTGGCGGGCAGGCATCCCAGTTGATCGCACACACCGAGCTCTACCCGATCGCTCACGAGTTCGAGAGGACGATCTCCGACACCATCCAGAGCATGAGCATCGGTATGCTGGCGATCAGCGCCGAGGGGATGCTCTTCGAAGCCAACCGCGAGATGCAGCGCCTCGGGATCCGCCAGGAGGACATCGGCAAGCACTATCAGGATGTCTTCCAGAAGGGCACGTCCTTCCTCGCTCAGCTGGTAGACCAGGTATTCCGGTATAGGGAGTCGCGGGGCACCGAGATCACCATCGAGACACCGAATGAGGAGGGCAAGGGCGAGCCGCGCATCTACCGTATTCAGGTCGACCCCATTCTCAACCACGCCAGCCAGTGCAACAACGGCTTTGCTGGCGCCGTGGTCATCCTCCAGGACCTCACCGCCCGGCGCGAAGAGGAGCAGATGCAGAGCTCCTTCGTCTCGGTCATCTCGCATGACCTGCGGACGCCGCTGACGGCCATTCAAGGCTTCGTTGATACGATGCTGATGGCCATCAACGACGGTATGCCCTTCGACGAGGAGACAACCAAGGAGTTCCTCACGATCATCAACCACAACTCGCATCGAATGCTGCGCCTGGTCAACGATATCCTCGTCCTGGCCCGGCTCTCGAAGGGGATGTCGCTCGAGCTCTCGTTGCGCCCTTACGACTTCAAGGCATCGATCGATATGGTGGTGGAGTCACAGCGCTCCTTCACGCCGCAGTTCCAGTTCGAGGTGGAGATACCGGAGGATCTTCCCGAGGTCGTGGCCGATCAGGAGCGGATCGAGCAGGTCGTCTCGAACCTCCTCAGCAACGCCACCAAGTACTCGCCCCAAGGGGGAACGGTTTCAGTCAAGGTGGTGCGGAATGGGGACCAGATCACGGTCTCGGTGACGGACCAAGGCATCGGCATCCCGAAGGAGGCCCTGAGCAAGATGTTCGGCCGACTCTACCGGGTCGAGTCGGAGAAGCACAAGGGGATCAAGGGCACGGGCCTGGGGCTCTACCTATGCAAGACGCTCATCGAGCTGCATAACGGCACGATTGGCGTGGAGAGCGAGTACGGCCACGGCTCCACCTTCTACTTCACGATCCCGATCCAGGGCCCGCAACCGAAGAATTCATAGACTGCGCGCCCAGATGAACGCGGCGAGGAGTGATTGCGATGCTTGGTCGCACTCCTCGCCGCAGTGAGTGGCGCCGTATGTGTGTTCACCGCTTCGGGGCGTGCTTGCGCCAACCGGGACTCGTGGCCGGCTGCGTGCAACGCTGCCACGAGTCCCAGCCGGAAGCAACCAGGCACGCGACCTACATCCCAGCTTGCTTCCCCTTTTCGATGAGTTCACGGACACGCTGGCCGCCCTTATGGCCGAGCTCTTCATAGCCCTCGTGTCCTAGTTCCTGTTTCCGTACGTTGCCACCCATACGGCCGAGCTCTTCGTAGCCCTCGTGGCCGAGCTGCTGTTTGCGGACCTCACCACCTTTGCGGCCGAGCTCCTCGTAGCCCTCATGGCCGAGCTGCTCTTTGCGCACCTTGCCGCCCATGCGACCAAGCTCCTCGTAGCCTTCACGGCCGAGTTGCTCCTTGCGCGTCATGCCGCCCATGCGGCCGGCCTCGCGAACAGTCATCTCGCCTTCACGCTCTTGCGCCATCGGTATCCTTTCTACTTCTGTTGCTCGGCCTGCTTGCCCTTCTCGATCAGCTCGCGCACGCGGCTGCCACCCTTCTTGCCGAGCTCGGAGTAGCCGCTGCTCCCCAGCTCGCGCTTCCGGATCTCACCGCCCTTGCGCCCCGCCTCACGAACGGTCATCTCGCCACCTTGCTTTGCCATGTTTTCACCTCCCCTGTGTCTTCACAAGCGTGCCCTGATGCACGGTGCCATCTTCGGGGGATCACCTTAGCCAACATCCCCCATCACGCTGCTATTACCCACAGCCTAGGTCTGGAAAACATCCCCTGGCGCGAGAGGGGTTTCGGCTTCGACGCGGCGGCCCGGGAACGGGGGGAGGGAGCCACATCAGTGTGCCGCCCCGGTGGCCTATCCGCCCCTTCCCGGATGCGTCATGCCGTTTTCATCCTGATGTACCCGCCCCGCAAGCACATGTCCCCTTGACCACTGGGTACCGCGTGATACAATAGTATCGTTAGAGTAGTACCCCGCGGCGGGACCGCCCGTCGCTGCCTAGGGAGAAGTAATGACACCGATAGACGAGGCGGTCGGCGTCCTCCGCGGCCTGGCCAGCCAGACGAACAGGGTAGAGCCGCACTGCATCGAGTTGCGAACCGACCCGGAGGAGGGAACCTACCTCTCTGTAGAGTACCTGTGCGGCGATCTGGCTCTGTGGGTCCAGGTCCAGGTCGAGGAAGGCGGGCAGATCGACGAGAACGGGAAAGTGTGGTTCACAGCGCAGCTAGAGCCGATCTCGCTGCCCCAGCCCCTTGGCATCAATCGGCTGATGAACCTCTCGCAGCGGCTTCAGACTATCTGGCCTTCACTGCGCGCCGACGTCAGTGTTCGCAACCGTGGCAACGAGGAGTGCCTGGTCGAGGGCGAATGGTACGGCGACCTCGGCCCTGGAAAGGACCACTCCCTCTTCGCCGCGGTCGCCGCCATCCTGCACGAGATGGATGCGGCGGCTCTGAGCCTGAAGGAGGCGTTGCTCGATGCCGAGCGAATGCAACAGGTGGAGGAACGGGTGGCCGGCCTTCTGCTAGGAGTCCAACACACTTCCCCGCGCAGGCGCTCGCCGGCACACTCCAAGCGCCGGCGCGGGCAGCGCCGATGAGCGGCAGCGAGAAAGCGGCTTGTCCGGCCCAACACCCAATGGCGCCCCGTGAGCGGCCCGGCCAGCACACCTGGGCCCTCCGGCTCTCCATCTGATGGTCGCGTCAGGCATCGCGATGCTCCCCACTGGAGGTGGCAAATGGACCAGGTGATCTTTGAGGAGGAGCAGTGGTTTCCCGACTTCGTCACGGCGATGGCCGTTGCCGCGGCGGCCGGGATGGCCGTCGCGCTGGCGTTGCTTCCTCTGGCGCGCTGGGCTCGCCCGGTGCTCGCCAGCACCGCCAGCATCCTTGGCACCCTGGCCGTCGTCGCACCGATGCGAACCCGCGTCACCCCGGAGGGCGTGAGGGTGACTTTCGGCATGCTTGGCTGGATTCCGTTTCGGATCGCGGCCGACCAGATCCGATCCGTGGAGCCGGTGACGTACCGCCCACTTGCCGAGTTCGGCGGCTGGGGAATCCGTTTTGGGCGAGGCGGCAAGCGCGCCTACTCCGCGCGTGGGGATCGGGGAGTGCGGATCCAGACGCCGTCGCGCGAGTACCTGATCGGCAGCCAGCGCCCCGAGGCCCTCGCGCACGCCCTGCGTCAGATCGCTGATCTCTAAGGGGAGAAAGATGGCACGAAGCATCCAGAGTTCGCGCGAACTCTTCCGCCGGGCCCAGGAGGTGATCCCCGGCGGGGTGAATAGCCCCGTGCGAGCGTTCCGTTCGGTGGGAGGCGACCCCCTCTTCATCGACCACGGCCAGGGATCCTCTCTGGTTGATGTGGATGGCAACCGCTATATCGATTATGTCGGCTCGTGGGGGCCGCTGATTCTCGGACATGCGCACCCGCGTGTAGTCGCCGCGGCGCAGGCCGCAGCCGCGCGTGGCACGAGCTACGGAGCCCCCACCCCGGGCGAGGTGGAGTTCGCCGAGGCGATCTGTGCCGCCGTTCCCTCGGTCGAGAGCGTCCGCTTGGTGAACTCGGGGACCGAGGCGGTGATGTCGGCGATCCGGCTGGCACGCGCCTACACCGAGCGCGAGCGCATCGTGAAGTTCGAAGGAGGCTATCACGGCCACTTTGACGCGCTGCTCGCCCACGGTGGCTCTGGGATCGCCACGCTCGGCATCCCCGACACGCCGGGCGTGCCCGCGTGCTTCGCCGCGCTCACCCACACCCTGCCCTACAACGATCCCGCCGCCGTGGATTCGCTCTTTGCCGCGCGAGGCGATGAGATCGCCGCGGTCATCGTCGAACCAGTCGCCGGGAATATGGGGGTGATCCCGCCTGAACCAGGGTTCCTGGAGCACCTGCGGAGGGTCACCGCCCGCCATGGCGCGCTCCTCATCTTCGACGAAGTGATCACCGGATTCCGGGTGGCCCCCGGCGGCGCCCAGGAGCGGTATGGCGTGACCCCGGACCTGACGACTCTGGGGAAGGTCATCGGTGGCGGCTTCCCCCTGGCAGCCTACGGGGGAAAGGCCGAGATCATGGCACGCATGGCGCCCAGTGGCCCGGTCTACCAGGCGGGCACGCTCTCCGGAAACCCGGTGGCCGTGGCCGCGGGCCTGGAGACGCTGCGCGCCCTGCAGCGCCCCGGATTCTACGAGGAGCTGGAACAAAAGGGAGAGGAGCTCCAGGCAGGTCTGGAAGCAGCTGCCGCGCGCGCCGGAGTGCCGGCCACCGTGAATCGCGTGGGCTCGATGATGACGACCTTCTTCACCGAGGGGCCCGTGCGCGACTACGCGGCCGCCCGGCGCTCGGATACGGCCCGCTACGCGGCGTTCTTCCGGGCGATGCTGGCACGCGGGATCTACCTGGCGCCGTCGCAGTTCGAGGCCGCGTTCCTCTCGGAAGCGCATACTTCCGGCGACATCTCCGCCACGGTCGCAGCCGCGGAGGAAGCCCTCCGGGAGGTGGCCTCCGCTGGATGAGCCCTCAAGCGACCAGCGTGCAAGCGCCGGCTGTGAAACTACCAGGTTGACACTATGATGCCAACCGGATACAATACCATTCGAAAACCACGTCCCAGAACCAGCGCCTCGACCGTGTGATCGAGAGCCGCCAGCGGAATCCTGGGTTTCTCTGGAGGTGCCTTCGTGATTGTACAGAGCAAAGCCCCCGTGCGCATCGACTTCGCCGGAGGTTGGACCGATGTCAGCATCTTCGCGGCCAGCGCCGGAGGCGCGGTCGTTAATGCGACCATCAACAAGTACGTTCACGGCCGCATGTATGTGCTCGACACCGAGGATCCCGTGAAGCGGCGTGTGAGCGGCCCCTCGGGAAAGTATGTGGTGGAGACGGACGCCGGCGAGGGGATTGAGGTCGCCTATCGCTCCGACCTGCCGGCAGGGTCCGGCCTCGGAACATCCGCCACCCTCAACGTGGTCTGGCTCTCGCTGATCAAGTCGAAAGTCCAAAGTGACGAGGATCGCCGGACGATCGCCGAGCTCTCCTACGACCTGGAGCGGATCCTGGGGATTCTGGGCGGCAAGCAGGATCAGTACGCGAGCGCTTTTGGAGGCTTCAACTACTTCACCTTTGGTGAAGCGGTTGGCGTCGAGCGGCTCAATGTCGCGCCCGAGACGGTCGCCGAGCTGGAGAGCCGCCTGGTCCTCTGCTATACCGGGAAGTCGCGTCTCTCCAGCGGCATCCACGGCGATGTGTGGGGCAACTACCGTGGCGGCAATCCCGACACGGTCAACGCACTCTACAGCCTGCGCAACGTTGCCATCCGAATGCGCACCGTGCTGCTCGAGGGGAATGTCGAGGAGTTCGGCGACCTGCTGAATCAGAACTGGCGGCATCAGAAGGCGCTGCATCCTTCGGTGACCAACTCGCAGATCGACTCCCTCTTCGAGTTCGCGATGGCCAACGGCGCGGTGGCCGGGAAGGCGTGCGGAGCTGGCGGCGGCGGGTGTCTGCTCTTCCTCTCTGCCCCCGGACGAAAAGAGGATCTGGAGATGGTCCTTCGCGACCAGGGCGTGCGCGTTATCCCCTTCCGCTTCGATTTCGACGGTCTCCAGGTCGAGGTCAAGCACGAGTAAGGGCTTCGGTTTAGCTGGCACTATCCAGGCCTGCGGGTCGTCCAGCGAGGCGGGCAGACCCCGCCTCGCTGGACGCAGGCAGCTTTCCCTTTGTGGCCGTTCCGCCGCCCGGCGGTCGTCGCGCCCGGCGCCTGTGAGCTGCCCGAGCGCGAAACGAGACGGCAGGAAGGCCACCGGCTCGCGGCGAGAGCTATTCCTTGAATAGCCCTCCGGCCCGGGCTTCTCCTGCGGTCTCCCCATCCCTTTGACTCCCAGCCACTCCCCCACCCCCTGCTTACTGCTCGCGCGGGCAGATATCAGGCGCGAGAGTCTTCTCGTTTCCACGCGATGACGGGAGGGTACACTGCTCAAGGATGGGCCATCAGCGAGTGCCTGGCCACCCGAACACGGTGTCGGGGGCGGCGGGCAACGCCGGGTCGCTCTGCAGGACACCGGTGCGAGGCACCGCTGGAGGACAAGTAGATGCGGGTAGCGCGCGATCTTGGCACATCCCATGCACTCTTCGCGCGCAGGAGGATCGACCGAGGGCATCCAAGAGGTGGTTTTGAGTGGACGGGAGGTAACGACATGTTTCGTCTACGCCTGCTGTCACACGCAACGCGAAAGCCCCGCATCCGCGTTCGCGAGTTCAACCCATTCCGTCCGATCCAGATTGCTATCCCGAGCGGCGAGCAGTATGTGCAGGAGGTACGCGGGCTCATCGAGCGGGTGAGCATTCCCACCTGCCTGACACGCGATGAGATCGCGGAGCTGAAGCTGGCCGCGACCGAGGCATGCCTCAACGCGATCCGGCACGGCTCGCCCCGCGGGAATAGCGATACGGTCGGGATCCGCGTGGAGCCCGATCTCGACCGCGTGGTCGTCGTCGTACGCGACCGCGGGCCTGGCTTCAATATCCGCAAGATACGCCAGCGCCCGCTTTCCATGGGGGAGAGCGGCCGGGGCGTCCGGCTCATCGACAGCCTCGTGGACCGCGTGGATTACCGCCACCGCTTCCGTACACACAGCGTGCGCCTGCTCAAGCGCTCGCGATGCGATCTGGCGCTCGCGTAGCCACCACGCCAGGCGAACTCACTGAGCCCCTACCGCGGGTATCCCCTGACGGGTCCTCTCGACCCGTCAGGGCTTCCTTTTGCCTGCTAGGCACGCGCTGGCGCGGCGCGGGGTGCCCCCTTTTGCCACCTCCAGGCTTCACCTCCCCAGGAAACGCGCGGATCATGACCGTGAACATCGCGTGCAAAACCAGAGGCGTGGGGAGGTTTAGCGCGAGGAGGGCTGGGTATAATAGAGGTGACGCCTTCCCAGTAGTCGCCTTGCGGGCATGCAGAGCACGGTACGATCCGAGCCTACTGCCAGGGTCCTCTCTCATCCGATCCGGTGGCGCAGGGCGAGTCTCTCGAAGGCAAAGCCGTGGAACACGCGCACCTTTCGAAGGAGGAAGCAATGGCAGAGGATAGGATCCTCACGTGCAAGGAGTGTGGCCGCAACTTCACTTTCACTGCCGGCGAGCAGGAATTCTACGCGGAGAAGGGATTCCAGAACGACCCGGCGCGGTGCCCGGCATGCCGGCGAGCACGCAAGGCCGCTCGCTATCAGATGTATAGCATGACCGGGTCCCAAGGCGGCTATACGATGTATCGCAGCCGCCGCGTGTAGAGCCAGGTCGCTCGTCGCCGGCCAGTGCGACACTCCAGAGCGACTATGGGACGGGGCTTGCCTCCCCACCTGTGCGGGGCAGGTGGGGAGGCGAGCATATTTGAGGAGGTCACGCCATGGCCAGAAAGCCCCCAGCCATCGGGCGCTTCGTAGTGGAGATACAGGTGCCGGAGGATGAGCTCCGCCCCACGGTGGGCGGAATGCTGGTTGCGCTGGAGGAGGGCCTGCAGACGCGGGGCTACCGGATCCTGGT
>JAAZEM010000074.1 GCA_012512265.1 Armatimonadota bacterium | reverse complement strand
CGTCATGATGCAGGACCCGCTCCGGCTCGCCGCCCTCGAATGGCACGCGGTAGAGGCCAACGCTGCTCTGCTCCGCGCCCCGGGTCGAGGAGAAGTAGATCGACCGCCCATCCCGACTGAACGTAGGCGTGTAGTCGCGAAACGGCCCGCGCGTCAGCCGGCGGGGCTCCCCTCCCGCAGCAGGCACTACGAAGAGGTTGTAGCCGTCCTCAATGCCTTGCACCGCCGTCTTCGTGAAGTGGGCAAAGGCATAGACGATCCACTGGCCATCGTGCGACCACGCCGGGAAGCAGGCGTGCCCAGGCCCGGTAACCAGGGGGCGCACCTGGCGGCTCGCCAGATCCATCACGTAGAGATCCAGGTCGCCGTTCCGGTCGGATTGGAAGACCACCTGCCGGCCATCGGGCGACCATGCCGCCTCCGTGTCGTTGCCCGGCCCCTCGGTGAGGGCATCGGGCGCCGCGAGCGCCTGGGTGCCATGCGCCGCGAGCAGGATAGCCATCCCCAAGATCACCTGTTTCACCCTCATACGCAGCTCCTTACGGCTTGCGTCGAGAATGCCGCCACTCTCGGCGCCAGTGTGGAGTGCCCGCTTCTCGCGTTTGAACCACACCAGCTGAAGCGAGCATTCCGAGGCAGTTCGCCGCAACCGTGCGCACATCCCCTGGAGAGCGCCGGCTCTCCAGGTTGATTGCCCGGGTGTGCCACCATCAAGCGGTACCATCCCACGATCAGCGGCAAGCGTTTCTTTGGCCCCCCTCTTCGGGCTCCTGGCAGGCCACTCCTTCCCAGGACGGGGTCCTTAGCAAGCCCCTATAGATCCAACCCCGTGCGGGAAATGGCATTCCTTTTGCACACCCCCACTTGCCCGAGCGAGAGTTCCGGCAATCGGCGGGCCCGCCCACCCGTCGCGAGCTGGCACCGCGATACTCTTTTCGACACACGCAACGTATCGGCGCGCGGCGTACGCGGTCGGATACCCCGGCAGCGTAGGCAGGGCTTGCCCGTGAGGGGTCCGGCGGCATGGGTCGCCGGATTCTGGCCAGTGGGTCTATCCCGCCCCGTCGGGGTGGACTCCACGCGAAGGATAGATGGCGTAGATGATGAGAGCAAACACAACGGTCATTGAGCGGCTCTTCCGGCCAGCACCCGATCGTCGCCTGGGAGAACGCCTGGTGCAAGAGGGCCACATCACTGAGCAACAACTGCGTCAGGCCCTCGAGGTGCAGGGACGCACCCACGGTCTCCTGGGTCAAATCCTCGTGGACCTGGGGTTCGTCAGCGCGCCTACAGTTGGCCGGCTGATGGCCAAGAACTTCGGCGTCGAGTATGTCGACCTGATGGAGGTACGCCCGGATCCCTCGGCGGTGCATCTGGTGCCGGAGAGCGTCATCCGCGCCATGCAAGTGCTGCCGCTCCGCTGTGTCGGCGATACCATTGAGGTGGCCATGATCGATCCGCTCAACGTGGCGGCGATCGACACCATCCACCAGCATACGAACCTGCGCGTCGTGCCCTACCTGACGATGGCCGCGGAGCTGCAGCGGGCGATCAACGACCAATTTGATGCCCACACCCGCGCCTCCGAGGCGCTGCAGCAGCTCGAGAGTGAGGATAACGAGCAATCCGGCCTCTCGCACGCGGAGCTGGTGGCCGCAAGCGAAGCGCCCATCGTCCGCCTGGTCGATTCGATCATCGAGAGCGCACTCGCGCTGCGCGCAAGCGATATCCACTTCGAGCCACATGAGGGAGGCCTCCGCGTCCGTTTCCGCGTGGATGGAACACTCCTGGACCAGACCGATATTCCCCGGTCCCAGCGCGCGCCGCTCACTGCCCGGCTGAAGGTCCTCTGCCTGATGGATATCACGGAGAACCGCCGGCCGCAAGACGGACGCATGACCTACAACGAGCACGGCCGCATTTATGATATCCGTGCCTCGTCCGTGCCGACCGTCTTCGGGGAGAAGATCGTCCTGCGCATCTTGGACAAGTCCTCCGTCATGGTTCCGCTCGGCAAGCTGGGCTTTCAGGGCGATCAGCAGCGCCGGTTCGAGGGCCTGATCCGGCAGCCGCATGGCATGGTCATCGTCGTAGGGCCAACTGGGAGTGGCAAGAGCACCACGCTCTATGCCTCGCTCAACCTGCTCAACGACTCCACGCGCAACATCATGACCCTGGAAGACCCGGTCGAGTACCATGTCCAGGGGATCAACCAGGTGCAGGTGAACCCGCGCATCGGACTCACCTTCGCCAGCGGCCTGCGCGCCTTCGTGCGCCAGGATCCGGATGTCATCCTCGTCGGCGAGATTCGCGATGAGGAGACGGCGGACATGGCGGTGCAAGCCTCGCTTACCGGCCACCTGGTCCTCTCCACGCTTCACACCAATAGCGCCGTTGGCACCGTAGCCCGTCTGACCAACCTGGGCGTGAACCCCTTCCTGATCGCGCAATCGCTGCTCGGCGTCTGTTCTCAGCGTCTGGTGGCCCGAATCTGCAACCACTGCGCGGTGGAATACCAGCCGGCGCCAGACGTGCTCGAATCCGTCGGTCTCCACCCCGATGAAGCGCGCGGTATCACATTCCGTCGGGGCACCGGTTGCCGCACCTGCCACGGGCGCGGCTATCTGGGCCGCATTGGGCTCTACGAAGTGCTGACGGTCAACGAGGAGATCCGGCTGCTCATCATGCGCGGCGCCTCGGAAGAGGAGATCCAGGCCGCTGCGGAGCGGAACGGCATGATGTCGCTGCGCGACTGCGCGGCGGCGGCAGTGAAGGCTGGCATCACCACCCCCGAGGAGATGGGCAGAGTGGTGCTGGCGAAAGGAGGCTGACAGATGCCTGTCTACCAGTATCGGGCCCGCGACGCGCAGGGCCAGCTGGTCACCGAGGTCCTCGCCTACGAGGATGAGCTCTCGCTGCGTCGCTACTTGAGGGAGAACGACCTCTTTGTTCTGGGAATATCCGAGGTCAAGCGCTCGGTGTTCCGCAACCCATTCCAACGGGGCGTCGGCCTGCAAGACTTGATTATCATGACCCGCCAGCTCCGCACGATGATCCACGCGGGGATGCCCCTCTACACCGGCCTGGAGACGCTCGCGGAGCAGACCCCCAACCCCAAGCTTGCGGAAGTGTTGACCGAGGTCGCGCGAGCGGTTGCGCACGGCGTGAGCATCTCGAGCGCGATGGCGCAATACCCGCGCTACTTCCCGCCAATGCTGCTCACCTTAATCCAGGCCGGCGAGGAGGGCGGGCGGCTCCCGGAGACTCTCAACGAGGCCGCGCGTCAGCTCGAGTTGCTGATGGAGATTCGGCAGAAGCTGATCAGTGCCCTCGTCTATCCGGCGTTCACTTTCCTGGCCACCGTCGGCACGGTGGCGGCGATGCTGATCTGGATCGTGCCGGTCTTCGCCCAGATCTACGAGGAGCTGAATGCGCCCCTCCCCGGGATCACGCGGCTGCTCATCGCGATCAGCGATTTGGTGGTGCACAACGGCTGGATCATGCTTCTGGCTCTGATCGCAGGCCTCGATGCCCTGCGCCGCTACTACCGCACTCCCAGAGGACGCCTGCGGATCGATGGCTTGAAGATCCGCATTCCCTTGCTGGGGCAGCTCTTCCTGAAATCGGCCACGGCCAACCTGACGGGAAGCCTGGCCGGCCTGTTGCGCAGTGGCGTTGGGCTTCTTCCGGCGCTGCAAACCGCAGCGCAGGTGTGCGGCAACGAGGTGCTCGCCGAAGCCGCGCGTACCGCCGCCAAGAATGTGAGCGTAGGCCGGCGCCTCTCCGAGGAGCTGGAGGCCAGCGGGCAGTTCCCCGCCATGGTGATCCGCATGGTGGCCGTCGCCGAGGACCTGGGCACCCTGCCAGATGTGCTGCAAGAGATCACCGTCTCCTACAACGAGGACGTAGAGTACACGATTCGGCGCATGATGGCGCTCGTCGAGCCGGTCACGGTTCTCTGCCTGGGCGGCGTCGTGGGCTTCGTGCTGGTGGCGCTCTACTACCCCATCTTCAACATGGGCAATGTGTTCCTCTCGGGAGCGTAATTGGCACGAGATCTGCACAGGAATAGATGGCGGGCGATTTGTGGAGCCCGCCTCAACGAGGCATCCGACCTATCGAAGGAGTGACCTATCATGAGGCGTCTCGACGAGGAAGCGAGCGAGACGCACCCGGTCTGAAGACACGAGCCGGAGCGGCGAAGCCGCCGCCACCCGAGAAGTAGGAGTGGCCTCCGAAGCCACCCCGCAGCCGAGGAGCCAGAAGAGTTCCGGTGCTCTACCCACCGGACCCGAGCGGCCCGGGCCCGGCCGCAGTCCGATGCAGTGGTATTGCAGGAGGAGGAGTAAACGATGAAGCGGATGATGCGCAACCCAGAAGGTGGTTTCTCTCTCGTTGAGCTGCTTGCAGTCGTGCTGATCTTGGCGGTACTGGCCGCTGTGGCCGTTCCGCTCTACATCAACACACGCCGATCGGCAGCTGCCCGTGCATGCAAGGGCAACCTGGCGGCCATCGCGGCGGCGGCTTCGGCCTTCGCCCTCCGCAACGGCGAGTATCCCACGGCGGCGAACGTTCTGTCGGCCTACAACCCGACGAACCCCACCGCCGGTGGCCTCGTGGGTGCGCCCGAGGGTCTGTCGTCGGCCATGGCTTGCCCGCTGGATAACGCGGCCTACACCTTCACAGGCGGTGGCACGTCGGCGCTGGTCATCACCTGCCCCCACGCCAGCACGGCGGCAGGTGGCGATAACGCGCACGAGACAGTGGTGCCAAGCCCGACCGGAACGGAGGCTATCAGCGCACACTGGCGGCCCCCGCAGCGGACAACCTGCCCTAGCACGGCGTAACCCCCAAGCCTGCCGGGTCCCTCGGGGCCCGGCAGGCTTCTTTGCCACCAGGCACCCGAAGGAGCCGTTTGATGGAGAGATGCGCGGTGAGACAGGGACGATACCCCTCGAGCATGGCCCCACAGCACTCTGGCCCTCAGCGGTCGCTCACGGACGTGCTGGTGGTCATTATCATGATGAGCGTGCTCGCCGGCGTCGGGGTGCCCCGCTACCTTCACCTGCGCCCGGTGATCAAGGCCCGCGATTGTAAGGAGCGAATCGAGGCGCTCGCCCGATCGAACGCCGCGTTCGTCCTGCATGACGGCCGGCTCGTTTACGCGCCCCAATTGGCTTACACTGGTGCCGCGGAGGCCCTCGGTGGCATTCTGGCCCGGCTGGAGGGTCTACCGGCCCGCCCCACCTGCCCACTGGATGGCACCCCCTATGATGTCCTGAGTGATAGCGCCGGGCATGTGATCATCCGCTGTTCCAATGCCCGGAAACACGCCAGTGTTCTGCCAGTTCTGAAGGATTACATCCGCCGAGGCCTGTCGGCCCAGCCAGAGTATCTCCCATAAGATTGTGGAGCTTGCCCCGCGGAGGAGGAGGATGCTTCCATGAAACACTCTACCCGGAAGACCCAGGGGTTCTCCCTGGTGGAGCTTCTCGCGGTGGTGCTGGTTCTGGCGGTATTGGCCGCCGTGGCCATTCCGCTCTATCTCAACACGCGCAAGTCGGCCGCGGCACGTACCTGCAAGGCGAACCTGACGGCGCTCGCTGCCGCTGAGGCGGCGTTCGTGGTCCGCCACGGTCGTTTCAACACCACGCCCATGGTAGACTACAACGCCACGGATCCACTCTCTGGCGGATTGGTGGGCGCACCGGAGGGAATCACCTCGCCGCTCAATTGCCCTTGGGACGGAGCGGCCTACACGATCGCGGGCGGTGGAGTGGGCGAACCGCTGACCATCTCCTGCCCGCACTGCGCAACGGCCAAGGGCGGGGATAACGCCCACGAGGCGATCTCACCCAGCCCCGACGGCTTCAGCTTCTACTACCGCACGCTATCCGCCCCAGCCACCGAGCAATGATGCAATCGACAGGGGGCGCGTCCGCGCCCCTCTGCCGATTCCACCGCCGAGAGTGTCACCCCATCCGCCACTATGCCCAGGGTCAGGAGACCCGGAGCTCGAATACCGGCCGCCCTCGGGGTCCTCCGAGAGCGCTGCGCGGTGGACGTTTCGCCCAAGGGTTCCTCCATCAGCGCGGTGCATGTTGTCCGTCGACCCCGAAGGGATCGTACAACTTAGCCCGAAATGCCTGCGCTTTCCCAGCCACGTCCGTCCCTTTCACCCGGGGTATCCACGCCCGCGCCAGAAAAGAGCCCCCTCTCAGCTGCTTTTGGTGGAATAGAGAACGCGCTGTAGGGGTATGATGCGGTTGCAGCACCTAGGGGATGCTTCCTTCAAGCACGCCGGCCAGGAGCTGGCGATCAGGCCCCTAAGCAGAGGGAGAGACCAGTCATGAGACGTACGCACCTCAGTGAAGAGGCAGGAGCGCGTGCAGAGGACGGCTCTGCTTTGATCGTGACGCTGGCGTTGGTGCTGGCGCTCACCATCCTTGTGGCCGCCACTCAGTGGCAGGTGATCCACGATTTGAAGGTCTCAAAAACGGAGCGCGACTTCGAGCGCGCCCTGCAAATGGCAGAGTCTGGGGCCAACGCCTATCTGAATATGCTGGCGAAAGGTCTGGCTCCGGGCAACCCGTTGGTGCCCCAGCAATACGTTCTTCCGAGCGTCCTGTCGCCACAGGAGTTCAAGCAGCAGGTGAAGAACAAGACCATCCCCCCTTCCCACCTGGTGTACTACCCCCCTGGCCAGACGCGGCAGGGCTACTTTGCGGCCCATCTGGGCACGCCCGGCACGAGCGCCGATATCATTGCCTATGGGTGGAGCAACGGCATCGTGCGCCGCGTGCGCATCCACTCGGATATCTATAGCATCTTTGACTGGGTAGCGATCTGGGGGATCAACCCCGGCACCGGCAACCAGGACTACGCCTGGAAGTTCTCCGGAAACGTTGATGTTATCGGCGCGTGCGGCGCGGAGGGCAAGCTGCTCTACTCCGGCGCGAACGTCCGGATCTGGGACGGCCCGTTGGTGTGGGCCAACAAGAGCTACGCGCCGCCCTACAACAATCCGGACATCGCGCCCATTGCCAACTCGGGCCCGAACATCCCCCCGGGGCACCCGGGCACCGCCGACCATGTGCATCCTATTGCGAACCCCGTTTACAAGCACTACGTGCGCAAGCTGGGCTTCCCCACGGCTGATGAGGCCGCCAACGAAGAGTCGGGCTCCAACATGGGCGTAGCCTACTTCAAGACACACAACCACAACGCCACCGGATTGCGCTACCTGGTGAGGCACACCACCACGGGCGTCATCCGCGAGCTGAACGACCCAACGAAGCCCTACACGGTGATGAAGAACAACGACTGGCGACTGGACGGCGAGTTCAATCCCAACAAGAAGGATCTGGAAAACCTTGGGATGACTGATGAAGAGGAGTTCTATGGGATCCGTGCTTACCCAGGGCAGTACTACTTCGAGCAGATCGATATGACGAACCAGAGCCGCCTCTTCCTGCGCACCTTCAAGGACTCGGAACGGCCCACCCTTCTCGCCAATGGCGAGCTGGAAACGGTCGTCGTGAACGACGTGGGCAATCCAAACCCGGGCGAGAGCGAGAACCAAAACGTGCGCTTCTGGATCGGGACCACGGGCGGCAAAGACCCGGATACCACTTTCGATGTCAACACGGTGATGGAATACCCCTTCTGGGCCTCGCGCTTCCGGGTCTTTATCGCCAGCACGGGGACCATCACCGTGCGCGGGCGCAACACGAACCCGCCTCCCCCCTTCCGGGTCAACATGCTGTGCTACAACAAGGACGCGAGTGGCAAGGGCTACGGCCACATCCACTTCCAGAGTGCCACCTACCTCTTTGGCTCGCTCATCGCCTGGATGGTGGATGCCGTGGGCGGATGCATCGTCGAGAAGCAACAGCCCGAACTGGGGCCATCCAACCCACTCGCTTACAACGCAGTCGATTGGAGGGAACTGGAGTGAGGCGCGAGAGCGGTTTCTCTTACCTGGAGTTGCTGATCGCGGCCCTCGTCCTCGCGATTGCCACGGTCGGCGCCCTGGCTACGTGGTCCTATTCGTCACGCGCGCCAGCAAACAAACGCGTGACGGAGATGGGGGTCTACGTGGCAGTTCAAGAGATCGAGCGGCTCAAGGCCCGGCGCTACATGGGACTGGAGGATACGCCCGCCGGATCACCGCTGGTCACCTATTATGATCGCTATGGCGCGCCCTCCGCGAGTGGAACCCCACAGCCCCAGGGCTACAAGGTCAAGGCGTTCATCACCCCCGCGGTGGATCGGGATGCGACGCCGAACACGGAGGACCTGCGCGAGATCCGCGTCGAGGTGTGGGACAACAACGAAACCACGCGCTATGAGGAGGCTCGGGTGCTCCTCGCCTTCGGAGGATCGTGAAATGAAGCGATACGGCCGCTCATGGATGCCGGGAGGCCCGTTCCGGCCCAAAGTGCCGGCGGCGATCCGTCAGCGGTGTCGCGGCCTGAGCCTGGTCGAGATGTTGGTCGCGGCCCTGGTGCTCTCGTTCCTGGTGGCAAGCACCGCCGCTGTTTACCAGGGAGGCGAGAAGCAGCAGCGAACAGCGCGGGCCTACAGCCTGGCTCAAACGGATATCCGAAGGGCGCTGCAGCGGATCACGCGGACGGCGCGCCACGGTTACCAGGTGGTGCCCACCAGCAATTGGGGTACCTTCGCGGGTCAATCGAGCGGCATGCACCAGCTGATCGTGGAGGTGCCGGAGCCAGGGACAACCAGCCGGGCCCAGGTGCGCTTCTACATCCAGGACGGAAATGTCTACGCGCAGCGCCAGAACGTCCCCTCGCCCGGCATCCTGCTGATCGAGGGAGTGCAGGCGCTGGAGTTCCGCTACTACCAGACAGATCCGGGCACGGGCGCCCGGCCCGAGGTGCCACCGGACCAGGCGACAGAGGTGGAGATCACACTCACCGCGGTAAGAGGGCCCGCCGTCACGACGGTCAAGGCCTATGTCAACCTGCGTAACGCCATCGGCGCGAGTCTCTGAGAGAAGCTCGACCCCGCCCGCGCGTCGATGCACGGCATACGGGATGGGAGTGTGTAGAGGCAGATGGCCAAGAAAATGACGGGAAGCTCGGTGGGCATCGTGGTGACGCCCCGCGCCATCGTGGCGGTGCAAGCGAGCGCGCACGAGAACGAGATCGAGGTCAAGGTGCGGGGCGCGGTGGAGACGCCACCGGAAACGCTCTCCGGCCAGGAGGTGCTCGACCCGCTCCGCCTGGGACACGCCCTGCGCAACCTCTGGCGGCGAATCGGCCTGGGAGAGCACGCCGCATCGGTCGCCGTGCTGGCGCCGTCCTACGGGCTACGCGCGCTGCGAATGCCCCAGGCTCCCGAGCGGGAGCGCAACGCCCTGGTGCGCGGCGAATTGGAGCAGGCGCAGGTGATCCCCCAGGAGAGGGGGGCGTTCGACTTCCTTTGGATTGCCTCCGGGGAACCAGGCGTTCCGCAAGCCGATGTCTACGCCTATCACATCAACGAGACCATCATCGACGGTCTGCATCGGTCATTCCATGGGGCCGGGCTGAGACTGAATTCGGTCGAGCCAGGTTCCATTGCCCTGATGCGCCTCTACCTGGCAACCCGCGGCAAGCGCGATCCGGTTGCCATTCTCTGCCCCTCAGCGCGGCACACCGATCTGTGCATCCATGACGGCACGCGCGTCCGGCAGCTCCGCCGGATCCCCGCAGGTTGGGAAGACCTGGGGACGACGCTCGAGAGAGGCACGCGCGACATCATCCCCGAGCCGCGTATCTGGGATGCCCACGTGCCGAGCGAAAAGCGCGGGGGCATGCTCAACCTCTCTGAGGGCGAGTCACTCCCAGAGGAGGCGCCTGATGCCGAGGGGACCCTGGCCAACGAGGCCTCGCCTCCGGCGGAGCCAACCTTCCAGGGCATTCCGAATACCTGGCCAATTCGCAGCGAGTTCTCGGATGAGGTACCCGATATCCTCTCCATCGGTGCCGGGCAGTCGCCCGTCGGCGGACAATCCGCCCACAAGAGCGACTTCCTCGTTTCGGAGATCTCGCGCACGCTCGCGTTCTTCGAGCGAGAGCACCCAGAGGAGGCGCATCCCCAGGAGATCGTGGTCTTAGGGCCGACCGATGCCGCGCGTGGCTTCGAGCGCGTCTTGAGCCCGGCGCAGAGCCTTCCGATCGTGGTCGCGAACCCTCTTGCAGGGCTCGATCTACCCCGCGCCGTCGCCGTGCCCGGCCTGGAGGAGGATCCAGAAGCGTATGCGCTTGCAGTTGGCGTGGCGCTGGCAGCCTCCGGCGTCGACCTGGGGATCCCCCCGGTCGATCTCTCTCGCCAGACCAGCGTGGCGCAGCCCGGGCGCCGGGTGCCACATCTCCTCCGAGCAGGGATGGCGTGGTCGACCCTCTGGCTGCTGGCGTCCGCCATCGCGGCGATCGGCCTGATGATCGCGGAGGCCCGCCTGGCCGAGACGCACGTTCAGTTGACGAACG
Organism: Armatimonadota bacterium; assembly: GCA_012512265.1. GTDB lineage: Bacteria > Armatimonadota > JAAZEB01 > JAAZEB01 > JAAZEB01 > DUUU01. Next base: position 788 of record JAAZEM010000074.1, on the reverse strand, counting down.
AGATCGCCAAGATCCACGCTCAGCGGGCGCCACTCATCCGCGCTGCCGAACTCTCGAAGGCGGCGGAGAGCGCGCGGCAGTTGTCAGAGATTCCTGCCGCCGCGGTGCTCGGGCGTGTCGCGGCCGCTACTACCACAGGAGTTGGCCTCACCAGTCTCCGCATCTCACCCGACGGGAAGGTGTCTCTGGAGGGGAAGGCACTGGGCACGAGCAACATCCAGCGCTTCGCGCTCAGCGTGGGCAGGGGCAAGAGCGTGCGCGTTCCCGTCATCGAGACGACCAAGCGAGACACTCATGGGTATGTCACCTTCCGCATCGGGGCTCTCTTCCGAGAGCCGGCGCCACCGCCCCCGCCCGCGACCGGTAAGGAGTAGAGGTCATGCGAGGAATTACACTCAGTCCCGACCTCCAGCAACTGATGGCTGTAGGCGTGCCGATTGCCGCCCTGCTGATCTCGCTGGGGGTCGTCTATCCCGGCTACCAGCGCTATGTGGAGATGAGTGCCAAGGTGGAGAAGCAGCGGCAGGAGCTACACAAGCTGAAAAACACCCCGCTGCCCCCCGTGAGCCGGGCGCTTCCCGCGGCAGATCCTGAGCCCGGGGAATCGGCACGCTTTCTGGGACATCTCGTATCGCTGGCCACAAGCGCCAACTGTCGGTTCGTTGGCCTGGATTCGGCGCCCGTACGGGTTGCGCACTCGGGCGGCCTCATTCGGGCTGTGCGGACGCGGGTGGAGATCGAAGGAAGATACCCGCAGATTCGCCAGTTCCTGGCGGAGCTGGCGAATG
>JAAZEM010000073.1 GCA_012512265.1 Armatimonadota bacterium | reverse complement strand
CTCCTCCCAGCCGCCGCCGTGTTGAGACATCTGGGAGAATCCCCAACCCAGCCCGGCAGGGCTTCGCTCGCAAGCAGCGCGGTGATTTATCGCCGCCCGCCAGGTTGCGCGCTGCTTCCGAGGCTTCGGATTCCTTATGTCGGAATCTCAGCGATGGCGGTCCGGCCCGCTCCTGCGCAACATCCGCCGGGAAGGAGTGCCCGTATGACTGAAGACCAAGCCGGGCAATTCCTCTCCGGGGGTGGGGGCCCGGCAGGATAGCCCCGCCGGGCCGGGCACCCGTCTCGCTACTCCTTCCGACCTCCGAACACAGCCCACATGTCGTGCTCCCACCACACCTGGGCATCAGCGAATCCGGCCTCGCGCAGCCATTCCACCTGCCGCGCCGCCGACTCCCACCGCTCCGTAGGATTGTGCTCCGGATCGGGGAAGACGCGGTCGCGAAACAGCTTCCAGAGCTTTAGATACGCCGGGCTGACGCGGCCCGCTCTGGCCAGCGAGCGCGTGTGCTGGTCCCACTCCTCCAGGTACCGCTTCTGCGCCGACCAATCGCCGCCGAGCACCTCATCCGCGATGGCAACAATCCCCCCCGGCTTCAGCGCGCGATGGATGCGCGCGAAGAGCCGCTGGCGCTGCTCGCCCGTCAGGTGATGCAGCGCGATCGAGGAGACCACGGCGTTGTAGCCATCTGGCACGGCGGTTTCCCAGGCGGTGGCCTCCATTGCCGCCTCTACCCAGGTGACGCGCCCATTGAAGCGGGCAAGCCGGCGACCCGCTACCACGCGCATCACGGGCGAGGAGTCCACCCAGACGGCCTGTGCCGCGGGATACTGCTTGAGGATCGCCGCCAGCAGGCGTCCCCCTCCCGCCCCCAGATCCGCTACGCGGAAAGGATCCTGGCACGCGGCTCCAACCCGGCGCACAATCTCGGCGTGCAGGTGCCGGTAGCACGGCACGGCACGCGGCGCCTCCGTATCATAGAACAGCGCAAAGGTTTCCCAGCGCCTGGCAGTGATGTCACTCATCTTCCGTTCGTCCTATTTCGCTCTCGCCAGCAGCCGGTTCAGCGCGCTGATGTAGGCGCGCACGCCGGCCTCCACCACGTCGGTGCTGGCGCCTTGCCCCGTCGCAGTAGCCCCATCGCGCTCGAGCGTGACTCGGGCGAGGCCCAAGGCTCCCTTCTCAGCGGTCGCCGCGTTGAGTTGATACTCCTTCAGCGTCACCCCCAGGCCGGTGATGCGGTCGATGGCACTGAAGCAGGCATCCATGGGCCCATCGCCGCTGGCCGACTGTTCGAGAACCGCCTCCCCGCTACGCAGCGCGACGGTCGCTGTGGGGCACACGCCCGTTCCGGAGGTCACCCGGAAGCTCTCCAGATCGTACGTCTGGTTGCTGGTGCCGCGCTCGTCTGCCATCAACGCATGCAGGTCCTCGTCAAAGACCTCCTTCTTGGCGTCGGCTACGGCCAGGAACCGCTGATGGACGCGCTCCAGCTCCTCGGGAGTGAGCGTGTAGCCCAGGCCCTCCAGGCGATGCCGCACCGCGTGCCGGCCCGATCGGGCGGTGAGGATGATCTCCGTGCCGGAGGCACCCACATCGTCGGGGCTGAAGATCTCGTAGTTGTCGCGATTCTTGAGCACGCCATCCTGGTGGATCCCCGAAGAGTGCGCGAAGGCATTCGCGCCCACCACCGCCTTGTTGCGCGCCACGGTGAGGCCCGTCAGCCGGCTGACCAGGCTGCTGGTGCGGCACAGCTCGCTGGTGACCACGTCGGTGTACGCGCCATAGTAGTTGCGGCGCACCTTCAGCGCCATGACCACCTCTTCGAGAGAGGCATTGCCGGCGCGCTCACCGATGCCGTTGATGGTGCATTCCACCTGCTGGGCACCTGCCCTCACCGCCGCCAGCGAGTTGGCAACGGCCATGCCCAGGTCGTTATGGCAATGAACGCTGAGGATCGCCTGGTCGATGTTGCGCACGTTGCGCCGGATGTCCGCGATGAGCCGACCCCACTGCGCCGGCACGGCATAGCCCACCGTGTCCGGGATATTCACCACCGTGGCCCCGGCCTCGATCACCGCTTCGAGCACCTGATAGAGGTAGCGCCGGTCGCTGCGCGAGGCATCCTCGGTGGAGTACTCGACGTCCGGGCAGAGCGTGCGCGCGTAGCGGACGGCCTCAACGCCCATGGCGAGGAGCTCCTCGCGGCTGCGCCGGAACTTGTGCTTGGCGTGGATGTCCGAGCTGCCCAGGACGATGTGGATGCGCGGGCGCTCCGCTTCGCGCACCGACTCCCACACGGCATCGATATCGGCCTTCACCGCCCGAGCGAGCGCCGTAATCACGGGTCCCTTCACCGAGCGGGCGATCTCTTGCACCGCCTTAAAGTCGCCCGGGGAAGAGCAGGGGAACCCCGCCTCGATCACATCGACGTTCAGCCGCGCCAGCTGGTGCGCGATCTCCAGCTTTTCACGCCCGGTGAGGCTGGCGCCGGGAGATTGCTCGCCGTCGCGAAGGGTCGTGTCAAAGATGTGTACCTTATGTTCCATTTCTCACTCCCGAGGATGGCTCGCGCCCCCTCCAATCGCCGCTCGCCCGAAGGACTTCACGGTGACTCCCGCGCCCCCCATAAATGCAAAAAGCCCTTCGTCTCTCCAACAGAGACGAAAGGCCATTCCTTCCGCGGTACCACTCTGCTTGACCGGCGCTCGCGCGCACGGCCCCCTTTGCCGCTGCGGCCCCTCGGGGCGACAGCGCCTCCCTGCTGACGGGGGGAGAGACCGTCCCGGACTACTCCCGGCGCGCCTGGCACCGGTTTCGGCGGGCAACTCCAGGGCGAGTTCGGGCGGCTCCTGCGACGCCGGTT
>JAAZEM010000072.1 GCA_012512265.1 Armatimonadota bacterium | reverse complement strand
ATGACCGAGATAAGGACAGCAGGCAACGGTCGGTGCAGGCGTTGCACACTGGGTTTCACCGGAGGGAGTCGTGCGCACCACCCTTCGCCGGGTCTATTTGCCCGGCACTGCGGTCACGGCGCACTCGTGCTCGAATCTGCTCGCCGGTTCGAAATCGATCACGGCGATCACCACGCAGAAGCAGCCCTTATTCTGGAAGAGAGCGATGAAACTGATACCGAGAGAAGGTCCTTCTTCGAAGCAGGCGCTGCCCTTTTCCTCACCACCGTGCTTCGCACGAGGCGGGAATAGCTCCAGGCATGAATGCACCTGTGACTCTGGATAGCAACTCTCACACGTGGCGTGGATAACCGAGAGATGATATGCTCGAACGCCGAAGAGAGGATGCCCCAGTTCTACACTGGACGTATGGCTGGCCAAGGATAGGGGTCGGTGGCAAGGGAAACTTTGACTTTGCCCCGACGGCGGGTGAAGCTCCGTGCTCAGGCCAATAGGCCGCCGTCCAGCTATCGATAGTGGCGCCCCTGTTGTCCATCAAGGGGCGTGCCTCACGACCCAAAGTATAGCACTCAGGTGTGGTTGTGTCAAGCGTTTAAGCATGAAAGCGGGGCCCAGTGTGGGCCAACTTGCTCTCTGCGTGCGCAAGGGGATTGGCCCCTGAAGGTTGAACTCACCTTCTGAGCGCTAAGCGGGAGAGGGCCGGCCCTCATCCAGCCTACCCCGTTGCCGAAAGGACGCAAGGGACTATGGTAATGACCAAACTAAGAGCAACGATGGATGCCCGGGTGCGCCTGGCGCGCGCGAGCGCCTTGCAGGTGGCTCTGGTCGCTCTATTCACGCTCTTTACAGCCGGTGCAAGCGCGCAGGACTCGTGGGATGCCCGCCGGGCGAAGCTGGGCAGCAAGGAAGAACCCTACCGGATCCTGGTCGACAAGGTGCTCATGGCGAGCAATGACTGGGTGATGACGCCGGAGCACGTGGCCGAGATCAAGGCGGCCGGGTTCAACGTGGTCGTGCCGCGCACCGGCGCGGATGAGAACGAACGCGTGGAGCGCGTGGCGCGTATGGCGATGGAGCAGGGCCTCTTCTATATGCCCTGGATTCGTGGCACGCGCGTCGAGACCGGCGACCTGAAGCTGCGGGCCACGGATGAGCTCGGGCGCACCGGGTCGCTTGCCAGCCCCAACGCTGACGCGCTCTGGAACTACTGGCGCGACCGCATTCTCTTCTACGCCCGGCTCTCTCGTGAGGTGCCCTCGGTCCTGGGCGTCTTTCTCGATTTTGAGAACTACGACCGGGTGAAGATCGGCGGCGGGATGTGCTACACGCTCTCGTATGACGAGCCGATCCTGCGCCAGTTTGCTCAGGCCCGCGGGCTGAGCCTGCCGGACCCGCTTCCCGCCAACCGCGCGGAGTGGCTCGAAAAGCAGGGGCTCTCCAAGGCGTTCGAGGAGTTCCAGGTGGGCCGGTGGCGCGAGCGCGCCCGCAAGCTGCGCCAAGAGGTGGATGCCCTCAACCCGCGCTTCCAGTTCGTCGTCTATCCAGCCACCCACTCCCTCTTCATCCGGGAAGTTGTCTGGCGCGAGTGGCACACTAAGCAGGCCCCACTGATCATGGCCGAGGTCGATACCTACTGGCGGCACGAGTATGACCTGGCGGATGCCCTGGAACGCCTGCGCCAGATCATGATCAAGGCCCGCGAAGCGCTCGACCAGGTCGACCCGGCGATCCGCTATATGGCCGGTCTCGACCCGATCGTGAGTGGTGCCAACCCCGAGTTTGAGGGCAAGAGTGCTGTGCTCGGCGCGGAGTTCGGCCACGGCTATTGGGTCTTCTATGAGGGCCCGGACTACCACAAGGACCATCCCGAGTACTTCCGCTGGTTCAAGCGCGCGAACGACCACATTGCCCGGCGTGACTACTCGCTCTGGCGGCAGCCGGCTGAAACCCCGAACCCGTTCGACGCGGCGGTCGAGGATAAGGCTCGGGCCGTCGCAGGCGCGAAGCTCGTTCCGTTCAACGCGGCGGATCCGGTTCCCCAGGATGCGCTCGAGCGCGGCTTCATCCACCGCACCGAGGCGACTTACCAGGTGCTCCTGAAGCAGGGCGAGCGCCTGCGCGGCGAGCTGGTGGCCCTCCAACTCGCCCATCTCCGCCATCCCAGCGTGATGGCGATTGTCTCCCCCTCCGGGAAGCTGCTCACTACGGTGCGCGCGGAGGTTGGCAAGCCGGTTCCCATCGATCTCGTCGCCCCGGAGGAGGGCGTTTACGGGATCGCCGTGAGCAGCGGGCGTGCGCGAGGGCAGCTTAAGCTGCAAAACCGCTATGTTTCGCT
>JAAZEM010000071.1 GCA_012512265.1 Armatimonadota bacterium | reverse complement strand
GGCGGCGCACCCCCGATCCTCACCGACGAGGGCTGGCTCCTCATCTACCACGGGGTCAAGGAGATGGCCGGCCACCCGATCTACCGCCTGGGCGTTGCCCTGCTCGACCGCGACAACCCGCGCCGCGTGCTCGCCCGCGCCTCCGAGTGGGTCTTCGCCCCGGAGACAGACTACGAGCAGCGCGGCCTGGTGCCCAACGTCGTCTATACCTGCGGCGCCGTCCGTCGCGGCGACGAGGTGTGGATGTACTACGGCGCCGCCGATACGGTGGTCGGCCTGGCGATCGCCCAGGTCTCCGACCTGCTCACCTTCGTGCGCGAGAAGGACTACCTGAGCCGCATTGGCCTGGAGAAAGGCATGGAGCCCTGAGGATTCTCCCGCACGGCGTGCCCTCCGGGTGAGATTCCGAGATAGGGAATCCGAAGCCTCGGAGGCAGCGCGCACCCCGGTGCGCGGCGCTAAAAGCACCGCGCTGCTTGCAAGCGAAGTCCTACCGGGCTGGATTGGGGATACTCCCAGATCTCTCAAAACGGCGGAGGCTGGGAGGCAGAGCCCCGTAAGGGGTTTGCCGGAAAGTAGCGCGGAGCTTCGAGCTCCGCGCGTGCGTGCGGTCCTTTCCTTATCTCGGTATCCTAGCTCCCCCGGTGAACTTCTTCCCGGCGCGTGCGTCCTCCGATCAGAGGACCACCACGCATGCTCACTCTCCTCCGCGCCACAGGGCTGTTCCTGATACTCACATTGGTGGCATCCGGCTGCGGCAACGGGACGATCCACCAGTCACTCGGACGAGTCGACGGTGATGGCCCGGGCCCGCTACCACGCCCCAAGCGCTGGAGCATCCTTGTCTACATGGATGCCGATGGCGACCTCGAGGAGTACGCCATCCTCAACATGAACCAGATGGAGAGCGTCGGCTCGGATGCGAACGTGAATATCGTCGTCCAGCTCGACCGCGCTCCCGGTTACGACTCCAGCAACGGTGATTGGACCGACACCCGGCGGTATCTGGTGACGCGCGACAACGACAGGGAGTTGATCACATCCCCCGTCATGGAGCACCTGGGGGAGGTGGATATGGGCCGGCCGGAGTCGCTGCGCGACTTCATCTCGTGGGCGGTTGCCCGCTATCCCGCCGAGCACTACGCGCTCGTCGTCTGGAATCACGGTTCCGGGTGGCGCCCGCGCCCGGCATCGGCGCCGCTCGCCGCCGGCGTGCCCGCAAAATCGCGTGGAATCCTTTACGATGACACCAGCAACACCTACCTCACCATGGCCGAGTTCGATGCCGCACTCGACGTGCCCGGCGCGCGGATCGACCTGCTCGCGATGGATGCCAGTCTGATGGGGATGCTGGAGGTCTGCTACGAGATCCGCGACCGCGCCGGCCTGATCGTCTCTTCGGAGGAGTCGCCCCCGGGTCCGGGCTATCCCTACGACCGGATCCTGCGCTTGCTTATCGCCAACCCCGAGATGACCCCCGAGGAACTGGGGCGCGCCTTCGTCTCGGAGCACGTCGCCGCCTACAACCCGATTCCCGTGACTCAAGCGCTCATCCACACAAGCCGCCTGCCGGCGCTGGCCGGCGCGGTCGACCGCTTCGCCGAGGCGCTCGCGCAGGCGCTCCCGGAGCATAAGCCGGCCCTGGATCAGGCCCGCGCGCTGACGCAGAGTTACGCCTATCCCTACTACGCCGACCTGGGCGATTTCGCCGAGAAGGTGCGCGCCTACGTGCCGGTCCCCGCCGCCATCGATGCCGCGGAGGAGGTCCTCACCGCTCTCCCTGGAGGCAGCGGGGGACCGGTGCTGTTCGAGGCGCACGCCGGCTCGCGCGTGGCGAACTCGAACGGGCTTTCCATCTATCTCCCCGGGCCGGGGCAGCTGTTCGAGGGCTACGGCGACCTCCGCTTCTGCCGCGATTTCCCCGCGTGGAAGCAGCTGCTGGAACGGTGGCTCACTCGGCCAGATTGAGCCGGCGCAGCAGCTGGGCATTCAGCGCGACGATCACGGTGCTGGCGGACATCAGCAGGGCACCCACGGCCGGCGCCAGGAGGATGCCATACCCGGCCAGCACCCCGGCTGCCAGAGGAATCGCCACCACGTTGTAGCCGGTTGCCCAGGCCAGATTCTGGAGCATCTTGCGATAGCTCGCGCGGCTGAGCTTCACCACGCGCGCGACGTCGCGGGGGTCGTCGCGCACCAGGATGATCCCGGCGCTGCGGATCGCCACGTCCGTGCCGGCGCCGATGGCGATCCCCACGTCCGCCGTCAGGAGCGCGGGCGCGTCGTTGATCCCGTCTCCCACCATCGCCACGCGCTCGCCGCGCGCCTTCAACTCCTGCACCTTCTCTGACTTGTGCTGCGGGAGCACCTCCGCGAAGTACTCGTCGATCCCCAACTCGCGGGCCACCCACTTCGCCACGGCCTCGCTATCGCCGGTGAGCATCGCCACACGGATTCCCATTCCGCGCAACCGCTCCACCGCCTCGCGCGACTCGTCGCGGATCAGATCGGCCAGCGCGAACACCGCGCGCGGTTCACCATCGACAGCCAGAGTGATGACGCTCTTACCCTCCTCGCCCCAGGCCTCACTCGCCCGCGCCAGATCCGCCGGCAACGCCCGGCCCAACCCATCCAGGAGATTGGGGCCACCGACCAGGACCTCCCGCCCGTCCGCGCGACCACGCACGCCTTTGCCAGGAAGCGCCTCGAACCCGGTCACCCGCGGGCGCCGGATGCTGCGCCGATCCGCGGCCTCCCGGATGGCGCGGGCGATCATGTGCTCGGAATCAGCCTCGACCGCCGCGGCCAGCGCGAGCGCTTCGTCCTCGCTCAGGCCGTTCACGGCGATCCCGACAACGCCCTGCTCGCCCCGAGTCAGCGTGCCGGTTTTGTCAAAGAGGACGGTATCCAAGTCGCGCGCCCGCTCCAGCGCGATACGCTCTCGGACCAGAATGCCGTTGCGCGCCGAAAGGCTGGTGGAGATGGCGATCACCAGGGGGATCGCGAGCCCCAACGCGTGCGGGCAGGCAATCACGAAGACGGTGACGGTGCGCTGGAGGGCAAACCCGGGGGGCGCATCGAGCGCCAGCCACGCGACCAGCGTCACCGTGCCCGCGAGGATCGCGAGGATCGTCAGCCAGTAGGCAGCCCGATCGGCGAGCGCCTGCGCCCGAGAGCGCGAGGCGTGCGCCTCCGCTACCAGACGCATGATCCCGGCCAGCGCCGTCTCCTCGCCCACCTTCAGAACCTGCACGCGGAGCGATCCGCTCCCGTTGACGGTGCCGGCGATCACCTCGGCACCGGGCGCCTTGGGCACCGGGCGCGATTCGCCCGTGATCATCGCCTCGTTGACCGACGATTCGCCCTCCATCACCGTGCCATCCGCGGGCACGCGCGCCCCGGGCCGGATGAGCACGCGGTCGCCCGGGCGGAGATCGGCCACGGCGACGCGCTCGATGGTGCCGTTGGCGAGGCGCTCGGCGGTATCCGGCAACAACTTCGCCAGATCCGCCAGGGCGCTCTGCGCCCGGCCAACGGCGCGCATCTCGATCCAGTGGCCAAGGAGCATCACCACCACCAGCGTGGAGAGCTCCCAGTAGAGGGGCGCGCCCAGAACGAAGAAGAGCGTGGCGACGCTGTAGAGGTAAGCGACCGTGATCGCCAGCGCGACGAGGGTCATCATTCCGGGCGTGCGCGCGCCCAGCTCCTCGCGCGCCCCGCGCAAGAAGACAATCCCCCCGTAAGAGTAGACGAGCGTTGAGAAAAGAAGGGGGATGCCATCGGAGCCAGGGAACTCCGGCGCGCGGAAACCGAGCCACGCCTGAATCTCCTCGGAATAGAGGAGCACCGGAATCGTCAGGACGAGGCAGATCCAAAAGCGCCGGCCGAACTCACCGGCGTGAGCGTGCTCGAGGGTCTCGCGCCCGGCGGCTGGCGCCGCGTGCTCCGGCGGGTGGCCGGCGGCGTGTTCCTGGCGTGGAATGCCCTCGTCATGCGCGTGGTTCATATCCGGGCCGGCCAGCAAGAAGCCTGCCAGGAACTCCAGAGACGAAAAGGCGCCACCGTGGCCACGCTCGGGCGGGACCATGCGGTGGCGCCTGCCATATCTCATCGCTCGTTATCTCTATGCCGCGGCCACCTCCTTTCCTTCAGGCCACGCAGGTTCCCCCTCGCCTCCCTCACTTCTTCTGCACGGCCTCAATCTCCAGCGTCACCTCCACCTCGTCACCGAGGACCGCCCCGCCCCGGTCGAGCGTCTGGTTCCACGAGATACCAAAATCCTTCCGGTTCAGCTTCGTGGTCGCGGTGAAGCCTGCGCGCGTTCCGCCCCAGGGGTCAGCAGCCACCCCGTTGAGGCGCACATCGAGAACCGTGGGCCGGGAAACCCCGCGCATTGTCAACGTCCCCAACACGCGGTAGCGTCCCTTGCCGTTGGGCGTCACCTTCTGACTCACGAAAGTGATCTTCGGGTACTTTGCGACGTAGAAGAAATCTTCGTTTCGCAGATGCTCGTCGCGCTTCTCATTGGCGGTGTTGATGCTCGCCGCGTCAATCGTTGCCGTCACCTTGCCCTTGGCTGGCGCCTTCTCATCGAAATCGATCGTGCCATCGAAGCGAGTGAAGCTCCCATTCACCCGCCCCACCAGGTGACGGATGCGAAAGCCAACGGTGGAGTGCGAGGCATCTATCTCGTAGCTAGCTGCCAGTACCCCGCTCGGGAGCGCAGCCACCGCCAAGACCGACCAAAGCCACACCCAATGCCTTGCTTTCATGGTAACCCATCCTCTCTGCCCGTTCTGTCTCTAGTAACACGCAAACGGCCCCGCGGGTTCCCCCCGCGTCCACGTTCTCACGGGCAGCTTCCTAGTTATCGCTCCACCCGGAAACATCATCCCCGAGCGCCCCGTCCTCCGGGTTCTTGCCTGCGAAGCGGCGGTATGCTATACTGCTGGCGTTGGAGGGAGAAGAGTGTGGCCGGACGCGGCGTGATTTTCGATCTGGATGGAGTGCTCGTCGATTCCTCGCGCCTGCATTGGGAAAGCTGGCAGCGCGTGGGCGCCGAGCGCGGCTTTGAAATGAGTGAAGAGCTCTTCTGGGAGACGTTCGGCATGCCGAACTCGCTGATCTTCGAGCGTCTTTTCGGGAAGCCGCTCCCGCCTGAGGAGGCCCAGGAGCTTTCCGAGCGCAAGGAGGAGATCTACCGCAAGCTCGCCGCTGGACGGCTGAAGCCGCTCCCGGGCGCCGTGGAGCTCCTCGGGGCGCTGAAGGATGCCGGCTTCCGGATCGCTCTCGGGTCATCGACGCCGATGTCGAACATCCGCGTGATCCTCGACGCCGTGGGCGTACGCCCGTTCTTCGACGCGATCGTCTGCGCCGACGATGTCACCCGCGGCAAGCCCGATCCCGAGGTCTTCCTCAAGGCAGCCGAGCGCCTGGACCTCCCCCCGGAGCGGTGCGTCGTCGTCGAAGATGCCGTCGTCGGGGTGCAGGCCGCCAAAGCCGCGGGCGCGCGCTGTCTGGCCCTCACCACCACCCACCCGCGCGAGAAGCTCAGCGAAGCCGACCGCGTGGTGGACTCCCTCGAAGAGGTCTCTCCCGCTGATTTCGACGCCCTCCTAGCGCAGTAGCCGCTCTCGGAGCGCGTCCGTTCCCGGAGGTCTTCCCGGCGCGCTGGGTCCCACCGCCAGCGTGATCACCGCGCCGGATCGAGCCATGCCGGGCGCAGCAAAGCACTGCCGCGCCACCGCTGCCCGGCGCTGGAATGACGGTAGTGGCTACGACAGTCGGCCGGGCCTATTGTGCTTGACTATGCTGCCGGATCTAATATGATGGTAAACGAGATGAGTAGCTCGCGCTTTTCCGCACTTCCGGCGCTCCTCTTAGCCGTCTTTCTTCTGGCCATCGCGGGCGGATGCCGGCGCGGCGGCACGCCCGACGGCCGGATCACCATCCGCTATATGGCCTGGGGAAACCCGGCGCAGCTTCAGGTGGAGCGCCAGATCGTCAGCGAGTTCGAGAAGCGCCACCCCAATATTCGCGTCCATCTCTTCATGGTCCCCGGGTCGTCGTATCTCGATAAGCTCCAGCTGATGCTCGCGTCGCGCACTGCGCCCGACGTCTTCCGCGTCGACCAATACTACTTCCCGGCGATCGTGCGCAAAGGCTACTTCCTCCCCCTCGACCCGCTCATCGCCGAGGAGCCGCCCGGCTTCCTCGATGACTTCGTCCCGATTGCCCTGGACGAGGGCCGCTACCAGGGGAAGCTCTACGGGATGAATGTCCTCTTCGGCGCGATGATGATCTACTACAACAAGGATCTCTTCCGCCAGGCTGGCCTGCCGGACCCCTACGAGCTGGACAAGCAAGGGAAATGGAGCTGGGATGCCTTCGTCGACGCGGCGCGCAAGTTGACCGTGAAGGATTCCTCGGGGCGCATCCGCCAGTTCGGGACGACCGTACCCTCCTTCCCCATGTATTCCTCAGTGGTGTGGAACGAGGGGGGCGACTTCATGAATCCCGATATGACGCGCATGCTCATCGCCGATGACCCGCGCGCGGTGGCGGCGGTGCAGAAGCTCGCCGACCTGCGCTGGAAATATCATTGCGCGCCCACGCCCGCGGACTCGGCGCTCTCGGCGTTCACCTTCGAGTCGGGCAAGATCGCCATGGTATGGGGGTGGGCCGGCGAGTCGCCGCGCTACCGGAATAGCATCCGCAGCTTCAAATGGGATATCGCTCCTGTGCCCTCAGGCCCCGCAGGGAGCTACAGCGTGGTGAAAGGGAACCAGCTCTGCATCAACGCGCTCACCAAGCACTCTCGCGAGGCGTGGGAGTTTGTGAAGTTCATGACCGGTCCGGAAGCGGAGCTGCTGCTTTGCGGCAAGCTGCGCCGTGCCGTGCCCACGCGCCTCTCGGTGCAGCGCCACCCGGAGTACCTGAAAGCGGATGAGCCTCCCTATCACACCGATGTCTTCCTGGAGTCGGTGCGCCGGGGGCGGCGGCTGCCGATTGACTGGCGCTACCAGGAGTGGGTCCACATGTACCACTCGGCAACGGAGGCGCTCTTCAACGTGAATGTCACGGATGCGAAGACGGCGCTCGCCGATGCCCAGGGGCGAGTGAACCGCACGCTGAGCGGGGAGGAAGGGTTCTGATGGCCATCACCGAAAAGCAAGCCCAGGCGCTCGACAGCTTGCGCGCCGGCAAGCGCCGGAAGGTGCCCCTCTTCGACCGGCCTGCGTTCTGGGGATACCTCTTTATCTCACCCTGGCTGCTCGGCTTCCTCATCTTCACCGCCGGCCCCATGCTCACCTCGCTCTACCTGTCGTTCTGCAAGTACGACCTGCACACGCTCACCTGGGTGGGCACCAAGAACTATGAGGTGCTCCTCACGCGCGACGCCGGCGGCCTCTTCTGGAAATCGCTCACGAACACGGCGCTCTACGTCCTTTTCTCGGTGCCGATTGGGCTGACCGGGTCGCTGCTCGTCGCCATGCTGCTCAACCAGAAGGTGAAGGGGATCGCGCTCTTTCGCACCCTCTTCTACCTGCCCTCGCTGGTGCCGGCCGTCGCCTCGGCGCTCATCTGGCAATGGGTCTTCCATCCCGATGCCGGCTTGCTGAACTACGGCCTCGGCCGGGTCGGCGTGGATGGCCCCGACTGGCTCCAGGATCCGAAGACGGCGCTCTCCTCGCTGATCATCATGAGCCTCTGGGGCATTGGCGGCGGGCGCATGATCATCTTCCTGGCGGGGCTGCAGGGCATCTCGGACGAGCTGTATGAGGCGTCGTCACTGGATGGCGCCGGTGCGTGGCACCAATTCCGGCATGTGACGATCCCGATGCTCTCGCCCACCATCTTCTTCAACCTGGTGCTCGGGATCATCGGCTCGTTCCAGGTCTTCACCTCCGCCTACGTGATGACCGGCGGCGGCCCCAACAACGCCACGCTGATGTACGTGCTCTATCTCTATCGGAACGCCTTTGTCTACTTCAAGCTGGGCAAGGCGTCGGCGATGGCATGGATTCTCTTCGTCATCCTCCTCGTCTTCACCATCATCCAGTTCAAGAGTGCCAGCAAGTGGGTCTACTACGAAGGCGCGGAGAAGGAGTGAGTGGATACGATGGCGCAAGCAGCAACTTCACCAGCGCGTCAGGGCACCCGGTGGGGCCGGATCGTGGCGTTTGTGCTCCTCTGCCTCGGGAGCGCGATCTTCTCGATCCCCTTCGTCTGGACGGTCTCAACGGCGCTCAAGACGAAGGAGCAGGTCTTTGCCGTGCCCCCGGTGTGGATCCCCAATCCCGTGCAATGGGAGAACTTCCGCCGCGCCTGGACCGAGCTCCCCTTCCCCACCTTCGTCTTCAACACAGTGCTGATCACGCTCATCTCCGTAGTGGGGCAGGTGGCCTCCGCGTCGCTCGTAGCCTACGGCTTCGCGCGCTTCCGCTTCAAAGGCCGCACCTTCCTCTTCTACCTGCTTCTCTCCACGATGATGCTGCCCGCCCAGGTGACGATGATCCCGGTCTTCCTCATCTGGCGCGCCCTGGGTCTGATCGACACCTTCGCGCCGATGACCGTGCCCGCGTTCTTCGGCGGCGGTGCCTTCACCATCTTCCTCCTGCGCCAGTTCTTCATGACCGTGCCGAGGGAACTGGACGAGGCCGCGATGATCGATGGATGCAGCTATTTCGGCATCTGGTGGCGCATCCTCCTCCCGCTCTCCCGGCCGGCGCTCGTCACCGTGACGCTCTTCTCCTTCCTGGCCCACTGGGACGACTTCATGGGCCCCCTGATCTACCTCAACTCGATGGAGAAGTACACCGTCTCGATTGGCCTGCGCATGTTCCAGGATATGTTCGGCACCGAGCTGGAGCTACTGATGGCCGCGTCGCTCATCCATATCCTGCCGACCATCGTGCTCTTCTTCATCGGCCAGCGCTACTTCATCAAGGGAATCGCGCTCACCGGCCTGAAGGGCTGAGTTCGGGGCGGCGGCCGACGGGAGCCGCCGCCTCACTTCGCGCTTAGCCCGCATTATTCATCAGAATAATGAAAAGAAGTCTCTCTGCCAGGCGTGGCCCGGATTCATGGGCACTGCTCCCGAAAACACTCTGCCGCCGGGCGCTTGTAGCGGCAACGGCGTATCACCAGACAAGAGACTTCTCTTGTGAAGTATTCTGGTGAATACTTCGGGTTAGCGCGGCTTCACCCGCAGCCAGCGCCGCCTGTCCAGGGTAACCGGCTCCCCGAAGTGGAGCGCGCCATCCCGGACGACGAAGCCGACCGGCTGGCCGGCCACCTCGACGGACGCCGGCACAAACGGTAGGCCCAGGCTCCGCAGCGAGAGCGTGCCGTAGAGGACGCGCACCTCCGCGCCCGCGGGAGAGAAGAGGACTTCGCCCCAGGCGGGATCGAGCGACCAGAAGCAGCGGAACCGGCCATCCACCAGCCGCAGCGGCCGGAAGCCAATATGCCCGGCAGGCAGGTTGAACTCGAAGCCGCTGAAGGCGTTGAGAAGCGCGTAGCTCGCCATCGAGCGGGCGTAGTTACTCCCGCATTCGATCTCGTTCCAGGGGTTGCGCTTCTCGCCGTCGTAGCGCTCGCGCACGGCATCCACCACCGTCAGGCCCTCCTCCACCAGCCCGCGCAGGATCATCAGGATGGCGGCGGCATACTCGAAGCCGTGCATCGTCTCCTGCGCATAGGTCAGCGGTATCCGCGGCTTGCGCCGGCCCTCGGGATAGTCGCAGATCACCAGGCCGGCCTCGTCGTTCACGCAGAAGACGCGCCAGGGGTTGTAGTAATCGCGGATCGGCTTCTTGAAGTTGTGCCGGAAGATCGCCTCCAGCGCCGAGCGCGCCTGCGCGGGGTCGAAGATCTCGCCCAGGCCATAGAGGTCCGCGTGCCATTGAGCGAGGATCTGGTCGATGCCGCACCCCTCGCCCACCTGATATTTCAGCTCGCCGTGCTCCTCGCTCCAGTAGTTGAGCGCATCAAAACGCTCGGCGATGCTCCGGTCGGTCAGGTCGACCCGCTGGTGGTAGTACTCTCCGTTGAAGAGGTGGGCGTCGGTCCACGCCTTCCCCTTCGCGAAGAGGGCGCGATAGCGGGCGGCGGTCTCGGGCTCGCCAAGCGCCTCAGCAATCTCGGCGCCGGCCTTCAGCGCGCCCAGGTAGAACCCGGTGAGCCAGGAGTTCGGCCCGAACAGCTCCATGTCGAGCGTGTGGTGTTGCCGGCCCCAGAGGACGCCGGTCTGATCCGGATCCCAGCGGTCCGGGTTTTCCGGATGCCAGGCGAACTCGATCGACGCCTTGATCGCCGGCCAGAGCGCGCGCAGCCACTCCGTATCGCCGCAGATCTTCCAGTCGCGGTAGGCCTTCATCACCCCGCCGAACTGGCCGTCGGCGCAGGGCCGAAACCCCGAAGACGGCGTGCCGAGAGGGAGCTGGAGACGGAATGGCATCCCGCCATCGGGGCGGAGGTTATACCGGTAATCCGCCACGCGCATCGACCGCTCCAGCTTCGGAAAGAGGAAGGGGAGCGCCTGCGCGTAGTTCCAAACATGGGTACACGAGCCCTCGCAGCACCCCGCCGAGGGATGGCACCCCTCCCACCCATAGAACGTGCCATCTTCCAGGCGGAGGACCGCCGGCGACTTCAGCACGGCAAGGTTTGCCGTCACCGCGTCGAGCGCCGCGGCAGGCAGGTCGGACGCGAGGAGCGCCTGGCGAAACCGCCTGGTTTCAGCGAAGAGCCGGGGCCACTCCGAGAGGGCGTAGGCTGCACTCTCGCGCGAGTCTTTCCACAGGGTAGCATAGTAGTTGCGCCAGGTGGGCGAGACGCCGGCCTCTCGCGCGCACTCGCAGGCGTTCGGCTTCCAGTAGTTCTCGCAGTTGGGGAAGCTCCAGGAGATGACAAACCGGACGCGCGCCCGCCCTCCCGCCGGCACGGTGACATGCGCGGCGAGCGTGCCGTGGTTGTCGCGCCCGGCCTCCTCCGGGGGGTAACTGCGGTTGACCAGCCTGCCGGGCGTCGTGAAGTCGCGCCAGTAGACCTCCAGGTTGTCGTTCCAGGCGCCGCGATACCAATACTCCTGGCCGCTCACCTCTTCCGTGTCGGTGGCGAGGGTGAGGTTGCCGTAGCGCGTCTCCTCGGGCGAAACGCCATCGCTCTCCAGAACGAGAAACGTGGCGTTCCCCTCCCGGAAGATCCGGTGTACATTGCGCTCCGGGAGCGGGTTGGCGAGCGTGCCCGCGACGGTGTAGGTAATGGGCGCGCCGGTGGGGTTACGCACCTCGATCTCGAAGAAGGCCGCCGGGATCCCGGAATCGCGGTCGTTCAAGGGAATGAAGGGGTTGAACGCAGTGAGCCGCACCCGGCCAGGGAAACTCTCGTCGCGGAAGGAGAGCGTCGCAATCGGAAACGGCCCCTGAAACGTCACCGAGCGGAAATGGGGCATGCCGGCCAGCGTCTGCCGCGGCGGGCCGAAGCCGAACGAGCCATACGCCCGGCCATTGAGCTGGCTGGTATAGGGCGGGTGGAGATCGCCGTTGAGCACGCGCGCATCCAGAAGCGTGCCGTCGCGCTCCGCCTTGATCGCGAAATGCGAGAAACCGTTGAAGCTCCCCTTATTGGGCCGGTTGAAAATCTCCCAGTCGATCAGCCGACCGTTCCCACCCAGGCCGATGCACCCGGTGCCGATCCCTCCCAGCGGGAAGGAGATTTCATTGGTCTTCCGCCCTGTGTACCGAAACCGTCGTCTCTTGCTCTCGTTCATCGTCGCCTTCCTCGTTCCGGCGGCTCCCTCGCCAGCCACGCGGCGAGAGAAGCTGTTGGATCGTTTCCCGGCCGGGGCGCGTTTCCCTGCACCGGACGCCTGGCGCTCAAGGGGCAGTCCACGAGAGGAGAGTTTTCGCCGGGCGCGAAGAACTAGCTCTCAAGGAGGGAGAAGCCCGCCATGTATGCACTGACGCCGCTGAAAGTCTACGCCCTGGATCAGGTTCGAGACGACTCCGCCTGCATGACACGGATGGAGCGGATCCTAAGCGCGCTGGGGAAGACAACCGGGGATCTGGTCTGGATCACGGATGAGAGCCTGCCGGACGTCGTCGAGGAGCTCCAGAATCTCTGGCCGCCTGAGCGCGTGCCCGAGGGGCAGGTCCGCTCCTTCATGCGCCCCATCGTCTTCACGCGCATGGATCTGAGCTCTACCTGGCCCGATCTCACGCCGCTCCTCGCGCGCTGCCCCGCCGGCACGTCGCTTGGGATTCTGAAAAAGATTTACGGGCAGATGACCACCGCCATCGACCAGCACCCGCACCATCTCGACCAGCGGAACAACTGTGTTTGCTGGCCGACGATCAACTTCGGCACGATCAGCGGGTGCCCGCACGGCTGCCGGTATTGCGGCGCGGGCCGGGGCGGCAAGTTCCTGACGGTCGCGCTCAACCTCGAGGAGTTCATGGAGAAGGTGGTAGGCCCCGTCATCGAGGAGAACCCCTGGAACAAGGTTTTCCGGATGATCCTCGACGGCGCGGATCTGATCACCTTCGAGCCGGAGTATGGGCTGCACGACCTCTTCACGCGCAAGCTCGCCGAGTATGAAGGCCGCTACGGGCATTTCCACACGGTCAGCTCGAACGTAGAGTGGATGGCGGATCTCCCGCACCGCGACCGCCTGGTGGGCGTCTGGAGCACCACGTGCGAGGCGGTCGCCCGGCACTTCGAGCCCGGCACCGGCGCCGCCATCGACCGGATCAAAGCGGCGCGCAAGGTACAGGAGATGGGCATCCCGGTCCGCTACAAGTTCAAGCCGATCATTCCGGTGCGCAACTGGCGCGAGGAGTACGCGCAAATCATCCAACAGATGCTCGAGCTCACCGAGCCCGAGTCAATCGGCTTCTGCCTCTATATCTGGAACACCTACGACACGCTTATCCAGACGCTCGATCCGGATCTACTCGACCCCGAGTGCGTGGACGCCGCGCGCAAGGTCCAAGACGCGATGAAGGGCGTGCGCACCGGACCCTTCCCGCACGAGACGCGCGCCGAGATCTACCGCCACTTCATCCGCGAAGTGCGCCGCTGGAACAAGGACGTGCTCCTCTACGTAAGCACCGAGACGCGCGAGATGTGGGACGAGCTGAAGGACGAGCTAGGCCAGGATCCGCGGCGGTATATCTGCGCGTGCGGCTCCGCCGCGGTGCCAGGGAAGAAGCTGGCGCTCTCGCGTGCCTTCCGCTACTCCACCTACCACCCGACGCCCCTGTAAGGATAGGGCCGGCGCGGGGGGCATCCCGCCGGGGCACCTCGCGCCGGCAGCCGCGCATCTGCCGCGCGCGACCTAACCGTCTGCCCGGCTCCATCTCGGTGTTTGGGAACCTGCCCCACGGGGAATGAGGCCCTGTGGCTCCACCGCTCTTTGCTCGCGGGGGCGTATCTCCGGAAGGCCGGGCGTGCCCGCGTCGCGGGTTCACCCCTTTGCTCCCAATGGATCCAGCCGGCTGCCTGTGGCTGCGTAGAGCGCCTGCGCAAGGGGCGGAGAACCTTCCCCGCGAGGGCACAGAGGAGCGCCATCACCTACACTTCATCCAGGCGCTCTGAGGCCGCCGTCGTGAGGCCCACAGACGGGCTTTGCTCACCACTGGGGGGGCAGCGGCATGTACGACCTGATCATCGTGGGAGGGGGGCCCGCGGGCTCCTCGGCAGGCCGGACCGCCGGACGCCTCGGCCTGCGCGCACTGCTGCTGGAGAAGGAGGTCTTCCCGCGGGAGAAGCCCTGCGGCGGAGCCCTCTCGGCCCGGGCCCTCGCTTCCTTGGATTTCCTGCTCCCGCCCGCACTGCAAGCCCAGGCGTTGACTGGCGCGCGTGTCTGCTACCGCGGTCGCAAGGTGGAGGCGCACCTTTCGGCGCCCTATGCCTTCCTGGTCTCGCGGAGTGACTTCGACCACTTCCTCTTGACCGAGGCGGAGAAGGCAGGCATCGAGATCCACCAGGGGGAGAAGGTGTTGGGCCTCTGCGAGACGGACGGCAGTATCTCCGTGCGCACTCCGGTGGGCGTCTATAGGGGCCGTTGCGCGCTCATCGCCGAGGGCGCCCAGGGACATCTGAAGGGGCGGGCGCGCCGGCGCGAAACGCGAGCGGAGCAGGGATTCGCCATCGTCACGGAGATTCCGGTGACGCAGCCGCAAGCCGGCATCGCGGAGATCCACTTTGGGATGTCGCGCTGGGGCTACGGGTGGATCTTCCCCCACGCCGGTTACCTCTCGGTGGGCGTCGGCGGGCTGCTGCCGGCCATGCCGCGGATTCGGGAGAGGCTGCAGGTGTTTCTGCGCGAGAACGGCTTGCCCGAAACGTCTCGGTGCCGGGGACACGTGATCCCGATGGGTGGGATCCGTCGAAATCTCGTCAACGGCCGCATCATCCTCTGTGGCGACGCCGCCGGGTTCGCCGACCCCCTCAGCGGCGAGGGAATTGCCTACGCAATCCGGTCCGGTCAGCTGGCCGCCGAGGCGGTGCATCGTGCCCTTTCCGAGCGGATCGAGGCACTCGAGGAGTACGAAGCCGCGTGCGAGCGCGCGTTCGGCGGTGAGTTGCGGGACGCGCTCTTCCTGGCCCGCCTCGTTCACCGTTTCCCGGCAGCATTCCACCGCCTCTTTAGCAGCCACCCCCGGGTGGTGGCTGCCTACCTGGATGTGGTGGCCGGCATCCGAAGCTATCGGAGCTTCCTCGCGTGGGCGCTGCCGCGGATGCCCGCATATCTCGCGCTCCGTGAGATCTGCCGCCCAACCCCGGCCAAGAAGATCTGAACCTACCCGAGAGCGCGAGCCACAGGCGGGCCCGCGCGCGCATCCCCCCGGCTCCCGTCAGGAGAAGTGATTGCCACATCACCAGCAGGTGTTCTTCCGCCCGGGTGCGAATCTCATGGCGATACGGTTGGGTTTCTCGGATCCCGCGACCGGCTTCGGCCCCGAAGGGCCGAACAACGAGGCCGAGCGCCCGCGAAGCGCGTCGGGACGCTCCTCTCTTCGCGTTCGCCCGTGCCGCGAAGGCCGGTACCGCGCACGGAGGAAAGAGCTCTGCGATGAAACGAAAGCCAAACCTGCTGATCCTGGGAATTGACTCGCTGCGCGCGGACCACATGAGCTGCTACGGCTATCCCAGGCTGACGACTCCCCATATGGACCGCTTTGCCACGGAGGGCGTGCTGTTCGAGAACACCTTCAGCCCGCATATCCCCACCACGCCCGGCTACGCGTGCATGCTCACGGGCATGGATTGCTTCAACACGCAGATCGTGGCCCTGCGCCACAAGGGCGGCCTGCGCCCCGAAGTGCGCACGCTCCCCGAGATCCTGAAGGAGAACGGCTACAACACCGCCACGGTGCAATACCCCTTCCGGGGCTTTGATAAGGTGCTGGAATACTCCGGGTGGGGTGGCGACCCCGGCGGCAAGATGCCGAAGGCGGAGAACCTGAACAAGGTCGCCATTCCGGAACTGGACCGCATGGCGGACGCCCCCGAGCCGTTCTTCCTTTTCCTGCGCCACCTCGACCCGCACACGCCGTACCTCCCGCCGGCACCCTACGAGCGCATCTTCTATCACGGGAACGAGTATGACCCGGAGAACAAGTCGATGGAGCCGGTGATGGCGTTCAAGCCATTCTGCGATTACTTCGCGAGCTGGCTGCCCGGTCCGGTCACCGACAAGGATTACGTCATCGCCCAGTACGACGGCGCCGTGGCCTACATGGACGCGGCGATCCAGTCGATCTTCACTGCGCTGGAAGCCAAAGGGATCCTGGACGACACCGTGGTCGTGATCACCGCCGACCACGGCGAGACGCTCTACGAGCACGAGTGCTGGTTCGACCACCACGGCACCTACGACAACGTCCTCCATGTGCCGCTGATCATCCGCTACCCGGAGAAGGTGCCTGCTGGCCTCCGCCTGTCCGGCTACAACCAGAACTGGGATATCGTCCCGACCATCCTGGAGCTCCTCGACATCCAGGTGAGCGATTACCAGTTTGACGGCCGGAGCCTGATGGATATGGTCCGCGGCGAGACGCCCCACCACGACACCGAGTTCTACTTCACGGAATGCACCTGGATGCGCAAGCATGGCTGGCGCACGCCGGAGTGGAAGCTGATCCTGGCCCTGGAGCCGGACTTCCACTTCAAGCCACCGGTGGAGCTCTACAACCTCCTGGACGACCCCGAGGAGAACAACAACCTGGCGGAGAAGGAGCCGGAAGTCGTGGAGTTCCTCAAGGCGCGCATGGAGGCGCATATCGCCCAACGCGAGAAGGCAACGGGCCTCCCCAACCCGATCCATCACCAGGGCGACTGGCACGGGCATGAGGGCATCGGCGCGTTCAAGAGCTCGCAGCAGGCCTACGACACGCTGCACATCGGCAATCCGGGTGAGGCGGCCAAGCTGCAGGCTCGCAAGGAGTAACAATCGGCGCGCAGGGGCGGGCACCCGCCCCTGCCGCTTCCCCCCCATTCCCTGATACCCCGGAAATCAGGCCGCGCGTTCCCCACTCCTCTCGCTTCCCGCGGGCCGGCGCCCCTCAACGAATACCTGCTCGCTCGCGCCCCCGCCACTCAGGAGTCCCCCGTTTCGTCCTCGTGGAGAAGAGAGGAGGTGTTGAGGGGGGAGCGCCGGACGATGGGATGCTGCCAACGCCCGCTGAGGTAGTAGCCCAGCGCGAGGAGCATCCCGATCACGAAGCTGAGGCCAATGGCATACCAGACGCCCACGACGCTGCCCAGCTCGCGCGAGAGGAAGAGCGCCAGGGGCACTCGCACCACCCAGAGGCTCATCACGGTAATCCCGGCTGTGACGAGGGTATGGCCGGCACCGTTGGCGATCCCATTGGCGATGAACATCACGGCGAGGAAGATGTAGAGCCCGCCCACAATGCGCAGGTAGAGCGTGCCCAACGCGATCACCTCGGGATCCGTCGTGAAGATGCGCAGGAGCGTCTGCGGGGTGGCGACCGCCAGCACCGACCCCATCAGAGTGAGGCTCCCGCTCTGCACCACCCCCCACCGAAAAGCGAGCCGAACTCGGTGGAAGGCGCCGGCTCCCAGGTTCTGCCCTGCCACGGTGGAGATGGCGAGGCCGTACGTCAGGGCCGGCATGAAGGCGATCTGATCGATGCGCGAGCCCGCGCCGTAGGCCGCGACGGCAGCCGGCCCGAACCGGTTGACGATGCTGATCACAATGACGGCCCCCAGCGATACGAGCACCTGTTGTGCCGCCGAAGGCAGCCCGACCCGCACCAGGGTCAAGACGGTATCCGAGTCCAGATTGGGGCAGCGCCAGTTTGGGGTGACGAGCGTCGGCTTCCATTCCAGGTAAAACAGCAGCGCCGCCAGCGTGATCCCCTGGGCAATCACGTTGGACCACGCCGCGCCATTGAGGCCAAGCCGCGGGAAGCCGAGCAGGCCGAAGATCAGCAGGGGATCGAGCGCCGTGTTCAGCAGGACGGAGGCCGTCTGAAAATAGAGCGGCCGTCTGGAGTCGCCCACCCCCTGCATCATCGAGCGCGTCAGGAAGAGGCCATAGCTGAACGGCAGCGCCAGCAGGTAAACTCGGATGTAGCCAACCGCCAGCGGCAGCACCTCGGGCGGCGTCCTCATGGCGCGCAGGGCTCGAGGAGCGAGGAGCTCCCCGATCAGAAGCAGGATGAGGCTGAGGAGGCCAATCAGCGCCAGGGAGCTATCGACCACCTTGCGCAGTTCGCCGCGGCGATGCGCGCCGAAGTACTGGGCGATCAGGACGTTGGTGGCCAGCGTCAGTCCGGCGCCAAGGGCGATGAGAGCAAAGACTATCGGGAAGCTGACCGTGATGGCGGCGAGCGCCACCGTGCCCAAGAACCGCCCTACCCAGATCGCGTCGATGAAGCTGTAGGCCGTTTGCAGCAGGCTGCCCGCGAGAATCGGAAGCGCGAAGAGGAGGAGGTGCCTCGGAATGCTCCCGGTCGTCATGTCGCGCCCATACTGGCGCGCATCCGTGCTTGCCCGGAATCCAGGCGGTTGTTCCCTCACAAGGGTCCCCTCTCGTTCTGTGGGCAGAGGCCGAATGGCAACGCCATCCCGGCCATCACGCCGCGCGGAACCAGAGGGAGTTTACCCATCGCGCGCCGAAGCGCAACACGCTCCTCGATTTCACCCGGCGCCCGTGCGCGCCGGGCAGACCATGCGATTGCCGGGGAGCGCCCTCGCGCGCGGGGCGCTCCCCAGCTGCTTACTTACCCGAGCTTGGCCCGCTCCTGGGGGATGCGTTCTTCCAGGATCACCTTCAGGCCGGCGAGCTTCTGCTCGATGAGCGGACGGTTGATCATGTAGCCGTACGCCTCGCCGTGCCAGCCCAGCCGCGGATCGGCATCGACCAGCGGGAGCGCGGCGCTGGCGTTCTCCCATTCCGCCCGGCAGATCTCTTCCATCCGGTCGAGGTGGCGGCGCTTCTCTTCCGGATCGGTCGCGTCGTACATAGCGTTGCGCGCGAGGAGGAACTCCACCACGTTCGCGGAGCTCTCCAGCTGGATCAGGTGGAACCGGATCACGCCGAGGTCACGGGCGAGACGCTCGCGGTCGGCGCCGGTCGTCTTCTCCAGGGCCTTTTCCAGGATGGCGACGCCCGGAGCTGCCTTAGCGACCTCCGAGCGGAAGCACTCCACCACCTTCTCCGCGCCGAAGGGGGCAACCCAGTTGAGGAGATCACCCTCGATCTCCTTATCGAGCAGCCACGAATTGGGGAACTTACGGTTGACGCGGTCGAAGACAAGGGGGAAGGCAGGGCCACGGCTGATCGGCCCCTGATACATCACCGGAATGCTGCTCGGGAAGTCGTCGTGCGCGCGCGAAATGATCGCCCATCCGGCGACGACCTCGTCGGCCACCTCCTCACCGAAGTGGCGCGCGGCGATGCGGCGCAGCCCATCCTCGATGGTGGCCGGCTGGGGATCCCACGAGAACTCGCCAGCCACCTCGGTGGCCAGGGAGGGCATGTTCCCGAAGTTCCAGCAGGTCATCATCCCGGAGACACCCGTCTCCTTCAGGGTGTAGTACTTCTGCGCGATCTTCTGGGGCACCGGCAGGTAAGGGATGCTCGGGTTTTCGTGCGTGGTGCCCAGTTGCAGCTTCGCATAGACGGGCCGGCCGTGCTCTTTCTGGAATTGGGCCACCCCGCGGAAGCGCTGTGAAGGCCCAACCACCTTGATGCTGTACTCGTCGTTGGTGTATTGGAAGCCACACGCCTCTGCCGGCTCGCCGCGCTCGTAGTCGCCCATCACGATCACATCGGCCGGCAGGCGCTCCAACACGCCGCGCTGCGGGTCCGGCTCGTAGTGGCTCCAGCTCCAGTTCCAGGCGATCACCTCGGCGTTCGGGTTGGCCGCTTTCGCACCGTCGCGCACCAGGGTGAGGATCTGCGCGATGATCTCCTGCGGCAGGTAGGGCGCGCAACGCGGGCAGAGCTTCCCTTCGGCAACCTGCTTCTCCAGCTCCTTCGGGTCTTCGGGGCGGCGCAGGTGCGAGTAGCAGTGGCTCGGGAACTCCGACGCGGAGATCTGCAGGACGCCCGACAAGCCCGGGACCTTCTCAAAGACGTAACGCGTTCCTTCGCGCAGATACTCCTGCACCTCGGGCGTGCTGGTGCAGAGGTGGACCATCGGCTTGTAGGGCGAGTTGGAGCCGCGCACCTGCGGGTGCGCCTTCCAGAAGGGATGGTCATCGCGCATCCCCATCGGCTCTTGCCAGTAGAGGAAGACCTTGAGGCCACAGCGCGCGGCACGCTCGCAGAGGCGGTTCAGGCGCTCCAGGATGCGGTCGGAGTCCGCGCCAAACTCTGGGAACGGCCTCACCTTGGCGAAGAGGCTGAGCGCGGCGCGCACCCAGATGCCATTGAAGCCTTGCTCTGCCAGGCGCATCAGGAGGTTGTCGTGGTAGAACATCTCCGGGCCGGCATCCTCCTCGGCATAGCCGGGATAGGCCATGCCGGGCGAGAACCAGCGCGCGTCCAGCGGCGGGCCATCATATCCGGTCAGCTCCTCGATGTAGAAGGTAGAGAAGCAGGAGCGGTGGATGCGATTCCGGAAGAGAGGCGCCCGGCGCTCCTCGCCCGTAGCGAGGAATGGGCCGCCGCGCTCGCGCATCCGCGCCTCCAGCCGGAAAACCGCGCGGAGGACGCCCTCCGGCCCGGCGCCAACCGCCTCGATCTCCGTGGCGCCCACGCGCACCAGGTGCGTTTCCGGGTTCTCGCCGAGGCTGGAATCGATGCGCAGCCGGATCGGCTTCCCGGACGTGCCCAACGCGACGCCCAGCGAATCCGCCAGGAAGCGCGTCAGGTGCTCGCCGGCGGTCCGGGCCAGCGGGGCGTCGCTCTCCACGGCAACCGACCAGCTGCCATCCAGTATCACCTCTCCCGGGCGCGCCTGCGCCCCCGGACGCCGGAACGACTCGCTGGTCGTCGGCGCCAGCAGCTCCTTCGCAAAAGGCATGCTATCGAAGATCTTCAAGGCTCATTTCCTCCTGGAACGCGCCGGCCAGCGAAGGGACCGGCGACGCGGCGGGCCACCCGCAGTTTCTTTCCCCTCGGCCAGGCCAGCCGGCTTGCCTGGCGCTAATAGGATGTACCGGACTCCTTCGCTATGCACCGCCCGCTCCCTTCCGAGGCCCGGTACCCCGGAGCTCTTTGGGGATGGCGCTGCTACGAAGCCCGAGATGGAGGCGCGCCAAGAAGCACCTGGCGCCAGTGCGCGGTCCAGGAAGACATGGATACGAACACAGCATGCAGGAGCAGTGTCGTTCCCACGAGCTCCAGCCCCTCTTCGAGAGCGGGCTCGTAGGCACCGATCACTGGAAGGGGCTCGCCATCCAGGAAGGCCCACTGTGCCATCTCGAGCCCCACCGCTCCGAGCCAGCAACAGAGGCCCGCCAGTGCCAGCGTGCGCGCAACCGGAGTCCGCTTCAGGGAATGGATGGCCAGGCGCGCCAGGGCCATCGCGCTGAGGAGGATGAGTGGCAGAAACAGGAGGGTCCAGCTCACCCCTATCCCCAGAAACTGCGTGCTCACCTCGTTGCTGTAATACCGGTCGGCATATTCGTGGACGCCACAGACCTCATCGGCGGAGATAATAAGGGCAATGCCAGCGAGATGGAGCCACCCGGCGGAAGCAGAGGGTGGCTCGTGCTTCGCATGGCGGTCCATCAGGTAGTGCAAGGCGGCGCTCAGCGCCAGTAGAATCAGGAGGGCGCTCGGATACCAGGCTCCGAACGCTGTCTCTTCGTCCATGTTGAGCTGGTTGACCACGGAAGGGTGCGGTGCCCATCCAGCCGCGAACAGGAAGTTGCTGGCGAGAAGACCGACATTCGCCGCCCAGATCGCCGCGAAGAGCCAGCGTAACTGCGAACGCGAGACGCCAACGAGCACCTGCACTCCATGAAGTGACTTCGCCACACTCATCTCCCTACATCCACGGGAGCGGTGGCTTGCATCGGAGATGCCGTTCTGATAGAGAGTTGACGGTTGAGGGAACTCCGCAGGCCTCTATTCTGGCCGGCGGCCTCGATGTGCCGGTGGGGCCAAACCGTGCCAGCCGGAGCGATGGGCGAGGTATGCAGGGGGAGGTGATGCCCGGCAGGAAGACTTGCCTCTCCCGGGCATACCCCAGGGGCGGGAAGGGCTGGGTTGGAGCTCGCGCGGCGCCGGTGCCGCTCTTCTCCAGCGCGCCACCCGCCCGGGGGGTAGAAACGACCGGCTGGCCGGGCTTTAATCGCCGGGGAAGCCCATGGTCGTGTAGTAGGCCAGGTTCGGCTGGCGCACGTCGGCGCGGCCGATCTGGGCCACGATCGGCACGTTGCTCGTGAGGCGCAGCGCGTACTGTCCGAACGGCACCCGGAAGCCCTGCTCGCCAATCGGCTTGTCGAGTCGGAAGCAGGTGACGCGTCGGGCGGGCGCCAGCAACTTGATGCCGGTCTCCGGCTCCTTATCGGGGAAGTAAACATCCGCCAGGATGTGGGCGTCCTCATCACCGGTGTTGAGAACGACCAGCGACTCATGCCCCTCCAGGGGGAGGTCCGGCTCGCCAGCCGGCGGCAGGTCGCCATCCGGGAAGATCCAAACGCGGTGTCCGTTGCCTGTGCTCATCCTCTTCTCCTTGGATTCCAGATCCGCGCGGGGAGGCCTGGCCGCACCCTACTTCCAGGTCGCGGCCAGGCCCTTCGCCGTCGTGAACTCCGCGCCGCGCTCCTTCAGCAGGTCGATCAGGACGCCGAGTTGTTCCAGGGCATAGTCGCCGCAGTTCTTGACGATGAAGGGATCGGGCACGACGGTACCTTCGCCGAAGTGGTATTCGGAGGCCATCGGCCAGAACTCCCAGGGGTGCATGTAGAAGCAGAGGACCGCGGGCAATCCTCGCTCGCGGACGTAGCCCACATAGTTATCGACGTGCGTCATCAGGCTGGCGGCACTCTCCGTGCGCCAGAGGGGCCACTGGTCGCGGTCACGGCCGTAAGGATCCTTGCTCTCGATGGTCATGTCCGCGAAGTTGGGGATCTGAAGCACCTTCGAGTCGCCCTTTTTCGTCCAATCCTCGCGGCTTGGGTGGTAGGGCACCAGCTGCTCGCGGTAGTAGTAGAGCGGGTAGGAT
>JAAZEM010000003.1 GCA_012512265.1 Armatimonadota bacterium | reverse complement strand
GGCTTCTCCCCCCAGCCACCGCCGTTTTGGGACATCTGGGAGTATCCCCAACCCAGCCCGGCAGGGCTTCGCTCGCAAGCAGCGCGGAGCTTCGAGCTCCGCGCGTGCGCGCGGCCCTCTCCTTATCCCGGAATCCAGTCTGAGAGATCACAGCATTGCCATCTGGCGCGGTTTGGTGTAGAATCCGGGGGCGATAAAGAGGCCCGGTGGTTCGGGGGCACGCCAGCGCGGAGGCTTTGGGGAATACACCTCGAAGCACGACGATTGGGGCCGCGCTGATGGTCCCTCGAACCGTGGCAGTAAGAGAACAACCTACCAGAGGGCGTGGAGAGACGCGATGGCATACCAAGTCGATGAGGAACTGGAAGCCGAGATCGCCGTCATTGGCGGGGGCACCGGCGGAACCGCGGCCGCCCTGCGGGCGGCACGCCTGGGGCATTCCGTGATCCTGACCGAGGAGACCGACTGGATCGGGGGCCAGCTCACCGCCCAAGGCGTCTCCGCGCTGGATGAGCACCGGTTCATCGAGCAGTTCGGTGGCACAGCCACCTACTACGAGCTGCGCGAGGGAATTCGCCAGTACTATCGCACGCACTATCGCCTCACCCCGGAGGCGGCCGCATCCCCGCACCTCAATCCAGGCAACGGCTGGGTGAGTCGCCTCTGCTTCGAGCCCCGCGTTGGCGTGGAGGTGCTGCGGCAGATGCTCGCCCCATCGGTGGAGGCCGGAAAAGCGCGCATCCTGCTCGAGACCGTTCCCGTCGCTGCCGAGACTAAGGGCGACCGCATCGAGGCGATTGTGGTGCGTGGTCCGGACAACCGGCTCACACGCATCCGCGCCGCGTTCTTTCTAGACGCGACGGAGCTGGGGGATCTCCTGCCTCTGGCGGGCGTGGAGCACGTCGTCGGCGCCGAATCGCGCGAGGAGACAGGCGAGCCGGATGCCCCCGAAGAGGCAAACCCGGAGTGGGCGCAGAGCTTCACCTTTCCCTTCGCGGTCGAGCTTTGCCCGGGAGGCGACTTCACCATCCCCCGGCCCGAGGGCTATGAGCACTTCCGAGAGACTCAGCCCTACACCTTCACCGTTGACTACCTGCCACCGCGCGGCTCTGTCACCTATCGCATGTTCGATACCGCGCCAGGCGCCTCGGGGCCTTTCTGGACCTACCGCCGGCTCATCGACCGCGGGAACTTCGACGATCCCGCCTTCCCCAACGACATCGCCATGATCAACTGGCCCGGGAACGACTATGCTGGGGGCAACCTGGCGAACCGCGACGCCGCGGGGCGCGCCGAGATGCTCCGGCAGGGCCGGTTGCTGAGTCTCGGTTTCCTCTACTGGCTACAGACAGAGGCGCCGCGCGATGACGGGGGCACGGGCTACCCGGAGCTGAGACTCCGGCCGGACATCATGGGCACGGCGCACGGCCTCTCGAAGTACCCCTACATTCGCGAGGCACGGCGCATCCGGGCACTGAAGACCGTGGCGCAGACGGAGATCGCCGCCGACAGCAACCCGGGCGCCCGTGCGGTTTTCTTCCCGGACTCTGTTGGCATTGGCCTCTATGGGATCGATATTCATGCCTGCGCCGGGAACCAGCCCCAGGTGATACTGGGCACGCGCCCCTTCCAGATTCCACTCGGCGCACTGATCCCGATTCGCGTGGAGAACCTGCTGGCGGCCGCAAAGAACATCGGTACCACCCACATCACCAACGGCGCTTACCGCCTGCACCCGGTGGAGTGGAACATCGGCGAGGCGGCCGGCGCCCTGGCGGCCTATTGTCTCTCGACGGGGACGCTCCCCCATCGCGTGGCCACCATCGAAGAGGAGCAGCGGCAGTTTCAGCGCCTGCTCGTCGCCTGCGGCGTGCCCCTCTATTGGTATGAGGATGTGCCGCTTTCGCATCCCGCTTTCGCCGCGGTGCAATGGCTTGCGGCCACCGGCGCGTGGCCCGGACACCCAGAGCACCTGCGCTTCGATCCGGACGCGCCCCTGGACCCGGACGAGCTGGTGAACGAGCTGCCAAGGGAGGTGAGCGCGAGGCTGGTCACCCTGCACGAGCAGCCGGGGCTGACGCGCGCCGAGTTCGCGCTGCGCCTGGCCGAGGAGGAGAGCTTCCTGGCGTAAGCGGTCCAGCCGGACGCAGGGGATTGAACAGGAACAGAGGGTGCGATCCGCCAGCGCGGGAAAAAAGCGGGGCTATGCCGTTCGAATCTGGCGGACCAAGCGGAGGCAGTTCACTCTCGCGCCCTGGTGGTACTCGACGAGATCCATGCACTGGCGCATGCCGAAGAGGCCGCGTCCACGCTCGAAGACCTGCGCGGGATCCGGTTCTGGTACGAGAGAGAGGTCGAACCCAGGGCCGCTATCGAAGATGTGGAACTCGATGCGCCCCGGATAGAGAAGCGCGCGCATTCGCAGAGGCTTGGCCGCCTGGAAGTGATGGGCGTGCTCAATGACGTTCAGACACGCCTCGTGGACTCCCCAGGCGATCTTATAAGTCTCTTCGGGCGAGAGAGCCCCGGTATGACGGCAGATCCGCTCGGTGAAGTCGTTGATGAGCTCGAGGAAACGCGCATCCGAGGGCACCGCCAACTCCAAGACGTCTGGTGAACCTGCGCACTCCCGCGCTGCTCCCATCTCCCTCGCCTCCGGCATCCGCAGAAGAAGGGAAAGCCCCACTGTGCCGTTTGTCCCCTTAGTTGTATACCCGCGTAGGCACACGGGCGGAGCCTTGCCGTTCGCGTTGCGATTTCCCAACCGAAGCCGGGACTACCACGCCGCTGCCGGACCGCAGGCTCCTTTTTTCATCTGGTGCTGGGTAATAACTAATTCGGACCAACCACGCACACAGTCGGGCTTTCCTTGCGATCCTCTGGTGTTATGATAGCACACCTCCCCCGATTTCGCAAGCCCACGAACGCGCGAGATCGCAAGCGCCCGGGGTCCGCTACGCCCGGGCGCTGCTACATCGTCTAAACGGCCTCTTTCAGCGCCTTGCCCGGCTTGAAAACCGGAGTCTTCGCGGCGGCGATCGTAATGCTCTCGCCAGTCCGCGGATTGCGGCCCACCCGCTCAGCACGGCTCTTGACGCTGAACGTGCCAAAGCCGATGATAGAGACCTCCTCGCCCTGGCCCAGTTTCTCCGAGATCACATCGACAACGGCGTCGATCGCAGCGGCGGCATCCTTGCGCTTCAGCTCCGCTCTCTCTGCCACAGCTGCAACGAGTTCAGACTTGTTCATCTTCTCCATCCCCTCCTTTCACTCGGTCATCACACGCCTGCTTTTTTCTTTTCTGCCGGCGTGAATCCTCCTTTACGCTTAGGGACTCAACGATTTTCGACGTTTCAAAGCTCGATTTTACGCCCGGCAACCGTTCTGGACACGGCCGGCGAGCAAGGTGA
This sequence comes from Armatimonadota bacterium, assembly GCA_012512265.1. Classification (GTDB taxonomy): domain Bacteria; phylum Armatimonadota; class JAAZEB01; order JAAZEB01; family JAAZEB01; genus DUUU01. The sequence continues at coordinate 14,753 of JAAZEM010000003.1, read as the reverse complement.
CGATGCAAACACCCGCGCTGCGTGCGAGCAAGGCACTTCGAGCTGGGGGAACCGGAGACCCGCAGGGCCCTTGCCTGGAAGCAGCGTGCCTCTTCACCTCCGTGCATCGCACGCGTTCCCTATCTATTCGGACGAAACTCCCATCTCCTGAACTCCCACGCATCTGGGATTCCGAGATAAGGAGAAGGCCGCACGCACGCGCGGAGCTCGAAGCTCCGCGCTGCTTTCCGGCAAAGCCCTTCGGGGCTCCTCCTCCCAGCCACCGCCGTTTTGAGACTGGGAGTATCCCCAACCCAGCCCGGCAGGGCTTCGCTCGCAAGCAGCGCGGTGATTTATCGCCGCGCGCCGGGTTGCGTGCTGCCTCCGTGGCTTCGGATTCCTTATCTCGGAATCCCAGCCCACGCGTTTTGCCGCTTGAATCTGGATAGTGGAGCATGCTATACTACATCAGGTTCCCCCGGTGGAGGTCACATCCATGCGTGAACACACCAGAGGCTTTACGCTCATCGAGGTTCTGGTTGTAATCGCGGTCATCGCGATCCTGATGGCGATCCTCCTGCCCGTCCTGCACCGCACCCGCGAGAATGCCCGCACAGCCACCTGCCAATCCAACCTGCGCCAGCTTGGCCAGGCGTTTCAAATGTACGCGGGCGACTATGATGGCATGTGGCCATGTCCTGGGGGGGCTGCTGGGCGATCTGAACTACTGGCACCAGTCGCACGGTGGCGGCCTGGAGCCCTACCTGCAGAACGCAGGCATGGGCCTGAAGAGCGTCTGGGTCTGTCCCTCGTGGGTTGGGGGCTGGGAATCTCCGTTTCCGCCACGCACCTATGCCATGAACACTGCGCTCCGCAATCCACCTGATGTGGAGCCGTGGGCAGCAGCCAACCAGGTGCGCGATGGTATTCCCCTCGCCCTCATTCGCGATCCTGCGGGCACAATTCTGCTCTTCGAGGGGATCCCAAACATCGCGAAGGCTTATCCGGGCTATGGCTATGTGGGCCGCTGCGGCTACTGGGATTCGGTGAAGGGATATGACCTCTATCCCAATATCCGCTGGAACAACAGCTGGCTACCGCATCAGCCCTGGCATAGCGGCATGAACACCTACCTCTTCTGCGATGGCCACGTGAAGCGCCAGGTACCCCGCAAATACCCCTGGGTTCCTAGCGCTGCCGACAACCAGTGGTTTGTGGTGAAGTGGCGCTCGTGAGGGGACGCGCCGCCGTGTACGGGGAGAGGCCGGAGTGGGAGGCTCCTCCCGGCCGCCGGCCCTCTCCCCGCCAGGCATGCGACTATGGTTGGATTGGAAATGCCGTCACGCTGCCCTTCGCGGTCGCCAGCACGGCGGCCGGACCCGCAGGCGTTTGCAGGAGGCCAATCTTCACGGGCGTACCAGTGACCCGGCCAGATTGAACCGGCGTGCCCTTGCCGTCCAGGATGACGACCGAGCCGTCATCACACCCGACAACGATGCGCGGCTCCCGACCAACCGCGACCATCACAGCCGGCGGACTCGGCAGCCGGCGCGACCACACCTTGCGGCACTGGTGATCAAGAGCGACCACCAGGCCACCGGATATGGCAGCCAGGATCTCTTTCTTGCCGTCGCCATCCAGGTCGGCCACATCCAGATCGCGCATGTTCTTCGCGGGGATCGAAGCGCCCGGCCCGAAACTGGCGTCGTAGAGCGCGGTGCCGTCCTCTTTCCAGACGGTCACCCGGTTCCAGGTGCCGTTGATCTCGCTCACCACCTCGCGCGTGCCGTCGCCATCCAGGTCTTCATGGAAGAGGTGCCAGCGGTTCATGCTGGCCCACCCGCCCACGTAGGTGACGCCAGGCGGCACGGTGTGGAAGCCACTCCCGACCACGGAGAGCGTCTTACTATTGACGATTCGCAGGTGCGCGCCGTCGGTGATGCTGCGGCCCACCGCCAGATTGCGGCTGCCATCGGGCCCGGGGAGAATCCGGAAGAGTGAGCCAGTGCCCCAGAAGACCGGCAGCCGCTTCACAAGCTTGCCCGCTTCATCGAGGATCTCCAGGGTGCAGGCGCTCCCCACGAAGAGCTGCGTCTTCCCCTGCATCCCCGGCACGGCGCCCTCTTCGAGGAACGCCCCGCTGTCGAGGCCGTGGATCCCCTCGTGCCCAGGGGCAGACTTGAACCAGTACTGCTTCGCGGCGCGAAAGACCGCCGGATCCATCTCCGAGACGAAGACCCACTTACGCTGGCCCCGCTCGTCGAAGGCAATCACCTTCTCATCGGTGCAGCCGGCGATCAGCAGGCGTGTTTCTGGCCACCAGTGGAGCACCCGGATCAGGCCGTCCGTCTCCATGCGGCGGATCTCCCGACCGCCGGCGTCGAGGACATGGACCGTCTTTCCCGCAGCCGCGTAGACCACCGGGCCGGCCTCGGTTGAAACGGTCACCAGGTCCACCACCTTGTCGCCCACATTCGCCGTGAAACTCTCCTTCAAGGGGGGCAACGCTGACGCGGGAGCCATGCCCGCCGCCAGGTCCGTCCGAAGCGCCTGGCCCTTTGCCAGAGCCCGCGTGAGCTCCTCGGAGAGGGCGGTTCGTGCCCCAGGAGCAGGCTTCACGCCCTCGATGCGATGGCGACCGGCCTCCAGGAGGAGCGTCGCCCGCCCGGCCTCGCCTGCATCCAGCTTTGCTGGCTTTCCATCCAGGGTCACGCTCGCGCCCGGCGCGAGCGCCAGAGTAAGCCGGGTCTCCTTTTCGGCAACCAGATGGAGCGTACCCGATACGAAGTCCCAGTCCAGATCGACGGGCTCGCTCGCCGTGACCAGGGGAGCGGTTCCCCCGGCGCTGAGGAGCACACGCCCGAAGAGGTGGTCCTCGGCCACCACGGCAAGCTCCGCGCGGGTGCCCAGGTACTCGCCGGCGACGGCCACCGCCTTCACGCCATCGCCCAGTGAGAGCGCCGCAGCGTTTTCGGCGATCCGGTCGCAGCGCGTGTCGCCAGCGGGCGCCAGGAGGTGGAAGAAGATCCGGTGCTGCCCCTCCTTCACGGCGCCGTGCCACTCCAGGGTGGTGATACCCGAGGCCGTGCGCGCCGCCATCGGATCGGAGCTACGGATCTCATAGGCGGTGGGGCTGCTGCCAGTCGCGGCGGGCGCGCCCTTGGGGCGCAGGCTGAGCCCGGCCAGGCCGATATTGCACTTCTCCGCGCCGGTGTGCCTGCCGGTCACCTGAACGCGCAGGCGGTGCTCGCCCGGGGCAAGCGACTGCTGCCCGAGCGACACGCGCATCGGCTGGACCCCCGAGGCATAGGTATCGATCTCATCCCCGGCGGGCCCGCCATCGATCAGGCAGCGCACCTTGCCGCGGTCACTGTAGCCGAGGAAGTCGGCAAACACTTCGCCAGAGAACGCCTCTTGGAGCGTGAAAGCCATCTCCAGCCACTGCCCGGCCTCCGTGGCCCGCAGCAGGACGATACCCAGGTCGTTGAGGCGCACCAGATGCTCCGGCCCCGCCGGCTCGCTGGTGACACGGGCCTGCAGAGCGCGGACCGCCTGCCACCCGGGCGGCAGTGCCGCAGCCGCGGGAGCCGGGATGCGGATCGCGCCCATCTTTGCCTGCCAGCCACCGCCGCTCGTCTCCCAAAGCGTCTGCACCTCAATGTTCTCGCTGTCGGTGCGGAAAGCAAGGTCATCCACCACGAGGGCATAGCGGCCAACGCGTTGCGCCAGGCTTCTTCGCCAGTTGCAGTAGGCGGCGTTGGGCACTTCGCCCACGGCGGCGGCCGTCTCGCCCACCACGCCGTGATAGCGGAGCGCCGCGTCCATGGCGATCTTGGCCTCCACCAATCCGTCGGCACGGGTGAGCACCTGGTTGCGGTATCCCTTCAGGAGAGTCGCGCCGTTCAGGCGCAGCTCCAGGAGGGCGAAGGCATGGTAGGGGTTGCGCGAGGCGCCGTTGTAGCCGTCGAGGAGGATGAAATCGCCGCTCGCATCCGGGGTGCTCCGGAAGCTGGCGAAGTAGAACGATTCCTCCGGCTTGAAGCCGTTGCCTCGGTTCAGCCAGCAGGGGAGCGGCAGCCGGTTGACGCTCCATTTGCCGGCGAGGTCCGCCGGCGGGACCGGCTTCAGGCGCTCGTCAGGCCAGAAAGATTGCCCCAGGCGGAAGATACTCGTGTCCAGGCCGGTCCGGTCACGATAGTGGAGCCAGCGCCCGTCCTGAGTGAGATACGCCGCCTTGTGCAGGTAGTCGATGGCGGCGTAGTTGAGCGCCCAGTCGGACACCATCCCAGAGATCAGCATCTCCTGGCCGCGCAGCAGCTCTTGGAGCGCACCGCTTTCCAATGGGCGCCGGTCACCATCGAGGAGCATGAAGGTGAGGATCGGCGCCGTGGCCGTGCTGTACCAGTAGAGGTTGTCTGCTTCGCCGATCACCCAGGCGTGCGAGTGCAGGGGAGAGAAAGCCCATCGTGCGCCCTCGATGCACTGCTCCCAGATGCGGTCTGGATAGTCTTTCTGAAAATAGCGGCCGAGGCAGTAGAGAGAGACCGCCGACCACTGCCCGTGCCGCGTGCCAACCGCCGAAGGCGTCCGCGTCAAGCGATAGATGCCCTCATCCTTACGGTGGTTCAACTGCCGGGCGAAGGCGTTCGTGACGCGCAGGCGCTCTTCATCGGTGAAGACCGGGCTCTCCTCGATCAGGTCCCAGTAGAGCACCATCAGGTGGGCATTATAGTGGTACGGGCCGGCAAGGGGATCGTTCTTATTCTCGATCCGTTCCTCATCGATCCGGGTGATCTCTTCCAACGCCTTCTTATCGGGGAAGGCGAGGCGGATCGCCTCCCGGGCATGGAAGGGATCGCCGGTCATGTAGTACATCGCCATCCGCTTGCTGATGCTGTTCCACCCGAAGTAGCCGACCGAGCGGTAGTTTCGCGATGCCTCCCACGTCTCGAACGCCGCCAGATCCTTGGGCACGGTGATCCCCTTGCCGAGGCGGATCTCCATCAGCCAGCCGAGAGCGAGGCTGCCTTGCTTGCCGTCCGCCTGGCGGATCTTGGCGATGAGGGCATCCGCAGCGGCGGAGACGCCGGGGGCATCACTGCCGCCCGCGAAGATCACGTTGTGCCCGCCGCCGAACGGGTTATGGAGCGAGCGCACCTCATACCCGCCCGGCCCGGGATAGCGGAGGTCGGTCAGCGTGAAGTAGCGGTTATACAGCTCCTCGATCGTCCGATTGGTGGAGCGGTTGCCCAGAACGATGAGGTGCCCCCGGATCGGCACCGCTGCTTCCGGCGCATCGTCGCCGACAATCGGGACGCGCGTTCCGGTCACTTGTTGGATCGCCTGCTGGATCCGGGCCGCATCACGCTGATGCGCCGCCGGCGCCACGATGGTTGCCACCGGCCGGCCCTCTCTCACCAGATCCGTCGTGAGATAGAGTGGCTTCAGCTTCGTGTATTGCGGCGGCACCGGATCAGGAGGCGGCGGGAGTGACGGCGCAACCCCGGAGACGAGCTCCACGCTGTCGATGAGGAGGGTTGGCGTGGGCGCGCGATGGGTGTAGAGGTAGATCATCGCCTGCTTTGTGCCTTCGGGGGCGGTGGCCTTCACGGAGACCGGCGTGAACGCCGCATAGCTCTTGGCGAGCAGGCCCACCTGCTCGAACTTGCCCGAGGGCAGAAAACGGAGCTGCAGGTAGGCGCCCCACGGAGACGCGCCCTGAACGGCGCGCACGCGCGCCGTCGCCTGGTAAGTCAGGCCGGGCGTCGCGGGCACCGTCTGGGTGATGCCGACCTCGGTGCCGGGGTCGCCATCCTCGATCTGCAGCGCCTTGGTTCCGGTATCGGCCGTGTCGACCAGCATGAGGCGCTGGTCTTTCCCGCCACCGCCATACAGGCTCCATCCTTTGGGGACGCCTTTGGCGTCGACTCCCTCCTCGAAGGAGGGGTTTTGCAGGAGGTTCTCGGAGATCGCCGCGCGCGCCGGCATACACGCAGATGCCATCGCCGCTAGGAGGGAGATAAGGAGGCTAAGATATCGCATCGGTTCTTCCATGGGCAGCAACTCCTTGCCAGGCATGCCACGTTATTCTCGACGAGCCTTCTTCCTACCTGCCTGAGATGTTTACGCTACCGGATGGATGTGGTATAATCGCAGAGTGTTCACCGGGCGTGAGGCGCCCGGCAGACAGGTTCATAGTGGATCGTGTGACGCCGGCCGAATTTCCAGGTGAGGGAAAACGGGGGAACCACTGTACTGGGGCGTGCCCTGCATCGGCAGGGCGGGTACTCTTCGCCCGAGCCCGTCAGCTAACCCCGTAGGCAGAAAGAAGAGCCGCAAGCGCGCAAGTGCTTGCTAGGGCGTGACGTGACACCGCGGCTGCGGCCGTGGCATATGCTCGCCGAAACAACGTACAGCATCGCCCCGTGCTCTTTCTTCCTGCCCGGCACCACCGGGCTTTTTTTGTCGCCGGCCACACGGATAAGGGGCAGCACACCCCAGGGAGGACAAAGGTCCCCCCTGAAGTTCGTCTGTCTGGCGTAAAGAAGGGCTGAGATCTGCCGATAGGAATCCGGAAAGGCGCAGGCAGGCTTGAACATCGTGGGTCGGGCGAACGTCCCCATACCGGGCAATCATTCAGAAGCACCCGCCCGGCAGGCCCTGACCAGAGTCTTAGAGAGGACTGGCGCAGCATGCTGAAGACGCGACCGCGGTTTCCTCTGTTTGAGGCGCGGGTGGCTGAGTGCGAAGAGGGTACCTGTCTGGTCGAGTGTAGGGGCGAAGTCGATATCGCGAGCGCCCCCAAGTTCCGTGCCGCCCTCGATGAGGGTCTGGAGAAGGCAACGCGCCGGCTGGTTATCGACCTGCGCGGCGTCTCCTTTATGGATAGCGTGGGTGTCGGGCAGATCGTGGGCGCCTACAAGCGCCTGCGGGAAGGGGCCCAGCTTCAAATCTGCACCGAAAATGACCATATCCGCACGCTCCTGGAGATCGCCGGTCTGAGCGGCGTCTCCAGCGTGCACCGGAGCAAGGAGGAGGCACTCGCGGTGCGCTGAGCGGGCTCTCGCCCGCGCATCGACCCGCAGAGAACCCCAGAGAAGCGCATGAGCCAGCCCGGGGGCAGCCGGGGGAACCGCCTGTTTGCGCCATGCGGGAGATCTTCCCTGCCATGGCGGTCATCGTTCAGGCGCGCATTTGGTATCCCCCTTGCCTCCAAGAGGTGGGAAGGAGTGTGGGGGAGTGGGAGTGCGAAGAACGGTTTGTCTCGCTGGCATCATGCTGCTGGGGTTGCTTCCAGGAGCCCGCGCCGATCGCTCGAGCGTCGTCTACGAGAGAAAGGTCATTCTGGGGCTCCCGGTCAACGTCATCACGGTCAACCTCAACGACCCGGATGTGTGCGTCACCGCCGCCATCGCCAAGGGCGGCATCGGCACCTCCGAGAACTTCAAGTCGCTCATCAACCGCGTCCACCCCGCCGCCGCCATCACGGGCACCTTCTTTGACACGCGTTCCCTGGTTCCCGTGGGCGATATTGTCGTCGCAGGGCAACAGGTGCATCAGGGCATGGTAGGAACTGGCGTTGCCTTCGCTGGGAACCGGATCGACTTCGTGCCCCTGCGGGCCGGACGCAAGGAGGATTGGGCCCCTTATGAGATGGTCCTCTGCGCCGGGCCCTGGCTGGTAAAGAACGGGGTACGCACCGTGCGCCCCTGGGCCGAAGGCTTCCGCGACGCATCCCTCTACGCCCGCCGACCGCGCGCCGCCATCGGGCTGACGAAGTACAACAAGCTCCTGCTCGTCACAATCGACCGGCCGGTCTACTACACCCACGTCAGCAAGGTGATGAAGGCGCTGGGGGCCGTGAACGCCCTGGGGATGGATGGCGGCTCCTCGACGGCGCTCTCCATCCGCGGGCGGATCATCAGCAAGCCGAGCCGGCGCCTGACGAACGTGCTTCTTGTGTATGACAAGCCACAGGCCTACGAGCGCGCCATCGCCCGCAACCGCCTGGTGCCGAATCTGCGCCGCAAGCCGGTGGCCCCACTGGCACCACTGGGGGATGCCCTACACCCGCCCGTCAACTCCCCTCTCATGGAGGTCCTGATCGAGCCGGCTGGATGAGGCCGCGGACCGGCGCCGATATTACGGATATGGGGTCGGGCACGGATGGGTGAGGCGGGCGCGCCTTGGGCTGCGCGTTCCACCCGGGATCGTGGTCGAGCTACCCGCGTGGGGCTCGCGGTGGATCGCGGAGCGGTCCGACAATCGAGCCCAGGGTCTCCTGACCCTGGGTCTCGTGGCCGGATAACCCCGGACCCGGAGCGGATCCGACAACATGCCTCCCAACGCTCCTGGAAGAGGAGCGCGCCTCCTCACCGCCGAACAAGAGGGCACCGTTCGGTTTCCAGAGGAGGAGAGGCCCGATGTACTCCCGTATATTGTGTGCTGCCCTGATCATTGCGTCGCTCGTGCCGGCGGCCGCCGAGGCGCCCCCGAAGAAGTTGATCGAGTATGGATGGGATGTGCCACCGCCCAGCTTCGTAGCGACCCACATTCGCGAGATGGAAAAGCAGCCGTTCGAGGGCGTGATCGTGCGCGTGCCCAACATCGGCACCGTCTTCGCCAACAAGAAGTGGGACGAGTCCCAGGTTGCCGCGGAGCTCGCGGCATTGGAGCGCATCGAATGGCGCAAATTCACGGATAACTTCGTGATCATGTACGCGGCGTCGAGCATGGACTGGTTCAGCGATGCTGACTGGGAGTGCGTGCTCCACAACGTCGCGCTCTGCGCAAAGGCTGCGAAGCTCGGCCGGTGCAAGGGCCTTTGCTTCGACGCGGAGCCCTATGGCAAGAACCCGTGGCACTATCCTTCGCAGGCACGCGCCGCGGAGAAGAGCTTCGCGGAATACCAGGCGATGGCCCGGCGGCGCGGCGCACAGTTCATGGCGAAGATCCAAGAGATCCTCCCCGCGCCCGTGATCCACACCTTCTTCCAGCTCAGCTACTTCCCGAGTGTCGCCAGCCTGTCGGACCCGGCTGAGCGCGAGCGTCGCCTCGCCCGCGAGTATTATGGGTTGCTTCCCGCCTTCCTCAACGGCATGCTGGATGTTGCCAACCCCGGCACCCGCATCACCGATGGCAACGAATCCTCCTACTACTACACCACTGCCGAGGAGTACTTCCGCGCGTTCCATAACATCAAGCAGACTGCCCTCAGCCTGGTTGCCCCAGAGAACCGCGCGAAGTACCTCTCTCAGGTGCAGTGCAGCCAGGCGCTTTACGTGGACTATCTCTTCAACTACTGGTCCCGGCCCACGCCGGCGATGTACATGAACCCCGAGGAGCGCGCGCGCTGGTTCGAGCACAACGTCTACTGGGCGCTGAAGACCACCGACGAGTATGTCTGGCTCTATAGCGAGAAGATGAACTGGTGGAAGGGGGAGAACATCCCGCACGGTCTCCCCGAGGCAATCGTCGCGGCCAAGGAGAAGCTGGCCGCGCAGCAGCCTCTCGGATTCGACATGGCGGCGATCATCACCCGCGCGAAGGCGGCCGAGGAGAAGGAGATTCGGGCGCGCCTGGAAGACCGCCAGGCGCGAATCCAGCGGATCGGCTCGCGCGAGCGCCCGCCGGTCATCGATGGCCAGCTCGATGACCCCGTGTGGCAGCGCGTTCCCACCCTCGACGCGTTCCGCCGGCCGGCAGCCGGCACGCAGGGCGACCTCAAGGCGCAGACGATCGCCCGAGTGGCCTACGACGCCGAGAAGCTCTATGTTGCCATCCGCTGCGAGGAGCCCACGCCAGACAAGATGCAGGTGGTGGGCGACCGCCGCGATGACGATGTCTGGCTGGGCGAGAGCGTCGACCTCTTCCTATCGCCCGGCAAGGATCGCACGCCTTACGTGCACCTGATCCTCAATCCGGCAAACGTGCGCTGGGATGCCCGTTGCGCGGAGGAGAGCGACCTTTCCTGGAACCCCGATTACCAGACGGCCGTAAGCGTGGGGAAAGATGCCTGGTGCGTCGAGATCGCCCTTCCCTGGAAGGCACTCGGCCGCCCGGCGCCGAAGCGCGGCGAGAAGCTGCTGGCCAATATCGGGCGCCAGCGCGCGCATGCCCGGGAGATCAGCAGCTGGTCGATCTGCTTGAAGGGCTTTGTCGAGCCGGACCGCTTCGGCACCTGGATCTTCCGCTGATACGCCGGATTCTGCCCCGATCTGGCCGGCACGCCACGCCGCCAGTCGGGGCTCTTCCGATAGCAGCGCCCGCTTGATACGTGACAATCGCCACGCGTATCAAGCGGGCGTCGTAAAACGCGCACCCTCGGATTGCGACCTCTGGGATGGCTCGCCTCTTTGGCCTGACGCGCTCTTCCTGTCAACCGAGCATCTGGAAGAGGACGCCGTAACGGACGCCGCGAGTGCTCACCTGGATCGCGGGATTCCCCAGGCGTTGGAGAAGACGCTGCAGGAGAAGGGCCCCCGCCAGGATCACATCGGCGCGCTTCGGCTCCAGGCCGGGAATGGCCTGGCGTTCCCGGGTGGGCATCGAGGCGAAGAGCGCCACCTGCCGGTCCACTTCCGCCCGGTCGAGGAACGCGCCGTGGATCTGCTCCGCGCGGAACTCGCGGAGGCCCAGGCATATGGAGGCGAGGTTGACGAAGGTGCCCCCGATGCCCGCCGCCGGAATGCCCAGGGGGAACGCCGGGAGCGCGGCAAGCTGCGCATCAATCCAGTGGATCGCGCGGTCTCTCTCCGCCAGGGTGGGGGGATCCGAGGCGAAAAACCGCTCGGTGACGCGCACAGCCCCGCAATCGATGCTGGCGTGAAAGCGAATGCCCGCCTCATCGCCCCAGATACACTCCACACTCCCGCCGCCGATATCGACCACGATCAGATCGCCCGCGGGGAGGCCCAGGGAGGGGTCGGCACGCACGGCCTGGTAGGAGAGCCGAGCTTCCTCCTCGCCGGAGAGAATCTCCAATTCGACCCCGGCTCGCTGGCGCAGGAGACAGGCGAACTCCGTGGCATTGCGGGCATCGCGCGCGGCACTGGTGCCCACAACGCGCAGATGCACGGCGCCCAGCTCACGCGCGCGGCTGGCAAAGCCGGCCACCGCGGTCGCGGTGCGCTCCATCGCTTCCGCGCGGAGTGTGCGCGCATGATCGACGCCCTGCCCCAGGCGAGTGATCTCGCTCCGCTCCTCCAGAATGCGCACCTCTCCATCTGCCAACCGCTCCCCGACCGTGAGGAGCACCGAGTTCGTACCGACATCGATTGCAGCAGCGATCACCACATTCTCCCGCGAGAGATTGGCCGTCGGGCAGCGCCGGTTCAGAGGGGGCGCCGCCACTCTCCCCTACCTGCCCCGGCCTGGGTCACCTACCAGACGGCACCATAGGGCACGCACAGGGGCGGTTTCAAGCGTGAGGAGGGGGAAAGGGAGGAGGGTGGCTTCACCGAGGCGCCCTCCTCCGGCGTGTCGAAGCGAGGGCTACATCTTCAGATCGGCGTAGGCGTTGACGTTCACCTGCGGCACACGATCGACGCCATCCTGGGCCTTGATCGGCACAAAGATGCGGATGCGCACGCTCTTCTGGAACGTCGTCTCCAGCTGGCCGACGAACTGGGCCTTATGGACCTGCGAGCGCGGCCCGGTGATGTGCGCGAGGCCGAGGCGGGTGCCCTTGCCAACGCTGACGATGGGGCAGATCTTGCCGATGGGGCGATCCAGCTCGCGGCGATAGGCCTGGACCAGGTTGTCGCGCCACTGGGTGGCCAGTTTCACCGGGGTAGTGCCATTCACCTGCGCGTGGTAGGTATCGGCCGTGACGATGAGTTCGTCGCGCACCGCCACCACGTATTGGCCATTCATCTGGGCGACACGGAACTCCTCCGGCGCCGGGCTTCCCGCGCGCAGTACGCCTGAGAGGCGGGCAGCCGCGGTCTCGGCTCGCTGCGGGGCCGTCTTGCCGCCGGCGGCCGAGCGAATGCGGGTGACAACGCTCTCTCCGAGGAGCACTTCGCCCACCGGCAGTCCGCCGAGCTCCTGCGCTCTGGATGTCACCTGTATCTCCTCAGGCTCCGAAGTGAACCAGTCTTCCTGAGCTGCGGCGCGGCGCGTCTGGCTCGGCAGAGCGGCGACCAGCAACAAGGCCAGGCCGATCACTCCGAGTGGCAGCGCGATTGCTTTGCGTCTGTTCACCTCCGGCCTCCTCTCATTACACGTTGAAATCGATGATCGCTGTGATCCCGACACCCTTGAACTTGGGCTTGGGCAGCGATTGGAACGGGTTGATGGAGTCGACGGGCACGAGCGCGTTGAAGCGCACCTGACCGCCGCTAGCCGTGACCTCGCCCTGAACGACGGCCTGGACCTGCGCAACCTCGTTCTCAGGCCCGGTGACCTGTGCGGCGCCGATGTAAGCGCCCTGGCCCACCGAGAGGATTGGTACCACCTTGGTGGCGCCGTGGCGCTCGATGTTGTTCTGCATCAGGACCGTGTTGATCGCCTGGTTGATCTGGCCGCCGAAGGTCTTGACGGCGAAGCCGATCCCCATGATCTTCACGGCATCCCCGATGCTCCCCAGGTCGATCTTGGCCGCGCGGGCACCGGCAGTTCCGAGGGCCAGCGCGGCGACCAGGGCCGCTGCGAGTTGCCTTCTCCGTGACATCCTGTCTCCTCCTTTCACTGTCCGGCAGCGTCCTCTCACGCGAGTATGGGAGGCATTGCCCGTCCCCGCGAGAGAGGCCGGTCGTCGGTGGTTCGTGGCTTGAGACGACGCTAGCAGGCATTCGGTTCGGAGACGCGCGAGCGGCGGTCCGATTGCGCCTGGTCAGAAGAGACCGGGCTCGCTCTCCTCAACCGGCTCAGCCTGGGCCACTTGCCGGGCGAGCAAGCCTCCCTGCTGGCGAATTTCGATCACCTTCTTGCGGCACTGGTCGATATCAGCCACGAGCTCGGCGCGGGTGCGCGCATAGGCTTCGCCCCCCTGGCGAAGGACGTAGGCAGGATGCCACGAGGCCATCACCCACGGGGCGAAGGGGGAATCGGTGAACCAGCGACCGCGCTCCTGGGTCATGCGGAAATCCTTATGAATGATGGTGCTTGCCGCCGGCCCGCCCAGGCAGAGGATGACCACGGGGCGGATCAACGCGAGCTGGCGCTCCAGGTAGGGGCGGCAGGCCGCCATCTCCGCTGGCAGCGGTGCCCGGTTCCTCGCGCGCCCCTCGGAGATATCGCAGGCGCGGCACTTCACCGTGTTGCAGATGTAGACCCACCTGCGGCTCAGCGCGTTCTCCAGGAGCACGCGATCCAGCAGCTTCCCAGCCCTACCCACGAAGGGAACCCCCGTCCGGTCCTCATTCTCTCCGGGGCCTTCCCCGATGATCACCAGCGGCGCGTTCGGGTTGCCATCGTCGAAAACAACCTTCGTTCGCGTCTTCGCCAGAGGGCAGGCCTGGCACTGCAGGCACTCCGCCTTCAGAGCCTCGAGAGCGGCTATCTCAGTCACAGCGCCTCCCACCCCTCGCGAAGACGGCGGTAAGAGTCGGCGAGCGCCTCGGGCAGCACCCGGGTATCGGCAACCACGGTCATGAAGTTGGTGTCGCCTCCCCAACGGGGGACGACGTGCAGGTGGAGGTGCTCGGCGATGCCCGCCCCAGCCACGCGCCCGAGGTTCATCCCCAGGTTGCACCCCTCCGGGCGGTAGACCCGCTGAAGAACGGTGATGCCTTGCTGAGCGAGCTGCATCAACTCCAACAGCTCCTCTTCGCTCAGGCCGGTGAAATCGGCGGTATGCCGGTACGGGGCAATCAACAGGTGGCCGCTACTATAGGGGAACGCATTCAGCATGACAAAGGCGTGCTTTCCCCGATGCACGAGGTAATTCTCCGCGTCGCGATCCTCCGCGGGCTTCACGCAGAAGATGCACCCCTGCGGTTGCTCAACCCCCACGTAGGCCATGCGCCACGGAGCCCAAAGATGCTGCATGACTCGAACTCTCCCTCCCAGCATGCGAAGACGCTGGCACGCTGCTCAAGTGTAAGGTTCGACGCTCGCAGCGATCCTCCCGCCACTCCGGCGCGGGGAGACGCGGTGGGTGCCATCCGGACAGGAAGAGCGCCCCGGCTGGCGAACCTCTTCCGAGGCGAAGGGTGCCCCAAGGGCACGGTGGTATCACACGCGGGCGCAAGCGCCTGGAATGCTCGTGGGGGGCAAAGCGGTCTGGCCCTCACGCGAGTGATATAAAGACGGGAGAGCGAAGTGTTCGATACGATCGCGGTGATCGGTGCAGGCAACGGCGGCAAGGCATCCGCTGCCGACCTGGCCTTGCAGGGGAAGCGCGTCCGGCTTTTCGAGCTGCCCGAGTACGCCGGGAACCTGGAGGCCGTCGCGCAATCGCGGCGGTTGATCGCCACGGGGGCGGTCGCGGGCGAGGCAGAGCTGGAGCGCGCCACCACGGAGCTGGAGGCAGCGATCTCGGGCGCAGAGCTGATCCTCGTCTGCACGCAGGCACCGGCGCATGATCGCGTCGCACGGATTCTGGCGCCCCTGGTCCGCCCGGAGCAGGTGGTGGTCCTCAGCCCCGGCTCCACCGGCGGCACGCTCCACTTCGCGAACGTCTTTCGCCAGATGGGCGTGGAGCGGCTGCCAATCCTGGTGGAGCTCTCTACGCTTCCTTACGGCTGCCGCGCCTCAGGAGAAAGCGTGCGCGTTTTCGTGAAGGTGGGCCGGGTGAAGTATGGCGTGCTCCCGGGGCGCGAGACGGAGCG
>JAAZEM010000070.1 GCA_012512265.1 Armatimonadota bacterium | reverse complement strand
CGCAACCCGGCGCGCGGCGCTAAAAGCACCGCGCTGCTTTCCGGCAAAGCCCTTTCAGGGCTTCCCCTCCCAGCCACCGCCGTTTTGCAACGTCTGGGAGTATCCCCAACCCAGCCCGGCAGGGCTTGGCTCACAAGCAGCGCGGAGCTTCGAGCTCCGCGCGTGCGCTTATCTCGGAATCCCAGGCACCCTTCCGCCGCCTTGATCGTGTTCGGCGGAAGTGCTATACTAGTCTCAATTAAATACCAGCTTGAATGTTGAAGCAACCCGAGCTTCGAATCAAATGCCGGTATAGAGCTCTGGTGACGGAGAGGAAGCGGCATGGCAGGAGAGGTAGCCCAGTATCCCCGGACGCGGCTCACCCGCGGGATAGACGCTCAGGACGCCTTGAGGCGGGCGGATGAGGTGGAGTCACTCGCGCAGCGCCTGAGTGCGCTGTCGGATGGGAACCGTCTGAAGATACTCCACCTGCTGCACACCTGCGGGGAGATGTGCGTGTGCGAACTGCAGGATGTGTTGGGGCTAACGGCCCCCAACCTCTCTTTCCACCTGAAGATACTGCGCTATACCGGGTTCGTAAGAGCCCGGAAGCAGGGTAAGTGGGTCTTCTACCGGGCGGTGTCTGAGCAGGCCAGAGGCACCGGAGATGCGGTGCGGGCGCTCTTCCAGGGCGACCCGCCGCAGGTGTCTGACTCAGCCTGCGCCCCCTGTGGCACGGGGGAGGAGGAATAATGTTGAAACCGCCAGTCTCTCAACCTGTGGATGCCGGGTGCCCTTCCAGTATCTCGGGCCAACTCTCTTTCCTGGACCGCTACCTGACGTTGTGGATATTCCTGGCGATGGCGATTGGGGTCGGCTCCGGGTTCGCCATTCCCGGGTTGGTCAAGGCGATCACGGCGCTCCAGGTGGGCACCACCTCTATCCCGATTGCTGTGGGCCTCATCCTGATGATGTACCCGCCGCTCGCGAAGGTGAGATACGAGGAGTTAGGAGAGGTCTTCCGCAACACCCGCGTCCTTGGATTATCACTGGTGCAGAACTGGATTGTCGGCCCCATCCTGATGTTCCTGCTGGCGATTACCTTCCTGCGGGGCTACCCGGAGTATATGGTGGGCCTGATCATGATTGGGCTGGCCCGGTGTATTGCGATGGTGATCGTCTGGAACGAGCTGGCGAAGGGGGATACGGAATACGCCGCCGGGTTGGTCGCCTTCAACAGCGTTTTCCAGGTATTGTTCTATTCCGTCTATGCCTACCTGTTTATCACCGTCCTGCCGCCGCTGTTCGGCCTGCACGGGGCAATTGTCCGGGTATCCATCGGGCAGATTGCGGAGAGCGTGGCGATTTATCTGGGCATCCCGTTCTTCAGCGGCATGATCACCCGCTTCGTGCTCCTGAAGGCAAAGGGCCGGGAGTGGTATGAGAAGGAGTTCATCCCCCGGATCAGCCCGATTACCCTGGTGGCCCTGCTCTTCACTATCGTGGTGATGTTCTCTCTGAAGGGAGAGGTGATTGTCCGCCTGCCGCTCGACGTGCTGCGGATCGCCGTGCCACTGCTGATTTACTTCGTGGTGATGTTCCTGGTGTCGTTCGCGATGGGCCGGAGACTTGGGGCCGATTATTCCAAGACGGCCACTCTCTCTTTCACGGCGGCAAGCAATAACTTCGAGTTGGCGATTGCGGTGGCCGTGGCGATCTTTGGGATTGAGTCTGGGGCGGCATTCGCGGCGGTGATCGGCCCGCTGGTGGAGGTACCAGTGCTGATCGGCCTGGTGAACGTGGCGCTGGCCTTTCAGCGCCGCTATTTCGCTGCTGAACCCAGCGGCGTTGCCGGCGCCCGTTGACAGCCTGACAAGAGGACCTTCACGGTGAGGCGGTTGGGGCTTGGGATGGATGGAGCGATGAGGAAAGACGAAGCTGATGTTCGGGCCTGGGTTACGTGCCCGGCCTTCGAGGTATGCCAGGAGTTCGGCACGGCTCGAGCTGCTTGCCGCTATGACCCAGAGGCACAGCCGCCGGTTGGGTTGAACATGCCAGAGCCGAGGGCGGCGTGGTGTGCTCCTGGCATCGTCACGCTGGTGTTGATGCAGGCTGAGCACATGGGTATCGAGAGTGGCAAGCGCAGATTGGATACCGCTCGATGAGAAACCGGCACTCTGGAAGCGCAGGAGTCGATGGGTTGGAGCGGATCCTGCTGAACGGGAGAACGATGACGCCCCGCGCTTCCCGCGGGAAATCAAGGATGAAGTGGAACGAGTGATCTCCCGCTGGGTGGGAAGTCGCCTGGAACAGATCGGTCTATCCCCGACACAGTTGGAGGTACTGGACGTTCTGCGGCAGCAGGAGCGGGTCCCGCTGAGGCAACTCTGGGATGCACAATGCTGCGTCGACAGTGACATTACGGCCCTGGTGGACCGCATGGAACGGGATGGGCTAGTGAGGCGGAGTCGCGATCCTGATGACCGCCGTATCATCCGCCTATTCCTGGGTGCCGCTGGCCGGGAGAGACTGGCGCTGGATAACTCGGCGCGGCGCTGCCCAGAGACCCTGAATGCCTTGAACGCGCAGGAGCGCCGGCAACTGGTGCTGCTCCTGCGGAAACTGGTGGATGGCCTGGGCTGCTCTCCGGGGCGTGATTGTTCACTGAGTGAGGGAGAACAAAGGTGAGCGCAAGCAAGAGTTCCGAGGCCCGCAATCAGGTGGGCGGCTGCTGCGGCAGCGGGCAAGCAGGGCAGACCAGAAGTGGCTGCTGCGGGGGAGCCGCAGAGGGTACGGCCGAAGGCGTGAAGCAACTAGTGAGGCAGGAATACGGTAGGATCGGGGCTGGGGAACGCCGAGGCTGTGGCTGCGGGAACCTGGCGGAGCAAGTCTCCAAGAACGTAGGATACAGTGAAGAGGAGATCACTGCTGTGCCAGACGGCGCGAACCTGGGCCTGGGGTGCGGCAATCCGACCGCAATCGCTGGCCTGCAGCCGGGGGAAACCGTCTTGGACCTTGGTTCCGGCGGGGGCTTTGACTGCTTCCTGGCGGCGAAGAAGGTGGGGCTGTCCGGGAAGGTCATCGGCGTGGATATGACGCCGGAGATGATAGAGCGTGCTCGTGACAACGCGCGGCGGGGCGGCTACGTAAACGTGGAGTTCCGCCTGGGGGAGATAGAGGCACTGCCGGTCGCCGATGCCAGCGTAGACGTGGTCATCAGCAACTGCGTGATCAACTTAGTGCCGGACAAAGCGAGGGTCTTTCGGGAGATTGCACGGGTCCTGAAGCCCGGTGGGCGGATTATGGTGTCGGATATGGTGCTTGAACGCCCTTTCCCCGACTGGGTGCGGGAGTCGGCTCAGGGCTACGTGGCCTGCGTCTCCGGAGCCGTGCTGCGTGAGGAATACCTGCGCCTGATCACGGAGGCCGGGCTGCAGGGCGCGGAAATCCTGGAAGAGCGCGATGCCAGTGACTTCTTTATGGACCCGAAAGACCCCCTGGTAAATCAGTTGCTGGTAGGGCATCCCGTGGAGGATATTCGCGGCTTGGTCTCCAGCGTGAGTATCCAGGCGTTCAAACCCCAGAGCCGGAGCTGCTGCGGTTAGGCCTGGAGAGAAGATGAAGCGGGTGGTGTTCGTCTGCGTTCACAACTCGGGGCGCAGCAAGATGGCGGAAGCGTTCTTCAACCAACTCGCGCAGGGGAAGGAGATGACCGCCACCTCAGCCGGAACCCAACCCAGCACAGGCGTCAATCCCACGGTAGTCCAGGCAATGCGGGATGTAGGGATTGATCTGAGCCGTGAACGGCCTCGGCAACTCACCCCGGAGATGTGGCAGCAGGCGGACCGGGTGATAACGATGGGGTGCGGCGTGGCGGAGTCGTGCCCCGCAGGGTTCCTGGTCACGGAGGATTGGGACCTGGATGATCCCCACGGCCAGCCCCTGGAAGCCGTGCGGACTATCCGCGATCAGGTGCGGCAGCGGGTTCAGCAACTCATCACCGAACTGGAACGCGAAGAGTAGAATCCTCTTCTCCTCGGGGAAGCGCTGCAGCCCGAAGGATCACGTCGGCGCTTCCCCAGGAATGCGGTGCCTCACCGCCGCCTTGACTCGCCCCTGGGGCCATGCTATACTGCGAGTAGTGGCCTTGTCCTTTCAGGCCGACGGAGCTCGGAATCGGCGCCTAGCTCGGCCGCAGGCGAGGGTGCCGGCGGGCGGTTGCCCGTCGTTCTATTAGAGATAGAAAGGTTTCCTGGTCTTGACTAGCGCGCCGGTTCGAATCGCTGTTCTTCTCTCCGGCAGGGGGCGTGGAAGCACGCTGCAGGCATTCCTCGATGCTTCCGCAGCGGGCCGACTGCCAGCGAAGGTGGTCGCCGTGGTGAGCACGACCCCGGGCACTCCCGCCATTGCCCGCGCCCGCCAGGCTGGCATTCCTACCGTGGAGCTGGATGCGCGCGGCGTGCCGGATGGCGATGACCTCGACCAGCGCCTCCTGGAAGCCCTGGCGCCCTACGCTCCCGATTTGATCTGCCTGACCGGCTTCATGCGCAGGCTGGGGGCGCGGTTTTGCGCCGCGTATCGCTGGAGGATCCTGAACAGCCATCCCGCGCTCATTCCCGCGTTCTGCGGGAAGGGTTTCTACGGCCACCATGTGCATGAGGCGGTGCTCGCCTATGGGGCAAAGGTGAGCGGGTGTACCATCCACTTTGTGAATGAGGAGTATGATGCTGGCCCGATCATCGTCCAGCGGTGCGTGCCAGTACTGGAGGACGATACCCCTGAGGGTCTCGCCGCGCGTGTTCTGCCCGAGGAGCATCAGGCCTACATGCAGGCGATCACCCTCTTCGCGGAGGGCCGGCTGCGCGTCGCCGGGCGCCGCGTTGAGATCCTTGCCCCCGATCAGGTTAGCCATGGAGGCAACCGAGAAGCGTGACCCAACGGCGGAGTGCGGTACCGCTTCGCGGAGGCTTCCAGCGCGCTCATTCCGCCGCCGGACGGCCTCGGGCCCGCGCCCGGATCGAGAGTGAGGGCTTGGCAGTGCGGCAAGATAGGTTATCCCGCGTTCCACATAGCGAAAGATTCTTTGTTGACCCGGCACGGGAGATGAATGATGCGTATTCAGAGGGCGCTGATCAGCGTATCGAATAAGGCGGGCGTTGTCGAGTTCGCCCGCGGGCTGGCAGAGATGGGCGTGGAGCTGGTCTCCACCGGCGGCACGGCAAAGGCGCTGGCCGATGCCGGACTGCCGGTCATCCCTGTGGAACAGGTGACCGGCTTCCCGGAGATGATGGAGGGTCGCGTCAAGACGCTCCACCCGAAGGTGCATGGCGGCATCCTGGCCGACCGGAGCAAGCCGGAGCATATGGAGCAGGCCCGTGCGCACGACATCACCCCGATCGACCTGGTCTGCGTGAACCTCTATCCATTCGCCGAGACGGTGGCGAAGCCGGGGGTCACCCTCCAGGACGCGATTGAGAACATCGACATCGGTGGCCCCGCGATGGTCCGGTCGGCGGCGAAGAACCACGCCTCGGTCGCCGTGGTCGTAGATCCCAATGACTACGAGAAGGTGCTGGCCGAGATGCGCGCCAGTGGCGGCAGCGTGTCTGAGGAGACGCGACGGCAGCTCGCGGTGAAGGCGTTTGGCCACACGGCGCACTACGACGCGATGATTCATGCCTACCTCCACAGCACCTACGAGCCGGCGGAGGGGAGCTTCCCGGATCACTTCACCCTGGCGAATACGCGCGTGCAGACGCTGCGCTACGGCGAGAACCCGCACCAGCGGGCGGCCTTCTACCGCGATGCCGGGAAACAGGGCCCGAGCATCGGAACGGCGGTGCAGCGCAGTGGCAAGGAGCTCTCCTTCAACAACATCCTCGACACCAACGCCGCGCTGGAGCTGGTGAAGGAGTTCGAGGCTCCCGCCTGTGCCATCATCAAGCACAACAACCCGTGTGGGTGTGCGCGCGCGGAGGATCTCGTTACTGCCTTCCAGGGTGCCCTTGCCGGCGACCCGGTCTCCGCGTTCGGAGGGATCGTCGCGTGCAACCGAGTCGTGGATGCTGCCGCCGCGGAGGCGATGACGGGTGATGCCACCTTCTTCGAGGTGATCATCGCGCCGGGCTTCACGGAGGACGCGCTGCCGATCCTCACTGAGAAGAAGCGCTGGGGCCGCGATCTTCGCCTGCTGGAGGTGCCCGGCTGGGATGGCACCCCCGGTAAGTGCCCCGAGCATCCTGAATATGACCTGAAGAAGGTCGCCGGCGGCCTGCTGGTGCAGGAGCGGGATCTGCGCCGACTCAGCCCCGATGACCTCACCGTGGTGAGCCAGCGCGCGCCAACGCCAGAGGAGATCGAGCAACTCCTCTTCGCCTGGTCGGTGGTGAAGCATGTGAAGTCCAACGCGATTGTGCTGGTGCGCGGTAACCAGGTGGTGGGAGTTGGCGCCGGGCAGATGAACCGCGTCGGCTCGGTCGAGATCGCCGTCAAGCAAGCGGGCGAGCGCGCCCGTGGGGCCGTAATGGCTTCGGATGCCTTCTTCCCCTTCCCGGATGGGCCGGAGGTGGCGCTCAACGCGGGGGTGACGGCGATCATTCAGCCGGGCGGATCGAAGAAGGACGCCGATACTATCGCCGCCGTGGATGCCCATGGCGCCGCGATGGTCTTCACCGGCGTGAGGCATTTCCGCCATTGATTCGCTTCTAGACTGAGCACGGTTGGTGGTGCGCGCCCGGATTGTGCCGCGCCACCAACCGGTCCGCCCCTAGAGACCTTCATGAGAATACTCGACCGTTACATCTTCAAGGAGCTGCTGCCGCCTTTCGCGATGGGCGTCGCCATGTTCACGGCGATCTTCATGGGAGCGGCGCTGCTCCCGGAGCTGGCCAAGCTGGCGATCAAAGGGGGCGGATCCCTCGAGGTCCTCTGGATCTTTTTGCTCTCTATCCCCTCGGTGATCGTCGTCACCTTCCCCATGGCGATGCTCCTGTCGACGCTCCTTGGGATGGGGCGGCTCTCTTCGGACTCCGAGCTGGTAGCGGCGCTGGCCAGCGGCATCAGCCTGCGCCGGATGGCAGTGCCGGTGCTCGCTCTTGCCACCGTCGTGGCGGTTTTCGATTTTGCCTTCCAGGAAACGGTGGTTCCATCCTGCTACCGCGAGGTGAGGGATCTCAAGCTCGGTATCCGGGCGCGCGCGGACGCGGCCGTCGAGCATAACATTCTCTTCTGGGTGCCAGACCCGGCACAGGGCCCCGCGCGCCTGATTGTGGGGGTGGAGCGGATCCGGGTGCGCGCCGGCCAGGGCCCCGGAACGGGCGATCAAGGAACCCTTTTGGGAGTCAAGGTCGTCTATCTGGATAAGAAGGGCGTGCCCGAGGGGATTGCCTACGCCGAGGAGGCGACTTACGAAGGCGAGGGCGGGAGCAAGAGCGGCATGTGGCGGTTGAACCGCGTGCGCTACTACGTGCTACCCGGCGGCAAGGAAGGCGCTCCGCAAACAGGAGAGAAGCGTGCGGCAATCGAGCCGCTGCATCTGGACGAGATTGTGCTCGACCTGGGCCGTGACCCGGGGAATGTGGCGCGCGACGAGGTGAAGGCCCAGGAGATGCCGGTCGGCGAGCTCCGCCAGGCGATCCGAAACCGAATGGCGGTGGGGATCCCTGCGAGCGAGTACGAGGTGAATCTACACCAGCGCTTCTCGGTGCCTTTCGCGGCCGTCGTCTTCGCGCTCATCGGCGTGCCCCTGGGGTTGCGCCGGCAGCGGACCGGCTCTTCGCTTGGCCTGGGCTTGAGCGTACTGATCATTTTCGTGTATTATATTGTGTGGCATTACCTGGGCACGCTGGGCAAGGGCGGGGCAATGGACCCCTTCCTGGCCGCGTGGATCCCGAACATTGCAGCCGCGGCCATTGGGGGGGTGCTACTCTACCGCGCGCCGAACTAAGATAGTAAACCCCGAGGCTTCACGAGCTGGCGCGGCGGGCGTCTCACCCGTGCCAGGATGCTCGGGGGCCCGGTTGCGCGGCAAGCTTACTCGTGGGGTTTCGATCCAGAGAACGCGCGACCGCTGTGATGGCTCGGCGGGCACTCGCAGGCAGGAGCAGGCCCTGCGGCGGGGGGAGCAATGCATCAGTATACGTGGTTCATGCTCCTCGGGCTCACCCTCGCGGGCGGCATGATCGCCTTCATGGGGGATCGCCTGGGGCGGTATATGGGCAAGCGGCGGCTGACGGTGTGCGGGCTTCGCCCGCGACACACGGCGCTCTGCTTCACGGTCATCGCGGGGATGCTGATCTCCGTGATGTCGTTGGTGGCGATGGCGCTCCTGAGCGTCCATGTGCGGACCGCCCTCTTTGAGGTGGCCGACTTACAGCAGGAGCGCGCCAAGCTGGGGCAAGAGCGTGACCGTCTCGAGGAGCAGAACCGCCGGCTCGTCTCCGAGAGCAATCGGCTGCGGTCGGATTACGAGACATCCAAGGAGCGTGCCCAACGCGCCGCGGCGGAGGAGAAGCGCTCGCGCCAGCAGCTCGCCGAAACGCTCAAACGCCTGGAGGAGACGCGCGCTCAGGCCGAGCGCCGCGTCGCCACCCTCCAGCGCGAGGTGGCGGAGCGGAGCCGCCTCGCCTCGGAGAAGACCGAGGAGATTGCTCGCCTGGGTCAGCAGATCCGCGAGGCCCGCGCGGGGTTGAATCAGGCTTCGGAGCGCCTGAAGGATGCCCAGGACCGCTATCACGTCGCCAAGGCCCGTTATGAGGAGGTGGCGGCGCGCCACGCAAAGGTGTCGTCGCGCTTCTCCGAGGTCACGGAGGAGTTGACGGAGGCGCAGGGTAGCCTACGCGCTACGCGCGATCAGCTGAACCTGTTGATGGGGCAGGTCGAGGAGCTGATGGGACACGTGAAGGCATCGCGCGAGCAGATCCGGTCCCTGGAGCAGGCCAAGGCCTCTTTGGAGCAATCGCGTGATGCCTTGCGCGAGCAAGTGGCAAGCCTCAGCCAACAGCGCGATGAGTTGATGCGCACGGTGGAGGCCGCGCGGAAAGTCAACCACGACCTGGTGCAATCGTACGACTCGCAACGCCGGTCCACGGTGGTCTTTGCCGTGGGCGAGGAGCTGGCCTGGGCGGTGGTGGATGGCCGCGAGCCGCGCGCGCACATACGGGCCCGGCTGGAGGAGATCGTCGAGAAGGCGCGCGAGGTGGCCGCGAGCCGGGGGGCGGGCATCAAGTCGAAGCCCGAGATGGCGCTCTTGCTGGTGCGCGTGGTGGCGCCCGCGGATGGCGGGAAGCATCGCGCGCAGCAGGTCTTCTTCGGCATGGATGCGCTGGACGCGGTGACGGAGGAGATTAGCCGGGCGAATACCGGCGTGGTTGCGCTGCTTCGGGTTGCCAGCAACACGGTGGCCGGCGAGCCGGTGCTCGCGGAGGTGCAGCTGTGGCAAAACCGGCTCGTCTTCCATGAGGGCGAGCCGATCGCGCGCAGGGAGATGAACGGCCGGCAGCAGACGGGAGCGCTGGTGGAAGAGCTCGTGGCCATGCTCCAGACGGAGGTCCGCGCCACAGCGATTGCGCGAGGCATGATCCCGCGCGATGCGACGCCCGGCGTCGTGGAGCGGCCGCGCGTGGGCGAGGTGCCACTCGCCGAGCTTGTTGCCGTCGCCGAGCAGGTGCGCCGGCATCGCGGCATGGCGATCGTGGAGGCGATTTCGGCGGCGGATCTCTGGACGGCGGACACTGTGCGGGTCAGCTTCCGCGTCACCCCGCGACCTGCCGAGACAACGCCTCGCAAGGGTGGCTCCGTGCTCACGGTTCAGTGAGGTGAGGGCGAGTGCCTGAACGCGTGATCCTGGCCGTCGATCCAGGCAGCCACAAGTGCGGCGTGGCGGTGGTGGACTCCTCGCGGCGCGTGCGCATGCGCGGCGTGGTGGAGACCGGAGAGTTGGTCGACTGCGTCCGCGAGCTGCTGGAAGCCCATGCCATCACGGAGATCGCCGTGGGTGACCGCACCGGTTCGCGGCGCGTGCGCGAGCAGCTTTGGGCCCTCGCCGGGGGGCGCCCGGTGGTGCCGGTGGACGAGCACCTCTCCACACTGGAAGCGCGCCGGCGCTACTTTCAGGAGAACCCGCCTCGCGGCCTGCGCCGATTGATCCCGTTGGGGTTGCAGGTACCCCCCTGCCCCATCGATGATCTGGTCGCGGTCCTCCTCGCGGAGCGATGCCTGGCCGCCAGCGAACGGGCACAGAATCAGGGTTGACATCAGCCGGGTGTTCATGATATACTAACGATGCTGATGGGGCTGTGGCTCAGTTGGGAGAGCGCTTGAATCGCACTCAAGAGGTCGGGGGTTCGAGTCCCCCCAGCTCCACCAAATTCTAGAAACGTGAAGCCCTCCGGGACGACCCTCTCGGAGGGCTTTTTCTGTTTGCGGGAGCGTTGGGCATCGCAGCGGGCGCTGGTGCAGGACGGCCTCAAGGCGCATGCACGGGCGGTCGGGCCGAAACGACTAGATGGCGCCGAGGCGGGTGGCGAGGAAAAGGTAGGTTTGCGCGTAGCCGACATAGGGTGCGAACGCCTGCTGGGCCCACTCGCGAATCGCCTGGTAGTGGCGCATTGTCAGCCCCTTTTCCTCGGTCGCCAGCTCGACCCCGGTGGCGCGGCGCACCGCGTCGCGGTAGTGCCTCAGTACGGCGCGGCGCACCCACACGTCCACCGGAAAGGTGCACTCCTTCTTCCCGAGCGCCAGCAGCAGGATGCAGTCGCTCACCTTCGGACCGACGCCCGGCACTTTCATCAAAGCGGTGCGCGCCTCCTCCGCCGGCGCATCCACGAGCGCGTACGGGTCGATCTCGCCCCGGGCTACCATCCGCGCTGCCTCTAGCACGTAGGCGTCGCGGTAACCCAGGCGGCATTCCGCCAGATCCGCGAGCTCCAGCGAAGCGATCACGCGCGCCGGCGGGAAGGTGTGGACCGTCCGGCCAGCGACGCGCAGCCTCCGGCCAAAACGCTCGGCCAGACAACCCATCATCCGCTGGATGCGGAACACGGCGTTGTGGCTGGAGCAGATGAACGCCACCAGCCCCTCCCAGGGGTCTTGCCGGACCAGGCGCAGCCCATACACCGCGGCGAAAGCGCGCGCGAGCACCGGATCGCGCGATAGGAAGGCGCGGATCTCCGAGAGCGGGTCGTCCAGGCCCAGGAAGCGGACCACTTCACCCGACGTGATCGGCTCGCCCTCGGCTTCAGCGACGAGGTGGCTTCCCTCCTGCAGGAGGGCGAGGCCGGTGCCGCGAATCGTGCCATACCAGCGGCCATCCTCCTCCCGCCGCCAGCGAAACACCTGGCCGGAGTCGAGGGTGTAATCCAGGCGAAGGGGCCGCCCCTCTCCCAGTGGAATGTGGTATTGCATGGTG
Source organism: Armatimonadota bacterium (assembly GCA_012512265.1). Lineage (GTDB taxonomy): Bacteria > Armatimonadota > JAAZEB01 > JAAZEB01 > JAAZEB01 > DUUU01. Next base: position 17,680 of record JAAZEM010000070.1, on the reverse strand, counting down.
TCTATCCGTTCCCCTGCGGCAGGGGCGAAGCCCCGCCAGCCTCACGCGGCCTGCCCACCTCTCCATTTTTCCACGATTGTGGGCGATTTGCACCTGGCCAGCGCTAGATCTGCTATAATGAGGCTATGCTGAACACGCGCGGAACCCCACCTGCACCACCGGTGTCTTCTCCGGTAGGTGCAAGACAGGAGAGCACCAGGTGGCTGTAGATCCCGCGACGGGTGCTGGCGATGCCCTCCTCGTCGAGCGAGCGCAGGCCGGGGACGTAGATGCCTTTCGGGTGCTCTTCGAGCGATACCACCGGCGCATCTACGGCCTGGTGCTTGGGATCGTCAAATCAACGGCGGATGCCGAGGATGTGACGCAGGATGCCTTTGTGCGCGCGTATCGCGCGTTGGGTTCCTTGCAGCAGGGCCATGCCTTCGTTCCGTGGCTCTATCGCATTGCCACCAACCTGGCGCGCAATCACCTGCGCGACAGGCGTGCCGGCCTGTGGGAGTCGCTGGACGAAGGGGTGACTTGGGATGATGAGACGCTGGAGAAGCAGTATGCCGATCCGGCGCCCAGTCCCGCCGACGTGGTGGAGACGAGAGAAGTATCGGCCGTTGTGCGCAACGCGATTGAACAACTGCCGCCGATTCACCGAGAGGTGATCCTGCTCCACCACCTGCACGAGATGCCGGTCGAGGAGATCGCCCAGATGCTGGGTTGCTCCTCCGGCACCGTCAAGTCGCGTCTTGCACGAGCGCGGGAAGCGCTGAAGCGGAAATTGAGGGGCTATGTTCTGGCACAGGGGTGATTCACGAAAGGCTTGCACTCGCGCGGAGCGCATGCTGGCCGACCGATCTGTAGGATTGCTCCGACCTGCCCAGGAACGGTGGCTGGATTCACACCTGCGGGAGTGCGCGTCGTGCCGGCGTGAGGAGCAGATTCTGCAACAGGTGCTCTCGCTGGTCGATGCCCTGCCCCCGGCCGCCCCGCCACCAGGGATGTGGCACGCGGTGCGCGCACAGCTGGAAGCACCCCCTGCCCCGCGCGTGGTCGTGCGTCGCGCTCGCCCGCGATTGGCTCCGCTTGCGGCGGCCGGCCTCGGAATCGCTCTGGCATTCCTCCTGGCAAGCAGCCGCCAGGCCCACTCTCCCGCGCCCCTTCCCACGCTGTCGCCTGAGAGCCTGACCTACATTCAGCGGCACGCCACCCTGGCGCACGGCGAGCCGTTTGCCAACCATGTTGGACTGGTGAGTTTTGTGACCCTGGCCGGCCAGCGCCAGGCGGAAGGGACGCCGCGTTGGTGATCCGCCGGAGTGTCGTCGCTGCAGCCGTTGTGCTCCTGCTCCTTGCGCTCGCCTCTCTGGCGTGGGTTGAGGGCCGCCGGGCGCCAATGCGCGCAGAGGCGCTTCTGCGCTGGATTGATGCCCGGCGTGGCCGGGTGCCGCACACCGCGGTCGTGGTGACCACCACCTTTGCCGGCGGGCGCGCCATCACCACCACGGCGCGGCTCCTCTGCACGGGAGATCGGCGCAGCCGCATTGAGTATCTCACTCCGCCGCTCAAGGGGGTGGTCGCCATCCAGCATGGCGGCCGCATCCATCGCGAGGGTGGGCCCACGCCGGGCCTCCTTATGGCCTCGGCTACCCCCTGCGAGGAGACGCCGTCGCTGCATCAGCGGCGCTTCGAGCTACTTCTGCGCAACTATGAGGCGCGCGATTTGGGCAGTGCCCGCGCTGCCGGCCGGCCTGCGCGCCGGCTGCTACTGATCCACCGGCATACGCACCATGTGGCCCGTCGCTGGTGGGTCGATCCGGATACGGGGCTCATCCTGCGCACGGACGATTTCCGCGCCGACGGCACGGTGGGTGTGCGCACGGTCTATCGCGAGGTTAAGCTGTTGCCGCCGCATCGCGCAGAGCGCGTTCAGGCGTCCATCCCCTACGCCCCGGAGGTCCCCCCTCCCCTGGCCGAGGCCGAGCTGTTGCGGTATCTGGGCTTGCCCGGCATCCGGCCCCGCTACGTGCCGGTGGGGTATGAGTACGAAGCGTTCTCGCACACGCGGTGTGGCTGTCCTTGTGGTGAGCCGGTCGCGCACATCCAGTATTCGGATGGGCTGCGCGCGCTTTCCGTCTTTGCCAGCAGGCACCTGCCCGCGGAGGCGGAACCGGTGGCCGTGATGCTGCCCGTGGGAGATATGCTTCGCCTGCGCCATCGTGGCGTGGCGTTCGCCTTCCTTGGCGAGGTTGGCCTCCCCGAGCTGCACCGCATGGCCCGGTCGCTCCCATAGCCCCCCAGGGCTTCCCGTGTTGGGATTCCGAGATAAGTACGGACGGGCCGGGTATGTGCCCGGGGGTTGTGCGGGACATGCGGAGGCATGGCCATCCACGGCGGGATCGCGGAGGACGCCGAAGGGACCGTGGCAGGATCGCCCGCATCTCCAGATCCCGGCTTCCCGAGAGGGCTACTCGACGCCAAGCGAGGGAGGTGCCTCGGGCGGAGGCATCTCCTCGGCCGCCGATGCGCCGGCGGTGTGCTCTTCCAGCCACCACAGCGCGTCTTCGAGGGTGGCAAAGACATCGGCGTAGCGCGAGAGGAGGCGGCTTGCCGCCGGGTCGCTGGTGAGCAGGCAGACGGCGACGCCGCGCGCGCGCTGTTGGGCGAGGGCCCAGCGCAATCCAGCCGGAGTGGTGCGGAGGCGCGTTGCCTGGCGCAGGTCGAGGACAACGGCGGGCACGGAGCCGGGAGTCACTTCCTGCATGCGCGCGGCCAGCAAGCGACCTGCGCGAACATCCATGGTGCCCTTCGTCTCAACAATCGGGATCCCGAGGAGGGAGCGCACGCGCATCGCGAAAGGCTCGGTGGCAACCGGCTCCAGGTCCAGCTCGAAACGAAGCTGGCGGCGGTCGCGCTGCTCAGGATGCTTGCTCGCATGCTCCCAGCGCTGTTTATTCCAGATCTCCACCGCCACGCCGATGCCGGCAACGGTCGCCTCCTGGGCGGGCAGAATCTCAGCGAATTCCCGGAGCGGGTGGGGAATGAGGAAGCGGCCGGACTTGGGGCTGGGCCGACACTCCACCGCGCCGGCGAGGTAGAAACGCTGGAAGATGATGCTCTCGCTGGAGTAGCGGTCCACCAGAGGCTGCCAACGCTCGCGCGACATGGCCAGCAGGCATCCGCCAATCCCCTTGGTCAGGACAAAGGGCACGCCAAGGCGCTCTCGGAAGCGCCGGGGCATGATCACACGGCCCTTCGGATCCATCGTGTAGACAAACGTGCCCGACAGAAGACCATCCTCAGCCACATCAATCTCTTCCAAGGAATCCCCCCTGTGCCAACAACCGATACAACAACTCCGGGGATGGGTGGCACACAGCGGCGCGGAACGCACCGGTGCCGGCGAAGGCGTCAGGCGTAGCGGCCCCATAGCGCGCCAGCGAAGAGGGTTGCTGGACGCTCTCCCCTCTCCTATTCTCCCTCATGCGCCGGGGATCCTGCCTGACCCGCGCGCCACTTTTTCGGCCGCCTGCCCGGCATGGCTTCACCCCCAACCCGTGTGGAGAGCAGCTTTTCCATCGCCTGCGCCCGCGGAGGACCTGCGGAAGAGCGGAGCCGCAAACACCGCGCCGGCAGGGATGGAGCGGCGTTCATCCGTTCACCACCGATCCGCGTGCGCCTGCCTTCGACCTGGTTGGAGTGCGCCAGCGCGGTTGATCCCCATCCAGGCGTATGGTATGATGGAGACCAGATAGACCCGGATACCCTCTGGAAGGACTTGAAGTATGCCAACCGTCGTCTTCGTCAGCTTCCGTGAACCGGGGAAGATACTCCCGTTCGGGCCCGGATCGCTCGATCTGCGTGTCGGCAGCTACGTCGTCGCAGAGACGGCTCGGGGCGTGGAGCTGGGCGTGGTGCGTCGCGAGCGCCAGGAAGTGCCGCTCAAGGAGTTGACGCAGCCTCTGCGTACCATCATCCGCGAGGCGACGCCGGAAGACCATGCTCAAGCACGTGCAAACCTCCAGCGAGAGCAAGAGGCGTTGGGTATCTGTGCCGCCAAGATCGCCAAGCATAGCCTCCCGATGCGGCTCCTCCGCGCCGAGTACACCCTCGACCGGGCCCGGATCGTCTTCTTCTTCTATGCGGAGGGGCGAGTCGATTTCCGCGAATTGGTGAAGGATCTCGCGAGTACCTTCCGGACGCGCATCGAGCTGCACCAGGTGGGCGCGCGTGATGCTTCCAAGCTCGTCGGTGGCTACGGGCGGTGCGGGCGCGAGCTCTGCTGCGCCGCCTGGCTGAGTGGCTTCGAGCCGATCTCCATGAAGATGGCCAAGGATCAGGACCTGGCCCTCAACCCGACGAAATTCTCTGGCCAGTGTGGCAAGCTGATGTGCTGCCTGCGGTATGAGGTAGATCTCTACCGGCAGGCAAAGCAAGGCCTCCCTCGGGTTGGAGCTACCATCGCCACCCCCCAAGGTAACGCGCGCGTCGTCGAGATCAACATCCCGGCAGGCCGTATCCAGGTGGAGTATCCGGAGACAGGCGTCCGCGTGGGGTTGGCGCTCAGGGATGTGGTGACTTCTTGCGGCAGTGAATGTGCTTCCGGAGAGGGATGCGCCGGGTGCGCGGGGAACTCACCGGCAGCCCCCGGCTCGCATCACTGAAGCGCACGCCTCAGCCTTTCCCGGTGACCCAGTGCGGGTCGTGCTTGTTGCCGAACCACCAGTCATCGGCGGGCGTCGCGAGGACCTCGCTGGCGAGCTCGCGCCCGGCGGGGGTCTGAACGCGCTCGATGCAGGTGCGGATCCACCCCTCCGCGCGTGGATTGCCCAGGTCGGCCTCTTCGCGCAGGAGTGCAAGGAGATCGATCTGGTCGGCATCGCGCGCCAGGCGTGCTTCCAGCGTGTCGCCCTGCTCAAACTCATCAATCGCGGCGATAAGCGTCTTCCCCAAAGGCGACGCGGTGCTGATGTCGGCGCGCAGTCGCTCCATATCGACGCGCAGATACTTCCGGTTCACGTAGTTGTGATCCCCGATCCGTGTCTCCGGCAGGTCATGAAAGAGGCAGAGCCAGGCCAGCCGGGCTTCATCCACCGGCTCCTTGCACCGGCGCGCGAGTATCAAAGCAATGCACGCCACCCGGTGGGAATGCTCCGCGACCGACTGCCGGCCGCTCCCGAGGAAGTGTAGCCCGCTCCGCTCCAGCCGCGCCAACATGCCCAATTCATGCACCAGATTCGCCCATTCGCTCATGCGGAACTCCTATCTCTCGTCTTCACTGCCGCCAGTATACCAATCCCCGCGCCTCAGATCAACGCTCGACGCCGCGATGCCGCGCGGGCCGGGCGCATCGCGCAGGCATGGACATCCGTGCCGCCTGTGGGGACCGGAGGTGCCCGCACCTTCCCCATCCGTGTCCGCCCCCTTCATCCGTGGCATCGCTGCCGGTGTTGGGCCGGCTGCTGGGAAAACCTTTGCTTTGACGCAGCAAACCGATGTATGCTATAATGCGATCGCGAGCAGAGAGCGAGAGGGGGTGCCGGCGTTGCGTGTGCTTGGGATCGACCCGGGTCTGGGGACCACCGGCTATGGCGTCGTGGAGCTCGTCGCGGGCGCGCCCCTGATCCGCGAGGCGGGAACAGTGCGCACCCGGCGCGGCGATGCGCTTCCGGAGCGGCTGCGCACGCTCTACGAGGGCATCTCCGAGGTGATTCGCGATTGCCATCCCGAGGTGATCGCGCTGGAGGATCTGTACACCGAGTATCAGTTTCCGCGGACAGCGCTGCTCATGGCACACGCGCGCGGCGCAATCTGCCTGGCTGCCGCGCACCAGGCGATTCGCGTGGTCAGCTTTGCGCCCAGTGAGGTGAAGAGCGCCGTGGTGGGATTTGGGCGGGCAAGCAAGGAGCAGGTTCAGGGCACGGTTCAGCGCGTCCTTGGTCTCAGCCAGCCGCCTCACCCCAACGATGTTGCCGATGCGCTCGCTCTGGCGCTCACGGGATGCTACCGGGAGGGCAGCCCCTTGCAAGCGAGGGAGAGATGATCGGCTATTTGCGCGGCAACCTGGTGGAGCTGGAAGATGAGCGCGTCATCCTCTGCGTTGGCGGCGTGGGCTACGAGGTGATCCTTCCCGCCATCGAGATGCGCGCCTTGCGCGCCCGCCTGGGCGAGGCGCTGTACGACCAGGAGCGCCTGCGCGCACAAGAGGTGGAGCTCTACATCTACGAGCATATCGCCGACCGCCAGCCGAACACCCTCTTCGGTTTCAACCAGCGTCTGGAGAAGGAGTTCTTCCGCCTCCTCATCACCGTCAGCGATATCGGCCCCGCGACGGCCGCCAAGGCGATGGCAATCCCGGTGGCGGAGATCGCTGCGGCCATCGAGCGCCGCGACACGCGCGTGCTCAGCAGCCTTCCCGGCATTGGCAAGCGCAAGGCGGAGCAGATGGTCGCCACCCTGAAGGGAAAGTCGCTCCCCTTCTGCCTGGCCCCCATTCCCGACCTGGAAGAGGCGCCCCCGCCAGAGGATGTGTCTCAGTTCGTGAAGGACGTGCAGCAGATCCTCGTGGAGCAGCTCGGCTACAAGCCGCATGAGGCGGAGGCAATGGTCACGCGCGCGCTCCAGCGCCGTCCGGAGCTGACAGATGCCCAGGCGTTGCTGGAGGAGATTTGGACCGGCGAGAGGCCGTCGTAAGAGCCATGGCGAGAGAGCGCCTTATCACCAACGAAGAGTTGCCAGAAGACCAGGCCGCGACAGTGGCGCTGCGACCTCGCTCGTTCGATGACTACATCGGGCAGCAGGAGGTCGTCCGGCCGCTGCGCATTGCTCTGGAAGCCGCGCGCCAGCGTGGCGAGCCTCTCGAGCATGTACTGCTGCACGGTCCCCCTGGCCTGGGGAAGACGACACTGGCGCATATCATCCGCCACTACATGGGTGTCGAGGTGATCGCTACCTCTGGCCCCGCGTTGAAGCGCCCAGGCGACCTGATGGGCCTGCTTACCAATCTGAAGGAGGGCGACGTCTTCTTCATCGATGAGATTCACCGCCTGGATCCGGCGGTGGAGGAGTACCTCTATCCTGCGATGGAGGACTTCATCGTTGACTTCGTCGTCGATAAGGGCGCCAATGCCCGGATGCTCAACTTCAAGCTGCGCCGGTTCACCCTCGTCGGTGCCACGACGATGGCCGGGCTGTTGACGGCGCCGCTGCGCGACCGGTTTGGCCTCGTCTACCGGATGAACTACTACACCCCGGACGAGCTACGCGCCGTGATCCTCCGCTCCGCGAAGCTGTTGCGGATCGAGATCGGGGAGGATGCCGCGGCGGAGATCGCCCGCCGGTCGCGGGGTACCCCCCGCATCGCCAACCGCCTCCTGCGCCGCGTGCGCGACTATGCCCAGGTGGAGGCCGGTGGCGTGATCACGCGCGAGGTCGCGGATGCCGCGCTCCGCCTGGAGGGGATCGACAACGCCGGTCTGGACAACCTGGACCGCGCCCTCCTGCGCACGATCATCGATGTTTACCAGGGCGGGCCCGTGGGGATCGAGGCGCTCGCCGCCACGCTCAACGAGAGTCAGAGCACCCTCGTGGAGGTCGTCGAGCCCTACCTGCTCCAGATCGGCTTCCTCGCTCGCACCCCGGGCGGGCGCAAGGCTACGCTGGCCGCCTACCAGCACCTGCACGTGCCCACCTCTGGCCAAGCCGGTCAACCGAACCTGGGCCTGTAACCCGGCGCGTTCGCTCCACGATCACGCGCCGGCGTCTCCTCGCGCACGCCTGCGGGGCCGCGCTGCTCCCCGACGAAGGCCCTTCGGGTTCTCCATGCCCCACCCCGCGAGCTCTTGTTGTCCGAGCACATCGCTTACTCGGCCCGGTAGGGCTTTGAATGCAAGCGGCGCGGGTACCAACGCCCGCGCGACGCGCGTAGCGCGAATCGTTACCGTCATCCCTTCCAGGGCTCGCGCGGCGTGTACCTCCTCCTTGGCAAACCGCTCGTTCTCGTGTATACTTAGACTTGGTGAATGGGAGGAACACGACATGCCGGATGACGTGAGGGACGTGATTATCCTGGGCTCGGGGCCGGCCGGACTCACCGCGGCGATCTACACCGCGCGCGCCGGCCTTTCCCCCCTGGTCATCGCCGGTGACCAGCCGGGTGGGCAGCTCACGATCACCACCGAGGTGGAGAACTGGCCGGGCATGCGCGAGGGGATCATGGGCCCGCAGCTCATGGAGGACATGCGCTATCAGGCGGAGCGGTTTGGCACCGAGTTTATCGACGAGCGTGCCACCGAAGTGGACCTCCAGGGCCGCCCCTTCCAGGTCTACGTTGGTCCCGATATCCACCTGTGCAAGACGCTGATCATCGCCACGGGCGCCTCGGCCCGGCTGCTGGGGCTCGACTCCGAGGCGAAGTTGATGGGCCATGGCGTCTCGGCGTGCGCGACTTGTGACGGTTTCTTTTTCCGTGACCGCGACGTGATGGTGGTTGGCGGCGGCGACACGGCGATGGAAGAGGCGATTTTCCTCACGCGCTTTGCGAAGCATGTCACCGTAGTGCATCGCCGGGATACACTGCGCGCCTCCAAGTTTATGCAGGATCGCGCGATGAAGAATCCCAAGATCGGGTTCATATGGGATTCCGTCGTCGATCACATTCTGGATGTGGATCAGGGAAAGGTGACCGGCGTCCGCCTCCGCAACGTGAAGACAGGCGAGCTCAGTGAGCACGCGATTGATGGTCTCTTTATCGCCATCGGCCACCGCCCAAATACCGGCCTGTTCGAGCAGCAGCTCGAGCTCGATGCTAAGGGATATATCGTCACCCACGACGGGACGCGCACCAGCGTTCCTGGGGTCTTTGCGTGCGGCGATGTTCAGGACCCGGTCTACCGCCAGGCAGTCACCGCGGCGGGATCCGGGTGCATGGCAGCCATGGACGCCGAGCGCTTCCTCGAGGCGGAAGAAGGATAGCGCAGGTTTCGGATCGCGGGGATGGGCCGAGCCGGCCTGGAACCCGCCCGTCCCCAGCGGCAAGCAAACAGGCGTGTGGCATGCGATTCCTGGCTAGGCGACCCACGCTCCTCCTGATGGGAGTGGATGGGCCGGCGGCTTTGTTCTTGCCCGACCTCACGGCCATGTGAGGCCCGAGGCATGGGGGTTCTTTTTGTGCGCAAGCGAGAGGTATATACGCGAGAGATCACGACCTGCTACCTTCGCTCCCTCAAGCACACCCCGCATATCGCCGACCGGCTGAAATCAGCGCTCCCAGTGATCGTCAACGTCGCGGAGATGCCCGAGGAAGAGCGCACACAGGCGCTCGACTTCATCAGCGGCGTGGCCTACGCGATCGATGGGTCCTACGACCAGGTCGGTGACAACACCTTCCTCTTCGTCCCCGGCAGCGTCATCCTCCTGGATGACGATTGAGGTCTCGCGCGCCACTCCACCGCAGCCAGCGACCGCGGCCATCACTCTGGGGAGCGATTGGGCAGGTGTGGAGCATCCGTAGAGGGAGGACTCCAGAGCGCGGCGCCCGGATTGCTGTTGGCCCCTGGGAAGCGATAGGCCAGACCGTTGTCGGTTGGCGTCACCTCGATGTGGCCCTTGTCTGCCAGGCCATCGAGGTAGCGCTTCACCTCATCGTAGGAGAGACTCGTGTGCGCGGCGATCTCCAGGGCGGTCACCACGCCCCCTTGCCGCATCGCGTAGCTCAGCACCTCGCGCTCGATAGCCTCCCAGGCTTCCCGCCGGTGAGCCTTCAGCACCTGAGTGACCCAGTGTATGCCCAGAGCAAACGGAAGCAAGCCGAAGAGGAGCATCATGACGAGGTCGCCGAGGGTGGCCCCCTCCTTGCCAAAGGAGAGCGCCGTCCCCCCAATGATACCGGCTCCGAAGAACGCGAGTACTCCGCCACAGCCAACGCTGGCTGCGCGCGCAAACGGCATTCCCTGCTTCCCGGGCATCCCTCGATCCCTTCACAAGCGTCTCAGACCCACGCTGCCCCGTGGTGTCTATCGGCACTCTGCCAGAGCGGGTTGAGGCAGCCATGCCAGCGGTCAGAAGCGCCCCTCGCGCCCTGACCGTTGTACAGATTCGCGGCTGGTCACGCCTGCCCCTTCTCTGGGAAAGCGGGAATGCCCCCCTGCCCGACTGTCCACAAGGAACGAAGCGTCTTCCTGTCGGGCGCCCCCTCACGCTCCGCCATCACGGAGCGATCTCATCCGCAGGGGAGCATACCGGCAGCTTCCAAGGCGAGGGCCACCGCACCGCGCACGCCGGCATCGTAGCCATTCTTGGCCGGCAGGATGCGAGCCGCTCGATAGGGGTGTTCCATGCAGTAATCGCGCACGCGCTCGCGCAGCGGCGTGAAGAGAGGCGCGCCCACTTCCGGCACGCCTCCCCCAAGAATCACTGCCTGAGGATTGAGCAGGTTCAGCAAATTTCCCACGGCGAGGGCGAGATACTCGACCGTGTCGTCTACCACCTTCCGGCCTCCGGGGTCTCCCTCGGCAGCGGCACGGAAGGCAATCTTGCTGGCAATGGCTTGAGGATCGCCGCCCGCTAGGTCGCGCATCCGGCGGCCAAGCTCCGGGTCCGCCTCGGCCAGCTCGCGCGCGCGCCGGCCAATCGCCGTGCCGGAGCAGAGCGCCTCCAGGCAGCCGCGATGACCACAGGTACACTCTGGCCCCCCGGGAAGCACGATGGTATGGCCCACCTCCCCCGCCGACGTGCTCGCACCTCGGTAGAGCCTCCCTCCAAAGACGAGACCGCCGCCGATCCCGGTGCCGATGTTGATGTAGACCATGTCGCGCAGGCCGCGGCCCGCCCCGAAGACGAGCTCGCCCAGCGTGGCGGCGTTGGCATCGTTATCTACGGTGACCGGCACCCCGAAGCGCTCCTCCAGTAGCCGCTTCAGGGGAACTCCCTCCCACCCCGACACCTGGTGCGAGAGCCGGACCACGCCAGTGGGCATCTCCACGGGCCCGCCAAAGCCCACCCCAAGCGCGGCGAGCCCCGCATCGCGCGCCGGGCGGTGGTCCAGCAGAGTATCTGCGGCCTCGATCACCGAGGCGAGGATCCCCTGCGCCCCGCGCGAGGGATCGGTTTGCCGGCGTTCAACCGCCAGTAGCTCGCCGCGCGCGTCTGCCAGCGCGACCGTCTGGTTGGTGTTCCCGATGTCAATCCCGAGGTAGCGCGTCTCCATCATCTACATCCCAGTGCGCGCGCGTAGGACGGTGATCTCCGCCTGGCGCGCGAAATCGATCGCCTCTCCCAGCAGGCGCGCGGCCTCTTGCGGGCTGTGGAAGCCCATGCTGTTTTCCGAGGAGACGAAGTCCCAGCGGAACTGGGCCCGCCGGTGCAGCGCGCGCGCATCCTCAAGCGCCTTTTCGGGCGCGCCCGCCTCCTTCGCCCGGGCGATGGCGCGCGTCGCGGCGATGATCGCCACCTCCGAGCGGTCCATGAGCTCCCGGGTACGCCGCTGGATGGTCACGACCCGCTCTCTCATCTCCTCCTCACTCTGCCGGTGGCAGGTTTGGCAGGCGTGCGCTATGTTGACGAGCGGGCTTCGCACCCAGTGGTCGGAGATCTTCTGAGCTCCGACCCGCCGGAACGGCATATGGCAATCGGCGCAAGCGACGCCGGCGCGCGCGTGGATGCCCGTGCTCCATAGCTCGTAATCGGGATGCTGCGCCTTGATCATCTTCGCCCCGCTCACCGGATGCTCCCAATCGGCGAAGCCGATGGCGTCATAGTGCCGCTCCATCTCCTCCACGCGCAGGCCGTTTTCCCACGGGAAGTGGAGAATCGGCCGGTCTGGCGTCTCGAAATAGTATTCGACGTGGCACTGGGCACAAACGTAGGTGCGCATCTCCTGGCGCGTCGCCTTCGCCAGGTCAATGTTCCGGTTCTTCATCGCGGCCAGGAACGCCGGGTTGGCCGGGCGCAGGTCCATCGTCTTCGGATCGTGGCAGTTGAGGCAGCTGACGGAATGGCTCACCTGGTGCTGGAGCTCGCGCATCGGGGTGAGGAAGAACTTCTCCGGGCCGATCTCGTTCCACAGGCGCACGTTATCGCTGCTCTTGCAGCTCATGCAGGTGCCCGGCTTCTGGTCGCCCATGCGCTTTGTGGCGATGACATCCTCCAGCGCCCGGGCGTGGCCGCGGCGCTCGTGATACTCGATGCTGAAGGAGTAACCGGCGTAGAGCTCCTTCAGCCTGGGGTTGAGCGCCAGCTTATCGCGATGCGCGCCGCCGCCGAACTCAGTGGGGCCATACGCCTCGGCGGTACGCTTCCAGCCATCATACTGATCTGGGAAGTTCTTGCCCCACACCTCCGGGTTGGCCTCGAAATCGGCAATCGGCACAACCTGCACGAAGCGGTTGCGCGCTTCCTGCTTCCGTTGCGCGATGTTGAGGAGCAGCCCCGCAACGGCAATCGTGAGGAGTGTGGTGACGACGAAGAGGGAGACGTAGATCCGGTTCTCTTTCACGGGCGACCTCTCAATCCTGGTGGCCGACACGGGGATGGCAGGAGACACAACGGAGCGAGCCGTCGTGCCCCTGGATACTCCTGACGAGACGCTCGTGGCAGTATACGCAGCTATGCTCGGCCACCCGCCGGTTGCTTTCGGTGATGCGAATCGGCTCGTGGAAGTTCCCCAGGGTGAAGTAGGCGCTATGCCGCATCCCGTTGGTGGCCTTCACCCAGTACTTGGGTACAAGCGCGTGGGGCGTATGGCAGTCGTTGCAAACCGCGACGGTATGGTGGCTGGAGCTCTGCCAGGCATCATACTGGTCGCGCATGACGTGACAGTTCACGCACGTCCGGGGGTCGTTCAGGAGGTAAGAATAGCCCTTCGCGTAAACGAAGGTAAAGCTGCCGAGCCCGACCAGGACTCCCAGTGAGATCGCATTCCATTGCTTCATCCATCAACCATCCCATCATGGGGGTACCCATCGAGCGGGGTGTGCGTTCACGTTCGCCGAACGGGCACTCCGTTCCTCCTGAGAGTCATACCACAGATGCAGGGGCGGGAACGGGTGGCGAGATGCGGGCAGCGTGGGCTGTGCGATCCCGCCCCAGGTCGTTGATGGGCCTCATGTGTGGCCACCGCCCGGTCGGTTCCACGACGGATCCTCAGCTTGACTTGCTCGCGGGCATTCAGTAGAATCAGCGTGATGAGCAGCCAAACCCCAGCCGATAGAGAGGGCATCGGGAAGAGAACCAGTCCCCTCGACACCCCCATTCAATACGTGAAGGGCGTTGGTCCCCAGGGCGCCCTTCTCCTGGGCAAGCTCGACATCCAGACGGCCGGCGACCTCATCCTCCACTTCCCCATGCGCTACGAGGACCGCAGGGAGCAGCGGAAAATCGCCGCGCTGCGCGACGGCGAAAAGGTGACGGTATGCGGGCGGCTGATCGGGTGCGAGGCCACGCGCACGAAGAATGGGCGCTTTCTGCTCAAGGCGTTCATCGAGGATGGCACCGGCACCCTGGAGCTCGTCTTCTTCAACCAGTGGTTCCTCAAGAAGACCTTCGCGAAGTTGCACGGGCGCTGGATCAACGTCTATGGCACCGTGGAGGTCTCTCCCTGGGGCGTGCGAATGGCCAGCCCCGAGTGGAGCGAAATGGATGAGGACGACCCGGCGGGGAGCGCGCGGATCACCCCGGTCTACCCGCTCACCGAGGGGCTCTACCAGAAGCGGTTGCGAGACATTATCAAGAATGCGCTGGCGCTCTGTCTGGACCATCTCCCCGAGCTCCTGCCTGCCGATCTGCGCGCGCGCCACCACCTGATCGGCATCCGCGAGGCGATGTGGAACATCCACCACCCCGAGGACTCAGGCAAGCTAGACCTGGCGCGCCGCCGGCTTGTCTTCGAGGAGTTTCTCTTCTTGCAGCTCGCCCTGGCGATGCGGAAGCACGCCCTCCAGGACGAGAAGCCGGGCATCACCTTCCCGCTCGATCCAGACTTCATGGAGCGATTCGAGAGCGCCCTCCCCTTCCAGTTGACTGCGGCCCAGCGGCGCGTGATCGAGGAGATCCGCGCCGACATGGGGTCGCCCCGCGCGATGAACCGCCTGCTGCAAGGCGACGTGGGCGCCGGGAAGACGGTGGTGGCGATGGCCGCCATTCTGACGGCGACGGATGGGGGCTATCAGGCGGCGCTGATGGCGCCTACGGAGATCCTGGCGGAGCAGCACTACCTCACCCTCTCCTCGATGCTGGAGCCGTTCGGTGTCGAGGTGCAGCTCCTGGTTGGGAGCATGAAACAGAAGGGGAAGCAGCTTGTCCGCGAGCGCCTGGCGGATGGCCGGTGCCAGCTGGTCGTCGGCACGCACGCGCTCATTCAAGAGAGCGTCACCTTCAAGCGCCTGGGCCTGGTGATCATCGACGAGCAGCACCGCTTCGGCGTGCTGCAGCGCCTGGAGCTGGTCCAGAAGGGCCTCAATCCGGACGTCCTGGTGATGAGCGCCACGCCGATCCCGCGCACCCTGGCGCTCACCGTGTATGGCGACCTGGATGTCTCGGTGATCGACGAGCTCCCGCCCGGACGCAAGCCGGTGCGCACCTTCTGGAAGCGGGAGAAGGAGCGACAGGCGGTCTACCGGGGCATCGACCGTTTGATCGCCCAGGGCCGGCAGGCCTACGTGGTCTGCCCCCTCGTTGAGGAGAACGAGCGCGCTTCCGCGATGGCGGCGGAGGAGCTGTACGGGCGCCTTCAGGGCGAGGTTTTCCCCAACCGCCGGGTAGGCCTCCTCCACGGCCAGATGGGAGCCTACGACAAGCAAGATGTGATGGAGCGGTTCCGCGCCGGCGAGATCGATATTTTGGTAGCCACCACCGTGATCGAGGTGGGCGTCGACGTGCCCAACGCCACCGTGATGCTCGTGGAGAATGCCGACCGGTTCGGGCTCTCGACGCTCCACCAGCTCCGCGGGCGGATCCGGCGCAGCGACCAGGCCGCCTACTGCGTCCTCCTCTGCGATGCCTCGACCGAGGAGGCCAGGCGCCGGCTCCAGATCCTGGTGGAGAGCGACGATGGATTCCGGATCGCCGACGAGGACCTCCGGATGCGCGGCCCGGGCGAATTCTACGGCACCCGGCAGTCCGGCATCCTGAAGCTGCGCCTGGCCGATGTGGTGACCGACGCCCGGCTCCTGGACCTGGCCCGGCGCGAGGCGTTTTCGCTCGTCAAGGCCGATCCGGAGCTCTCCCACCCGGAGCACGCCCTCCTGCGCGAGGAGCTCCACCGCCGTTACCACCGCCTGCTGTGGGCGACGGTGAGCTAAGGCGTGGGATCGCCCGTTTGAGCTCGCGTCCCCGGCCATCCGGCGGCGAGGCAGGCCGGGCCACGGGGCTTAGTCCAACGCTACGGGTAGATGAACTTGAACAGGCTTTCTGCGAGCTCGCGGTCTAGTTTCCTAAGGGTGCGGTACTCATCCAGAGCGGCGCCCCTGTTGCCGGACATCAGATGCGTCAGGCCCAGGCCAAAGTGCGCACTGGCATTGTCCGGCTCTAGGCGGATGGCCTCTTTGAAGGCTTCCACCGCCTCGGCGTAGCGGTCCAGCCCGAAATATGCCCAACCCAGGTCCTCGTGCGCACTGGCATTGTCCGGCTCCAGGCGGATGGCCTCTTTGAAGGCTTCCACCGCCTCGGCGTCGCGGTCCAGCCCGCGATATGCCAAGCCCAGGCCGGAATGCGCACTGGCATTGTTCGGCTCTAGACGGATTGATCCTGCCCCGATTTCGTGGACAGTTTGCTACACAGCACTGACCAGGCTCTCGTACTCGTCCGGCGCCATGTAGCCGAGGGCTGAGTGCAACCGTTTCCGGTTGTACCACGTCTCGATGTAGCGGAAGATCTCCAGCCGGGCTTCTGCCCGGGTACCGAACACACGGTTTCCGATCAACTCGGTCTTGAGCGTATGGAAGAACGACTCCATAGCGGCATTATCCCAGCAGTCTCCCTTGCGGCTCATCGAGGGCAGCATCCCATGCTCCTTCAGCAGCCGCTGGTAGTCATGGCTGGCATACTGGCTCCCCCGGTCCGAGTGGTGGATGAGACCCGGAGCCGGCTGGCAGCGCCCGATCGCCATCTCCAGCGCGCGGATGACCAGGCCGCGCTCCAGCGTGGTGCCCATCGACCACCCTACCACCCGCCGCGTGCCCAGGTCCAGCACCGTCGCCAGGTACAGCCATCCCTGGGCCGTCGGCACGTAGGTGATGTCCGCGACCCAGGCGCGGTTCGCAGCGCCCACCTCGAAGTGCCGGCCCAGGAGGTTCTCGGCCACCGGCAGGTTGTGCCGCGAGTCGGTGGTGACCCGGTAGCGGCGTCGGTGATGCACCCTGACATCATTCAGGCGCATCAGCCGGGCCACCCGGTGCCTGCCGCAGGTCTTGCCGCGCCGGCGCAGCTCGGCGTACACCCTTGGGCTGCCATAGGTCTGGCGGCTCTCCCGGTGGATCTCCCGGATCTCTTCCAGGAGCCGGGCGTTCTGTTGCGATCGCTCGCTCCGGGGCCGGTCCAACCAGGCATGGTAGCCGCTACGCGACACGCCAAGTACCTTACACATGGTGCCGATACGGAACTGCTCCCGGTGCTCCCGGATGAACTGGTATCTCATCGCAGTTCCTTTGAGAAGATACCCACCGCTTTTTTTAGTATGTCACGCTCTTCCTGGAGACGCTTGTTCTCCCGCCGCAGGCGGAGCAACTCCGTTCGCTCGTCAGGGGAGAGCGGTTCCGGCTCCCCCTCCTTGGCCGGCCCGAAGAGCCGCACCCAGGTATACAGGGTATCGGCACTCATATTCAGGTCACGGGCCGTCTGGGCAACGCTCTTCTCGCCGGAGGTGGCGAGACGAACCGCATCCCTCTTGTACTCATCTGTATATGACCTCTGGCTCACTGGACACCTCTCATGTCTCTATTCGACCTTGAGATCTGCGTGTCCACTGATTCGGGGCAACTTCAGATGGCCTCTTTGAAGGCTTCCACCGCCTCGGCGTAGCGGTCCAGCCCGAGACATGACCAGCCCAGGCCCATGTGCGCCAACGCGAAGTCCGGCTTCAGACGGATAGCTTCCTTGCATTTGGCGATCGCTTGGTCGGGCTCACCAATACCGAAGAGCGCCAGCGCTTCCAACACGAGCTCGTACGCGAGTTTTGCCTCTGGGTCACTGGACTCTTCCACACACTCCTGCAGCGCCTTGCCAACGCCGGGCTTCAGAGCGGCCACGCGCGCCGCCGGGGTGAGGAAGTTCAGGTTTTGCCCTTCGCGCACGGTGAAGGTCGCCACGCCGACCACTTCTCCCTTCCGGTTGAGGGCGGGGCTCCCACTCGAGCCAGGCGAGATCGGTGCGGTCGTTTGGATCACCTGCTCTCCATGAATCTCGCGAATGGCCGATACGATTCCCTCCGTGACGCTCTGTTCCAGGCCCAGAGGGCAACCGATCAGGACCATTCTCTCGCCCACTTGAGGCAACTTCGTGGCGAGGGAGAGAGGAGTGACGCGGTCCTTGGCCAAGTTGACCGCCACGCGTACCAGATCGCCAATGCGATCCTCGGCAAGAATCCGGGAGATGGGATAGCTCTTGCCGTTGGCGAGTTTCACTTCGGCGCGCGCAGCGCCTGCCAGGACGTGCCAACAGGTAATCAGGTGCCCATCCGACGTGATGAAGAACCCGGTCCCCT
>JAAZEM010000069.1 GCA_012512265.1 Armatimonadota bacterium | reverse complement strand
GGCTCAGCAGTCCGCTCGCTAGTGCTTCCCGCATCGTCTCCACCTGGGGCACCTGCTGGCCGGGCGAGCAGATATCGGTGCCGAAGAGGAGGCGGTCCTGGAACTCCTCAAGGAAGCGGAAGCCAAACTCCTTATCGCGCACGAGGGCGTTGTTGCCGCTCCCCGCGGAGATGTCGCCCCACAGGTTGTCGTAGGTGCGCATCAACTCGATCAGGCGGCCGCCCGGGGTGACGGGGCCCTTGGGATAGCCCATCCAGTTTTCCTCGTTCGCGTCGCCGCTGATGTTGGACCAGAAACCCATCGAGTGGCCGATGAACTGCAGTTTCGGGAAGGCTTCCAGCACCTTTTCCAGCTTGGTCAGACGATAGTCATCGATCAACCCGTACTGCCCTCGCTCGCGGCTCGCCACGTGGAAGAGGAGCGGCAGGCCCGCCTTCTCCACGTGCGAGAGGAAGTTCATCACGCGATCATCATCCCACGGGAGGTTGTTCACGAACTCGCCCACGCCCTTGCACCCGAGCTCCTTGTAGTGCTCCAAAACGGGCGTGAAGTCGGAATCCGGCCGGTTATAGCACCAGCGCACGTCGAGGTTGCAGAAGGGGATGATCCGGTCGGGCCATTTGGCATAAATGTCCAGGACGTTCTCGGTCGTCTGGAGGATCGTGCCGATCTCGTGGTGCACTAGGGGCAGGACGACGCCCTTCTCAATCCCCAGCTCATCCCACATCGAGAGGAGCTCCTCCGGGCTGGTCCAACGACTGATCGCTCGCTGCCGCGGGTCGTTCAGCATAATCGTGTGCGTGTGAATATCGATGATCATTCCAACCTCATCTTTCCGCTCGGCTCGCGTGCCACCGCAGGGTGACTCAGGCGGTCTGGCGCGCTAGCCACGCGCCGCCTTCGCTATCGCCGCGATATGCGCGGGCGTCGTCCCGCAACACCCGCCGATGATTTGGGCGCCCGCGGCAATCAGCTCGGGAACGCGCGCGGCCATATCGGCCGGCGTCTCCTTGAAGACGCTCTTGCCGTTCTCCAGCACCGGCATCCCGGCGTTGGCATGGACCAGAATCGGCACATCCGGGAGGGCGGCGCGGATCTGCGCCACGATCTCGATCATCTGAGCGATGCCGTTGCCGCAGTTGGCCCCCACGATGTCGGCGCCGGCCTCAACGGCCGCCCGCGCGGCGCGCGCCGGATCGGCGCCCATCATCGTTCGGTAGCCGCGCTGGCCCAACTCGAAGGTGAAGGTGCAGATGACTGGCAGGCGCGTGTTCTCCTTCGCTGCCCTCACCGCCACGGATGCCTCGATGACAGAGGAGAGTGTCTCGATGCAGAACGCATCGGCGCCGCCCTCAGCCAGCGCGATCATCTGCTCGCGGAACGCCTCGTACAGCTGCTCCTCCGTGGCCTCGCCACCCTCGTCCTCGACGATCTGCCCCGTCGGCCCCACGGAGGCCGCGACGTAGCCCCGGTCGCCCATCGCCTCCTTGGCCAGGCGCGCGGCAGCCCGGTTGAACTCAGCAACCCGCGCCTCCAGGCCATACTCCTTCAGCTTGAAGCGAGTGCCGCCGAACGAGTTGGTCTCCACGATATCGGAGCCCGCCTCGACATAAGCGGCGGCGATACCGCGCACCACGTCGGGATGACTGATGCACCAGGCCTCGGGGCACTCGCCCGGCTTCAGGCCCTTCTCCTGCAGGAAGGTACCCATCGCGCCATCCGAGATGAGGATCTCGCCGGCTTTCACTCGCTCCAGAAGGCTCTGCATGCTTCTACTCCTTTGCCTGTTGCCACTAAACGCCCAACTTGCAGCGAGCAATCTCTTCCGGGATAAGGCGCGGAGCAGGCTCCCGAACGCACAACCGGAGAGCGGGATCGACCAATCGTTGGGGCGTGGGAAGATGGGAGTGGGCGTTGCGCGCGGCTCTCTCCTGAACTGGGGCATACCCATCCGGCCGGCCTCTGGCGTACACGATGGAAATCGGAACAGCTGGCTTTATCCTCAGATGCTCGGCGCACGCGCCCTTCCTCCAGATCCCATGCGAAGTATACCGCGTTTCGGATGCACGCGCAAGGCCTGATCGCGGCATGTCGAGCTCCCGAGACAACGCGCTCGCACCACCGATGAAGGCGACGGATGGGCCGGGCAGGCGCGCCCTGGTCACGATCAGCGTAGCTGGGCGAGAGTGGATCGGGCGGCGCCGGACATGAAGCGGGCGTCCGAGTTGAGGGCGACGAAGCGGAACCCCTGGGCCAGGCGCGCGCGGGCATCCTCCACGCTGAAGACGTGGATACCGGGAGCCACCCCAAGCCTCGCCGCGGTGGCGCGGACATGCTCCACCGCCTCCTGGAAGCGGGGATCCCCAGCGCTGGCGCCCGGCTGCAGTCTCATCGAGGCGCTAAGATCGGACGGTCCGATAAAGACGGCGTCCACGCCCGGCACGCTCAATAGCTCATCCGCGCGCTCGACGGCCTGGATGTGCTCTATCTGGATGACGATCAGGATCTCCTCATTGGCACGCTGGAAGTAGGTGCCCGCATCGGTGTCGAAAGCGAGCGCCGGCAGCGATGCACCGACGCTGCGAAAGCCTTGCGGTGGGTAAAGCGTCGCCTCGACCGCCTGTTCTACCTCGGCACGGGTGTTCTGCATCGGGAAGATGACGCCGAACGCGCCACTATCCAGCACGCGCTTCACGTTCTCCGGCGTGTTCCACGGTACGCGGGCCAGGGGCACACACCCCGCCTGGGCAATCGCCTGAAACATCAGCGTCGCTGTCTCCAGGCTCGTCGGGCTGTGCTCCATGTCCACAGTCAACCAGTCGAAGCCGACCCGCGCCATGTAGTGGGTGGCGATCACATCCGGTAAGGTTAGCCAGGAACCGAGGGTGGTCTTTCCCTCACGCAGCTGTTGCTTCACCTGGTTCGTGCGCATCTTTGCCCCTCCTCCGGCCTTCGCGCCAGATACTCCTATCCACGCCTGCTCCCTACGTGCTTATTGAAACTCCCAATCGACGCCGGACACTGACTTGTGTTGAGCGAGCTGGCGTACCGCTTCTTCCAGGCGCGCCCGCGTCGCTACCCGCCCGGCGATAGTGATCTTCCCGAAGCCGTCGCCGATGTCGGTGATGGAGAGGCCGCGCACCTTGATCTCATGCGCTTCGAGCACCTCCTTCAGCCATTCCATCCTGTCGCGCGGCCGGGCAATGGTGAGGCGCACGTCGCAGCGGTGGGCCCGATCCAGGCGTCGTTCAAGAATCTTGAGGGTATTCAAGGAGATCAGAACGATGAGAGTGCCCAGAAACGCAATCCCCGCGCCTCCCCCGCCGAAGCCCGCGGCCAGGCCGATACCCGCCACTACCCAGAGGCTCGCTGCAGTCGTCAGGCCCCGGACCATACTCCCCTGCTTCAGGATGGTGCCGGCCCCCAGGAAGCCGATGCCGCTGGCTACCTGGGCCGCGATGCGCCCGGGATCGTGCGTTTTCCCGGCCACCATCGTTGAAGTGAGCATGTAAACGGCGGAACCCACGCACACCAAGAGATGCGTCCGAAAACCTGCAGGCCGGTCCGCGCTCTCCCGCTCGAACCCGATGAGCCCGCCACACAACGCGGCCACAAGCAGTCGCCCTAGAATGTCTCCCCAGGGAGACAGCGCAGCCAACACCTCTCCCATCGTCTCCTCCTCACGGCGCGGGGGTAAACTTCATCAAGCAGCACGCGGTTGGGGACAAATGTTCCACACATCGACGCGAATGCCTTCTCTGGACCACCCACGTCAAGGAGCAGGAGGGCCTGAAGGAAGGCTGGCCATTAAGGAGACGCGCAGGGGGGGCGATTCGAAGCACCCTCATGGTTGACACGCGGGGGCGTTGCCGAGTATAATGAAGTAGCTCTAATGCGGTCCGGGGTCGTCTAATGGTAGGACAGCAGAATTTGGGTCTGCCTATCGAGGTTCGAATCCTTGCCCCGGAGCCAATGATCGCAGTTTGTTTGAAGGCCCGAACGGCTTGTCCGAATGGCCCCAAGAGCGCTAAAGCGAAGGGGGCTGTGATTCCTGGTGGGAGGAGCGGTTTCGGGCTTTTCGCATGTTCGGGAGAGCCGAGGTGACTATGGCCAACGCCGTAGGGGTGATCCTGGCTGCTGGGCCTTCCCTGCGCATGAAGACGGATACGCCCAAGCCGCTGCATCGCGTGTGTGGCCGGCCACTGCTCGAGTATGCGTTGGATGCGGCGGTCGAGAGCGAGCTTTCGGCCGCCGCGGTGGTGATTCCCGCGGGCGCAGAGGCGATGGTCGCGCTGGTAGGAGAGCGGGCCCGGGTCGTTGCCGCCGGCGACACGGTAGCCGCAAGCATCACCTTGGCCCTCGCCGCCCTCCCGGAGGCGGGACACCTCCTTGTTATCCCGGCCGACCTCCCGCAACTCCGGGCCCACCACTTGAAGTCGTTGCTCGATTGCCACATCGCCCAGGCGGCAAATGCCACTCTCCTGGTGGCTGGCGGCGTGCCCACAGGCGTCTATGCCTTGCGCCGGGAGGTCACCCTCTCTCTCGATTCGCCGGCCGCGCTCGATGCGGTCATTGCGAGCGCCGCGACCTGCAATGTGGCAGACGAACCCCTGATCGATGTGGACACGCGGGCCGACCTGGCGCGCGCGGAGAAGGCGTTGCGCCGGGAAGTGATTGCCCGATTGATGGACGAGGGCGTCACCTTCATCGACCCGGAGAGCACCTTCGTGGATGCCGGCGTCCGCATCGGCCGAGATACCGTGGTCTATCCCTGGACCTTCATTGAGGGGGAGACGGTGATCGGCAGCCACTGCCGCATCGGGCCACACGTGCATCTGGTCAACTGCGTGCTGGATGATGACATCGCCGTGGAGGCCTCTGTTTTGCGCGACTCGCGCCTCGCCAAAGAGGTACGCGTGGGCCCCTTCGCGCACCTGCGTCCAGGGTCGGAAGTGGGCGCCCGCACCAAGATCGGCGACTATGTGGAACTCAAGAACGCTCAGGTAGGAGAGGGCGTTTCCATCGCGCACCTCGCCTACGTGGGTGATGCCACCGTGGGCGACCGGGTGAATATCGGGGCAGGCGTCATCACCTGCAACTACGATGGGATCCGGAAGAACCGGACGACGATTGGCGATGACGCCTTCATCGGGAGTAACTCCGTCCTCATCGCACCGGTCACCATCGGATCTGGGGCCTACGTGGCCGCGCATTCCTCTATCACCGAGGAGGTCCCTGCAGACGCGCTTGGAATCGCTCGCTCGCGGCAGGAGAACAAGCCGGATTGGGCACGCCGCCGCCGTGAGTCCAAGCAGAAGGGGTGAGCGATGGACCGGGCGAACGAGTTGAAAGTCTTCAGTGGGAACGCCAACAAGCAGCTAGCCCGGGCGATCTGCACGCACCTAGGCATCGAGCCGGTTCGCGGTCAGGTCACCCGCTTCTCCGATCACGAGATCCGCGTCGAGATCGATGAGAGCGTTCGCGGCGACGACGTCTTCATCGTGCAGCCAACGTGCGCGCCCGTGAATGACCATTTGATGGAGCTGCTGATCTCCATCGATGCCTTCCGGAGAGCATCCGCGGCGCGTATCACGGCTGTGATCCCCTACTTTGGCTATGCCCGCCAGGATAAGAAGATCAAGGCGCGCGAGCCGATCAGCGCCAAGCTAGTCGCCACGCTGATTACCGCCGCCGGGGCACACCGCGTTCTGACGATGGACCTCCACGCCCTGCAGATCCAGGGCTTCTTCGACTTTCCCGTGGATCACCTTCATGCGGGGCCGATCATGGCCGACCACCTGATCGAATGCGGGCTCTGCGGACACGACGTTGTCGTCGTCTCCCCCGACGTCGGCGGCGTCTCGATGGCACGCGCCTTCGCCGACCGCATCGGTGCCGATTTCGCCATCGTGGTCAAGCGCCGACCCGGGCCAAATAGGGTAGAGGTCATCGAGGTGATCGGCGACGTCAAGGATAGAACGTGCGTGTTGGTGGATGATATGGTGGATACGGCCGGCTCGCTACTCGGTGGCGTGAATGCGCTCTTCGAGCGCGGGGCGCGGGCCGCGTGCGCGTGTGCCACCCATCCCGTTCTCTCCGGCAACGCCATCGAACGCATCCAGGCCTCTCCGCTTCGCCAGCTGGTCGTCACCGATACCATTCCCATCAGCGAGGACCGGCTCTCACCCAAGATCGAGGTCCTCTCCGTCGCCCCGGTCCTGGCGGAGGCCATCCGGCGCATCCATGAGAACGCCTCGGTCAGCACGCTCTTCAGGAACCACGGGAAAAGCGATTGAACACCTTCCCTGCACCGCCGGGTGGCGCTTCCCGGTGCGAGCCAGGGGTCTCAGAGCGAGTTTTCCAAAGCGAATAGTACGAGCAAGACGATGATGAAGATTATCCTGGGGCTGGGAAACCCCGGGGCAGAGTATGCGTCCACACGGCACAACGTGGGCTTCATGACAGCGGACCTGCTGGCGAAGCGCCACGGGATCCGCCTCACGACGCGACGCCACTCTTCTCTGTTAGGAGAAGGCACTATCGCCGGCGTCGCTGTGGTCCTCGCCAAGCCCCAGACCTATATGAATTGCAGTGGCGACGCGGCGCTCTCCCTTCTTTCGCGGTATCGAGTCTCCCCGCAGGATCTGATTGTGATCTGCGACGACATGAACCTCGATGTGGCCCGCGTTCGCGTGCGCGCCAGCGGATCCGCCGGCGGGCACAACGGCCTCAAGTCGATCATCGCGCGCATCGGCACCGATGCGTTCCCACGCGTGCGGATTGGCGTGGGCCGCGTTGCCCCGGACCAGTGGATCGACCACGTGCTTGGCGAGTTCACGGCCGAGGAGCGCCCTCAGATCGAGGAGGCGGTCGCTCGCGCGGCGGATGCGGTGGAGGTCCTCCTGCGCGAGGGGCCCGAAGCCGCCGCTAACCAGTTCAACCGCAGGCAACCCCCGCCCGAGACTCCGGAGCCTGGCCCGGAGCAACCCCGGGAGGTCGGGGCTTAGAGATCGCTGGCCGAGTAGATTGCCGCCAGGTCGGTGCGACGTTCCTGGAGGAAGGTGGTGTTGACGCGCGTCAGGTCGAGATCCGCCGGCACCAGCTCCTCGCGATCGTAGCCGGCGCGGGCCACCTCCAGGCCCTGCGGGTCGTAAATCACCGAGCCCCAGTTTTGGGAGGGGCCGGCGTGGTTGACCGAGACGACGAAGAAGCCGTTTTCCGCCGCGCGTGACCGGAGGTGCGCCTCGACGACAGGGATCTTCCAGTCATCGCCCGGCACGCAGGCGTTCGAGCAGTGGAGCACCACCTGCGCTCCGCGCAGGGCAAGCACGCGCCACGGCTCCGGAAAGCGCTGGTCATAGCAGATCAGCAGTCCAAGGGGCACGCCCTCGAAGTTGACCACGGGGAAAGAACCGCCAGGCGCGTAGCACTTGCGATCGGAGGCAGTCAGCTGGGTCTTCACGTACTCCGCGAGCACCTCGCCCTGGCCGGAGATAAGCAGCAGCGAGTTGGTCAGGCGGCCATCAGGCGCGCGGCGCGAGGCACCCACCGCCGCCGCCACCCCGGTCTCGCGTGCCACCCGCTGGATCTCCAGGAGGCCCTGCTCCACCGCGTCGCCATCCAGATCCGCCGGGTCGTGGAAGTTCACGCTGAAGTAGCCGCCCACCGCGCCCTCGGGGAAGAGGACGACGTCCACTCCCAGCTCGCGGCCTTGCCGCAAAAAGGAAGCGATCTTCTCAACGTCTTCGCCTACATGATCACCCACGCGCACCTGGCCCAGCGCCACGCGCAGCACTCCTTCTGGCATCTCATCCTCCTGCTTCCATTCTAACAGATGCCCGTGCCCCGGTCAACCGCCGCCTGGCCCCGCGCGCGCAGGTCGCGTCCCCGCACCGACCTGGTGAAACCGGCGCGACATAAGCCAGAGTGAAGGATTCGCGCGCCGGCGCCGTCTAAAGGAACGGCGAGCATTCGCGGGCAGGGCCGCGCATGCTGCCGAGCGCGGGTGATCCGGCGTGTGGATGGAAGGGCATGCTCTCGGAAGACGAGGTTCTCGTAAAGCGGTGTCAGGCAGAGGATGAAGCGGCGTTCGATGCCCTCTTCGAGCGGCACCTGGATCGCGTCTATGCGCTCGTCTGCCATTACGTCCCTGACCGGGAGGAAGCACGCGACATCACCCAGGAGGTCTTCGTGCGCGTCTACACGCACATTCACAGCTTCCGAGGGGAGAGCGCTTTCACCACCTGGCTCTATCGGGTCACGGTCAACGTCTGTCTGGAGCACCGGCGCAAGTCAGCCCGGCGCACGGACCGCGCCGCGTTCGTCCCCATCGCGGTGGTCGATTACGCCCTGGAAGCGGAGGAAGAGGGGCCCGTAGACCACCTGATGCGGCGTGACACCGAGGCAAAGGTGCGCCAGGCGATGGAGAGCCTCCCCGAGACGCACCGCGTCGCCGTCTCCCTCCGCTACTTCGAGGGTCTCTCCTGCAAGGAGATCGCCGAGATCCTCGACTGTCCGGTCGGCACGGTCAACTCGCGCCTGCACTACGCGATGGGGAAACTGAAGGCGGTCCTGCAGGGCCAGCTCGCGGAGTGAGAGAGCGTTATGTTATGTTTCTTTGTGCGAAGGCTGATTGAGGCCTACCTGGGAGACGCCCTCCGGGAGCGAGACGCCGGGGCTCTGCGCCGTCACTGCGAGGAGTGCGCGTCGTGCGCCGAGGCTGTGCACGAGGCGCAGGAGGCTGCACGTCTGGTGGCCACTCTCCCGCGCCAGTCGCTCTCGCAAGAGGAGAGAGCGGCGTTGCTGGCCCGCGTGCGCGCCCAGGGCCGGGCGCGGCTTGGTGAGCGGCTGCTTGGAACGCCGGCGCCGCTGCTCTATGGGGGAAAACGTGTCGGCGAGCGCGTCCAGGAGCGATGGGATGCCTTGAAGCACACGGCGGTCCTCCTCGGTTTCCGCGCCTGCGCACGCCCGGCCCTGCTTCCCGCGTACGCTGCTCTCCCTGTCGCGGCGCTGCTCCTGGTGGTGCTCTACCGTGGCACACCCACCCCGGAGACCATCACCCAGATCAGCACCACCCCGGATCGCCTGGAGATCCAGGCGCCAATAGAAGCACATCCCGCACCCCGCGCCCTCGAGCAGGCCGATGCCGGCGAGTCACCATCCTCTGCTGGTGGCGCGCGCGAGCCGGTCGCGCCGCTGGAGGAGAAGGCTCCCGCCACATCTAGCAAGGCCGTGCCCCGGACACAAAACAGAAGGCCCCAGCCGCCTCATGCATCTGGCGCACGCCCGCGCGTCCAGCCCCGGAAGCCACCTGCTCCCGCCCAGGAAGCGCCACTTGTTGCCAGCGCTCCCGCGGAGCCGCCTCGGGTGAAGGCAACGGCGACGCCCGCCAACCCAACCCTGTCACCGATGGCGCTCTCCCTGGAAGGCGAGAGGAGCACGCCACCCCTGCCCGCGGCAAACGCTCCTCAGACCATGCCAGACCTTGGGAAAGCCGCGGCGGCACCACCCTCGGTCGCCCAGACATCCCCCGTCGCGGAGTCCGCCAAGGCCGCGGCCATCAGTGAGGGCGCAGCTGAGCCGCCGGCCCCGATGGAGAGGCGTGCGCGCGAAGTGGTGGCCCTCCAGCAACAGCCGGAAGCCAGCCCCCTGGCCGTGCCAGCGCCATCGCCGCGCGCGGAGAAACTCTCGCGCGCGGAGGGCAGGAAGGAGACGCCTGCCGACGGACGCAAGCGGTTGACCGCACCTACCACGAATGCGGCGGCAGATACCGGCGTGCGCGAGGAGGGAGGCCAGGCGTCTCGCTCAGGCCCTCCAGTTGCCGGGACGCCAGCCGCGGAGCTGATCCGGCGTCTCGATGGCACCCCCGAGGAGGTGGAAGAGGCCGCGCGCGAGTTGGGCCGTCGAGGCGAGAAGAGCGCGGTCGAGGCACTCGGTCGCATCCTGCGCGCGCACGACCGCGCGCGGGTTCGCGAGGCAGCCGCCCAGGCCATCCTGGAGATTGGCACGCCCGAGGCCCTCGCCCTCCTGCGCAGCGTGGCCGAAGGCGAGGGGCCCGGAAAAGCCGCGGCGGCCCGCGCTCTGGAGCGCCGCCGGTAGATCAGACCGTCTGCTGGCGCCACCGATGCGATGCGAAACGCCCGCGCGGCAGGCTATCCGCGCGGGCGTTTTCAGAAGGGCAAAGCGGAAGGACGCGGGCTAACTCTCCCTTTGGAAGAGGGTGATCAGCGACACCTCCGCATTGCGCACGACGTAGGCGACGCCCAGATTGGGGAAGCTATAGGTCTCTGCGCTCTCCACGTCCGTGGTCACGAAACCGGGGCCGACACGCTGGCGGATCGCTGCGGCCGCATCGCCCAGCTTGATTCCACCCACCTGAGCGTCACTCGGCCGCGTGATCGTGACGAGCGCCGCCTTGGCATTTCGATCGAAGCGCACGCGCACGCCCCTGCGGTCATAGACCCAGACGCCGCCGGTTGCTTCCTCGCCCTTGCCGGCGTCGGGCGTACCGAGGGCTTTCTCGACCTCCTCCGCGGTATCACCCACGCGCACCTGGATGGTGGCGCTGAGCGTGCCGCCGCCTGGGAGCGGGGCTGGCGCCCACACCACCTTCGACACTTTGCCGCCCGTCATCAGGAAAGTGAGGCCATGCTCCGGATAGGCCCACGCCTGGCGCGTGCTCACGGCGGCGGTTGCGGTCGCCTGGCCCCAGACCTTCTCCACGGCCTCGGGCTTTGCACCGAGGGTCACCCCCGGCCCTAGTTGGCCCGCATAAGGAGGATAGAGCACTCCCGCGCGCACGCGGTTCTCCTCGTCGAGGAAGATGCTGAAGCCCTTGCTCTTGTAACGCCACACCTGAACCCCTGGACGCGGCGAGGTAATCCCCTCGGGATTCCCCAGCTTCTTCCGCAGCTCCACGTCGGAGAGGCCCACGGTCACCCCTGCCACCGGGGGCGCGGCGGTCGGCAGGTGGACAATCTTCATCTCGTCCAGGTGTTTTCGGGCGAGCCGGCCCCAATCGCTGCGCGAGTCGGTCGCCAGGTAGCCTTGAAAGGCGTGGGCCGCTCCCGACTTGTCGCCCGCGGCCTTCAGGACCACTCCCAGGTTGAAGAGCGCCGGGCCAAACTCTACGGGCGGCTGCGAATCGATATAGCGCAAGACGGCGCTCTCCTCCATCGCCGGGGTGAGCAGGGCGCGCTCGACTAGAGCCCGCGGGCCCTCCGGCACAGCGAGCGCCACGGCCTTGCGCAAGTGAGCGGCGGCCTCTGTCTTCAGGCCTTTTCGGTAGGACGCCATGCCCAGGACGTTGTAGCCGTTCCACTCCTCCGGCGCCAGCTCCACCGCTTTCTTCGCCCACGAGAGCGCCTTCTCGGCGTTTCCGGCGTGCAGCAGGGCAAGGGCATAGCCGGCGACCGTCGGTCCCAGGCCGCGATAGCCCTGCGATTCGTAATCCTGGAGGATCGCCTCGTACTCGGCAATCGCCTGCCGGAGGTGATCATCCATCATCAGGCTGCGCGAAGCCCGGAAGCGGTAGAAGGTGAAGGAGGGCTTGAGCTCCAGCCTCTCGGGGGGCGTCTTGGCCAGGAAGCGGCGATGGGCAAGCACCGCACGCGCGTGGCGCACCGGGAGCACCTTCGGAAAGCGGACCGACACCGTCTCCAGGTTCCGCTCTGCCACGCGAAGCATCTCCTCATCGAGGCCCAGGCGAAGGATGTTCACCGCTTCGTCGTAGAGGCGCTCATCCTCGGTCACCTGGTTCTGCACCTCCAGGAGGTTGCCCACGCGCTCGGTTGCCCGGGCATGATCCAGCTCGCTGCTGAAGAGGACTTCATCCACCTCTTCATCCGCAAGGTGGCGGAAAACATCAATCATGTCATCCACGCGATAGCCGGCGCGCAAGAGGTAGAAGGCACCGTGGCGGTCACACTCGTTCTCCTTCACGCGCGTCTCGGTGGCGCTCTCCTTCGGAGCTCCCTCGCGTGATTTCAGGGTAAACAGAAGCTTTGGCGCATCGCTCGCCTTGCCGGCGAAGAAGACGGGCACCAGGGCATCCGTATCGCGGCGCACAATGTGGGCCATCTCATGCGCCAGGACGCCGGCCAGCATCGCCTCCATGCGCTTTGCATCACCACCCGCCCCTTGCTCGATGGTCCGCAGGAAGGCGTCATCGGTGACGATATACCCACCTGGAAACGCCGCCGCGTTGCAGGAGACGGGGTTGTTCGGGTTGTGCCTCAGGACCACCACCCGCCACTGCAACTCCGGGCGTTCCCCACTGGCCCGCGCCAGCGCCTGCAACACCGATTCCGCCAGCTCCCGATAGCCCTGCTCCTCACTCTCCCCATATTGCTCGATGAAAGCGTTGACGAACCCCCGCCCGGCCTGCACTTCCTGCTCTAGCGACAGGGCAGCCTGCGCCCCCCGCGCGCCAAAGATCGTCGCCAACGCCAGGAGGCAGGCCAGGAACCGCGGTCGTGCATGCTTCATGTCACCCTGTCCTTTCTGCCAGTTCGGCGCACCCATGTCCGCCGCACACGGATGCTCCCCCATCGCGCCCGATGGGCGGAGTCCCCACACTCTTTCTCTATCCAGGCGTCGGATCCTACAGGTGGCAGAGGCCATCCATGAGGCATTCCCGGTGATGCGGCGCTACACTTTCAGACGCATCCCCAGCCCCGCGAGTTCACCCCCTCCAGACGCATGCGGGCCTTTCGTTATCCGCAGAAGAACAGACCGTTATCCGCAGATGGCCATGGATGAACACAGATGGATGGAGGAATACCGCCGGAGCGGCGCCTTCCCATCCACATCCGTTCTCCTCATCCGTGGTTCACTGCGCATGCTGGGATTCACGAGACAAGGAATCTGAAGCTTCGAAGGTGGCGCGCAACCCGATGCGCGGTAGTTAACCTCCGCGCTGCTTGTGAGCGAAGCCCTGCCGGGCTGGATTGGGCTACACTCACGGGTGCCTTAGAACGGCGAAGGCTAGGAGGGGAAGCCCGAAGGGCTTTGCCGAAAAGCAGCGCGGAGCTTCCAGCTCCGCGCCCGTAGGCGGCCCTCTCCATCCACGTCCGTTCTCCTCATCCGTGGTTCGCTGCGGTATCGCCCCCGGCACGCCGGCGGGAGGGAGGATTGCGTTGACGCTGCCTGGCCGCTGTGCTATACTTCCGGTGGTGGGCGCCGGCCAGTCCCGGTTGCCCCGTGGGAGTAAAGTAAGATGAAGCGTTGGTGTCTGTTCCTGGCCGTTCTCGCCGTGGTCGCCGCCGGGTGCCGGAAGTCGGAATCGGGGCCTGCCTCAACCGGACAGGGCCTGGAGGTGGAGTTCTGGCACACCCAGACCGCGGATAATGCGAAGGCGCTCGAGGATCTGGTGGCCCGCTACAACGAGGAGAATGAGGGCCGCGTAAGGGTCCGGCTTCTCTTCCAGGGAAACTACGACCAGCTTTATCAGAAGACGATGGCGGCCATATCGGCCGGCCGGCCGCCGGACATGGCGGTCGCCTATGAGAGCATGGTCGCGGAATATATGAAGGCGGGGCTTGTCCAGCCACTCGATGAGATGATGCAGGGTCCGGACGGCCTTGATCAGACCGCGCTGCAGGATATCTTTCCCGGTTATCTGGAGAGCAACCGATTCGCGCAGTTCGGCAATCAGTACCTGAGCTTCCCCTTCACCAAGAGCGTGCTCGTCCTCTATTACAACGAGGAGGCGCTCAAGGAAGCCGGCTTCGCAGGTCCGCCAAAGACGTGGGATGAGTTCCGAGACGCGGCGATCAAGACGACGAAGCGCGACGCGAGCGGCAAGGTGACCCGTTACGGCTTCGGCCTCTGGGCGGATGCTTCGACGATCCACGGGTGCATCCTCTCTCGGGGAGGCGAGCTGGTCACCGAAGATGGCGCGCAGGTTCTTTTCAACGCGGAGCCGGGCAAGGATCACTTCCGGCTGATCGCCGAGCTGGTGGAGAAGGGTGCCGCCACGCGCACCACCAAGGCGCAGTATCCCGCGGATTTCGGCAACGGGCGCATCGCCATGTTCATCGGCACCAGCACCGCGCGCGAGTTCGTCACCCCGGCCGTCGCTGGCAAGTTCCCGTGGGGGATCACCGTCATCCCGCAGGTAAACCCCGAGAAGCCGGTCACCGTGCAGTATGGCGCCAACGTCGCCGTCTTCAAGACGACGCCCGAGAAGCAGCGCGCCGCGTGGTCCTTCGTCCGCTGGCTCGCGGAGCCGAACCAGACCGCGTATTGGGCCACGCACTCCACCTACATGCCGCTGCGCCGCTCGGTCGCGGATCGCCCTGAGATGAAGGTATACTGGGAAAAGGATCCGCAGGCGCAGCAGTGCTTCGAGGTTGCGCAGTATGGCGTGCGCGAGCCAAACGTTCGCGGCTGGCAGGATGTGCGCAAGTTCATGGAGGAGGCGTTCGATAAGGTCGTCTCCGGGCAGAAGGCGCCTGAAGCCGCCCTCGCCGAGGCCGCGACGAAGGCAAACGCCGCCTTGAAGGAAAGGCAATAGCGATCCGCACGAGGCCAAGTGTTCGCCTGGAGCATCGCTTTGAGGATTTTTAGACGCGCGGGATCGCCCTCCTGATGGGCGCCCGCGCCTATTCCGCCTCAGACGAAGCCGGCATCTCGGAAGAGAGCCGGGCGGGAGGCAGATCGGGCGCTTGGGGCGATTCGCGCAAAGGAAGCTCCACGGTGAAGCGACTCCCCTTATTGGGCCCCTCGCTCTCCGCCCAGACACGCCCCCCGTGGCGCTCCACGATCCCCTTCACCAGAGTGAGCCCGATACCCAGCCCGCCCTTCCGCTGACCGCTCTCTCCCTGATGAGCGAGCGTGAAGAGGTGGGCGAGCGTCTCCTGACTCATGCCCACGCCGGTATCTTCGACGGTGATGCGCGCATGTCGCTCATTGTGCGCCTTGGCGGCCACGTGAACGGTGCCACCGGCAGGCGTCACCTTCAGGGCGTTGTCAATCAGGTTCATCACCACCTGCTGCAGCCGGTCGAAATCGCCATCCACCCACAGGCTTGCCTCAGCATCGCTGGTGAGAGCGACGCCCGCATCCTTTGCTTCCGCTTCATAGGAATGAACCGCGGCATCAACCACCCGCTGCAGGTTCACGGGGGTACGCTGGAGTTGAAGCTTCCCGCGATTCAGCCGAGAGAGATCGAGGAGGTCATTGACCAGCCGTACCTGCAGTTCGGCATTGCGCCCAACGATCTCGATCGCTCGCCCGATCCGTCCCTCGAGAGGGATGCTACGGCGCAGCAGGTCCATCCCCGCGGTGATAGCGGCCAGCGGATTGCGCAATTCGTGCGACACCATCGCCACGAATTGATCCTTGGACTGGTTTGCCTCCTGGGCCTCGGCACGCGCCCTCTGCTCGGATTGGAAAAGGCGGGCGTAATCGAGAGCCACACCCACGCGCCGGCCCAGCTCCTCTACCAGCAACCGCTCCTCGGGACCGGGGCGGCGATCCGGCTCTGCCCACATCAGAGTGATCGCCCCTAGAACGCGCCCCCCCGCGACCACGGGCGCTGCGATCACCGAATGCACCCCCAGCGCCCGTAACGCGCGGTTCTGCTCATCGCCCTGCCATGAGGGCGGCGAAAGCGTGTGAGAATCGCACACGAAGACGGTCTCTCCGGTGCGGAGAGCGTGGGCCTCCGGCAGCGGCGATTCTGGCGAGGGCGCCAACCGCTCGAACCGGGCCACTTCCTCGGGGGAGACCCCCTCGCGATGCGCCACCACGGCACGGCGGATGGCGCCCCCTTCCCCGATGAGGTCCAACACGGCCCAATCAGCGAGCGCGGGCACAGCCAGCCTCGCCACGCGCTGCAACGTCTTCTCAGAGTCGAGCGACGAGGCGAGGATTGCGCTGGCCTCTCCCAAGAAGCGGACTCGCTCCTCGGCACGCTTCTGGTCATCGATATCGGTCGCCGTACCGAACCACCTCACGATCCGGCCTTCCTCGTCGCGAGCAGGAACCCCACGGCTGAGATACCAGCGGTAGGTGCCATCGGCCCGCTGGACTCGATGGGCAATCTGATAGATGGTCCCGGTGCGCACCGCGTGCTCCCAGGCATCAACGGTCGGTTGCACATCCTCGGGATGGAGGACAGGCTGCCACAACCAGTTGCCGTCGGCATCCTGAGCGAAGCCTCGGAATTCGCGCACGCGCTCGTTGTAGTAGTCGGCAGTGCCATCCGGGCGAGCGGTCCATACCAGTTGAGGCATCGCGTTGGCCAGCTGGCGGAAGCGTGCCTCGCTCTCCCGAAGCGCTTCCTCAGCACGCTTGCGCTCGGTCACATCGCGGATCACGCTCACCAGCACGCGTGTGCCGTCGATGGTGGCGCCTCTGGCGCTGATCTCCACCGGAAAGGTGCTGCCATCGCGACGCCGGTGAAGCGATTCGAAGAGGATCCCGCGGGCATCGGCTTCGGCCATCTGTTCAGCGGTCGGCTCCTCGGCTCCTGACGCGCGCAACTGATGCACCGTCATGCCCAGCAGCTCCTCCCGAGAGTAGCCATAGGCATCCACGGCGGCGGTGTTCACCTCCAGGAGGCGGCCGTCATCGCGGCGCATGAAGAGGATGATATCTCGGGAGTGAGCGGCGATCAATTCGTAGCGGCGCAGCGCGGCCTCCGCCCGCTTGCGCTCGGTAATCTCCACCGCCACGGTGATGAGATAGGGCTCGCCCCCGATCTCCACCGCGGACCCGGAGAGGAGCGCGGTGAGCGCCCTCCCATCGCGCGCGTGTAGCGTCGCTTCCAGGTCGCGGACTCGACCATGCTCGCGGACCAGGTTCGCGTAGTGCTCGCGCTCCTCCGGACGCGCG
This sequence comes from Armatimonadota bacterium, assembly GCA_012512265.1. GTDB lineage: Bacteria > Armatimonadota > JAAZEB01 > JAAZEB01 > JAAZEB01 > DUUU01. The sequence goes on along the minus strand of JAAZEM010000069.1, from coordinate 83,257 downwards.
AAGATCCCCATCTCCACCGAGGTGCGCCCCACCACCTCCTCGCGCGACCACCCTAGCACGTGCTCAAACGCCTCATTCACGCGGACATAGCGGCCGTTGTCCAGATGGCTCAACACCACAATGGCGGGAGTCTGCTCGTAAAGCGCGCGCATCTGCTCCTCCGACGCGCGCAGCTCCGTCGCGACGGCATCCAGCTCCCGATTGGCAGCCTGCAGCTCCGTGTTGGCCTGGCGCAGCGCGCCCTCGATCCGCTTGCGCTCGCTGATATCTTCGACGACGAGAACGGCGGCCAACACGCGCCCCCGCGGGTTTCGGAAAGGTACGGCGCTGATGGAGAGCGCCACGCAGGTGCCATCAGAGCGCTCGACCGCAATCTCCTCCGCGGTCACCACCTCGCCGCGCATCGCCCTTGCGCTTGGCCACTCCTCCGGCAGATAGCGGCGCCCGTCGGGGTGGAATCCCTTTGCCTCGATCCACTCCGCCATCCGGATATGGCGAGAGATCGGCCCCCCGAGGAGCTCGGCCATCCGCTCATTGCTCGCCAGGATCTCCCCGGTGTGCGCATCCACGACCGCGATCCCCGTCGAAACCGCGCCCATGATCGCCCGGAGCAACTCTTCTGCCGCGAGAACGTGGTGCGGGCGCGAGGCCTGCTCTACCCAGGATGGAGTCTGTCGCCGGAGCCCGCGGCGATTGGCACGAACGCCGCGCGATCCCCCCTCTGGATACACACGGCGCCTGCCTCGCTTTGATCCTCTTCTTGCGTCTCCCACTCTGCTCTCTCACCTTCACCGCGGGGTGATCTCACTCCCCGGATGGTTGCGAGCGCCCGACATTTCCCATTATACCCAGAACGCAGGGGGCTCTGGTGCCATCGCCCGAACAGCAGAGTCCGTTGCACAAAAGGGGGGTAGCAGAACCCGAGAGAAGGCGAAGGCCCTGGAATCCCAAGGCCGGGGAGCGAAGCGCGGGCAGGCTGCCAGTGATCCGGGGGGCTATGCGCCGTCCAGGCGCGCCTTGGCCTCGTTCCAGAGACGGTCCATCTCCTCCAGCGACATCTCGGCCAGCGAAGTGCCCTGCTCTTGCGCCCGGGCCTCGATATAGCGAAACCGGTCGCTAAAGCGACGGTTTGCGGCGTGGAGGGCATCCTCCGGATCGACGCCTGCCTTGCGCGCCAGGTTCGCCAGGGCAAAGAGGAGGTCGCCAACCTCGTGGCGTACCGCCGCCTGATCCCCGGCTGCAAGCGCCTCGCGGGCTTCCTCCATCTCCTCGCCCACCTTGTCGAGGACATCGGTGGCTTCTTTCCAATCGAAGCCCACTTTGGAGGCGCGGCGCGTCAGCTCGAAGGCGCGCTGGAGGCTGGGCATCGCGCGGGGGACAGCGTCCAGCAGCGATTTCCGATGCGCGGTCAGGCGCTCGCCGGCCTTGATCTTCTCCCAGTTGTCCAGCACCTCATCGGCGCCAGAAACCTCGGTGTCACCAAAGACGTGGGGGTGCCGGCGGATCAGCTTCTCCACGATGCTGCGGATGGCATCGTGGATATCAAAGCGGTCCTCCTCCTCGGCGATGCGCGCATGGAAGACCATCTGCAAGAGGAGATCGCCCAGTTCATCCGCCATGCGCTCGTCATCTTGATCGTCGATGGCATCGAAGAACTCGTAGGTCTCTTCTGTGAGGTACTTTTTCAGTGACTCGTGGGTCTGCTCACGGTCCCACGGGCACCCGTTCGGCGCACGGAGGGCAGCCATCACCTCGACCAGGCGCTCGAAGGATGTGGCCGGCCGGCGCTCCATGGCGGGCACAAAGAGGCTGGTCAGATGGTCAACGCTCACCCGGTCGAGGCAGTAGAGTGGGATCGTCTCCTGCTCGTTGCGCCCATCCACCCCGGCGCCACGCACCACGGTCACCGGGTAATCATCCGGATAGATCTCCATCAGCGACAGCTTGACCTCGCTGGCAACGGCGACGTCGTAGAGCCCGAAGATGAAGAGGGGGGCAATGCCCTCGGGGCGGAAGCGGGCCACATCCGGGGCATGGAGGACCTCGAGCGCGGTGTTAACAGCCACGCGCAGCACGGCGAGCGTGGCATCGAGCGAGCTCACCGAGGGGATCAGCGTGAGGGGGATTCCCTCGGCCTCGCACTGCTCGACCAGGAGGGTCACCGTGCGCTCGCCGAGGAGAGGGGATCCAGGCACAGCGTAGACCACATCGCCGGCGCGCGCCTCCTCAAGGACGGCGCCGGCGATGCGCTGGTACAGCTCATCGAAAGAGCACGCGCTCTCGTAGAGGGAATCGTAGGACTCGGCGCGCATCCCCTTCGCTTCGAGAGCGTCCACCACCGGGTGCTGGCGCGTGCGCAACAGCACGCGCGGAGCACGGGTGAGCGTCTCGAGAGCCGAGACCGAGAGCCCGCCGAGGCTCCCCGGTCCCAGCCCAACAATAGTAACTATTGGCCACCTCCCACATTAGGCCACGCTTCGGGGTGCTTGGGCAGCTCCTTGAAGCGCTCGATGTTGATCTCGATATTCGCCTTGCGGCGCAGATCGCTCACCAGCTTGGCCTGGTAGTAGGTGATCGGATCGACCCCTTCCGGGATCTTCTCATCCTTGAAGCGCTTCTCCAGGAGCAGTTGCTCGCGGATGCGCTCTTGCCACTCGGCATACGTGCCGCGCTTCGCCTCGCGGTGTTCCTGAACCTGGATCACCTGGTAGCCCTTGGGGCTTTGGGAGGGAAGCACCTCCATGATGGTCTTCTCGGGCAGGTTGAACGCCTTTTCGGCAACTCCCTGGCCAAGGAGGAGGTCGGCTGGGCGCTGGATTGCGGCGCCGGTCTGCGGGTCCGACCCAAGGATCATCGTGATCGGGCCACCGGGAGTCGTGCGGATGAGAGCCGGGAGGGCACCGCCGTTCTGGCGGATCTCCTGGTGGTCAATCGACTGACCGAGAATGACGCCAAACTCGACGTTCGCCTTCATCAGAGTCTGCCGCGCGGTTTCGGCCTCCTTCTTGGTCTTGAAGACGGCGCGTCGGACCACAACGGCCTCGGGCTGGTCGAACTGCTTCCGGTGCTTCTCGAAGGTCGCCTTGACTTCGCTCTCCGGCACGCTCAGGCCCTTGAAGGCAAGGTTGCGCGTGGCAAGCATGATCAGCACCTGGCGGCGCGCCTCATCCTCGGCGCCTCCCTGGAAAGCGCTCGGATTGGCTTTCTTCGCTTCGGCGAGCCGGCGGTCCACCTCTGCGGGGGGCGGCATCACCTTCTGCTTTTCGGCTTCCTGCAGGATGAGCTCCTCGGAGATGAGTTGCACCAGAAGCGGGGCACCCGCTGTGCGCTCCAACAGCTCTTCATAGCGCGCGCGCTCAATACGTTTACCATTGACTACGGCGGCGGGCTTCTTGCCGCAGCCCGCAAACACCGTCACCGACACCACCGCAAGGCTGGCCACCAGGGCCAGCCGGCAACGACAACGCATAGCCAATATCTCCCTATTCCGCCGTGAAAAGCGCTCGCCGATCGTTGAGTTGGCGGGCCAGGCGCCGGACCGCCTGTCCGTGTAGTTGGTGTACGCGCGATTCCGAGATCTGGAGCTCACGGCCAATCTCTTTGAGGGTGAGTCCCTCAAAGTAGTATAGATACACCACAATGCGCTCGCGTTCCGGCAGTATATCGAGCGAGTAGGAAAGAGCGCGCCACATCTCTTTGCGCTCGAGCTCCGCTTGAGGGTCCGGTGAGTCGCCACGCATGCTGTCGCAGAGCGGCGTCTCGTCATTATCGGAATTCGTCAGCAAGTCATCCAGCGATACCAGGCTGGTGCGGCTCGTTTCGTAGAGAAGCGTATGGAATTCATCAATGTCGAGCCCAAGCGCCTCTGCCATCTCCTCATCTGTGGCGGGATGTCCGAGGCGGCGCTCGAGCTGGGCGTAGAGATTCTGGAGGTTGCGCGCTTTCTCGCGCGTCGAGCGCGGCACCCAATCCTCTTTGCGCAAGGCATCGAGAACGGCTCCCCGGATCAGCGAGATGGCATACGTCTCGAACTTCACTCCGCGCCCCAGATCAAACTGATCTACAGCCCGGATGAGGCCCATGTACCCCGCGCCGATCAGGTCTTCCTGATCCAGATTGGGTGGCAGCGTTGGCACCAGCTTCGAGACTGTGATCTTCACAAGATGCGCATAGTTTTGAACTACCTGCGCACGCGCACACTCATCGCCCTCTCGAATCTGGTGCCAGATAGACTCTGTAGTGATCACAGATTTGATCCCGGTGGTCGTTGCCCCGATTCTACTCGAAAAGGGATCCCTTGTCAAGTGAACGATCCGTGCCAACAGGCGCAGGTCAACAGGCGTGCGCTGCCCGCGCGTGCGACCTAACCCAGCCTGACAGGGCTTCGATCACAAGCAGCGCGGTGATTTGTCTACGGGCGACACGCCCCGGGCGATCGATGTGCCCTCGCGTCCACAAGCGGCAAGGAGGTAAGCACCGAGGCGAAGAAGGATCCGGGCAAAGATTTGCGGATCGGAAACCGACACCCTGTGGAGGTGGATGGCGATGAAGAAGCTCCTGATTTTGCTCCTGCTATCGGGTTTGATGGCACCTGCAGCGCAGGCGGCGCAGGTCGTCGCCGAGGGGCCGTGGCACGTCACCGTAGGCCCGACGGGTCCGGGCGAGATTCGCTACAACGGCCAGGTGCTGGTTCAGGGGGTACACCTGACCGGGTTCCAACCCCAATGGAAGGGCAGCCGGTTCCATATGGGCGGGGCGCGCATCACCGCCGACAAGGCGGGCGCAACCTGGGAGAAGCGCGACCCCGGCAACCAGGAGGCTACCGTGGCGGTCTCCGCAGCTGGCCCGAAGCTCACGTTCACGCTGAAGACAGCGATCCACGCCGCTGGCCCGACGGAGTGGACGTTCGTGCTGGTCCCCGAGGCGGTGCGCGCCATGGAAACCCATTGCTCGCTATGGGTAGATGACAAGCACAGCAGCCTCAACCTGACCGACACCTTCCCCCAGCTGTCGAACTTTCGCGAGCTGCGATTCGAGCAACCGGAGCGCACCATCATCATCCGCGCCGAGGGCGCATTGCTCCAGGACCGGCGCGAGCAGGGCGAGGGCCTTCACCTCGTCCTGGTGATTGGCTCCGATGGGAGCCAGGCGAAGTCGGAGACGCGCGCCGTCGAGATTGAGGTCCTGGATGCGAAGCCCGACGAGGTGGTGGCACGCCGGGCAGTCCTCTCGCAGGTTCCCATCGTCACTCGCTCCGTGCCCGTGCCAAATGCCGGCTTCGAAGAGGAGGAGGCGTTCGCGTCGTGGACGCGCAGCCCTCGGGCTGCGCTCGACACGGAGGTGAAGCGGAGCGGGAAGCAGAGCGCCCGGATCACCATCCCTGAGGAGCAAGAAGATCTCACCGGGGTCTACCTGACGCAGCAGGTGCCGGTTCGCGCTGGGCAGCTCTACACCGCTGAGGCGTGGGTGAAAACCCAGGGCGTGGCGCCCAAGGAGCTGGGAGGCCGGCACTCTACGGGCGGCACAATCATCCTGGAGTGGGCCGATAAAGAGGGCAAGTGGCTCGCCGCCGGCGCCTATGCCCCCGGCTCCTACGGCAATACCGATTGGAAGCGGGTAGCAACGAAGGAGTGTCGCGCCCCGGAAGGCGCCGCCTACGCAGTCCTCTTCCTCTCCATGCGCGCCACAGGCACGGCCTGGTTTGATGACGTGAAGCTCACCGAGACGCAGCGCCACGTCGTCCTGCTGGCGCCCGGCTTCCAGAAGGTGGTGGCGGACAACACCCCCCGCTTTGAGTGGTCCTACGCCGAGCGCGCCGATGCCATCCTGGAGATCTCCAGTGATCCCGGTTTCCCCGAGGGCAAGACCATCACCATCGACCGCGTGCAGCGTGCCGTGGCTTCGCCGGAGAAGCCCCTGCCGCCCGGCAAGTACTACTGGCGGGTGCGCATCGCCGGCCACGACGCCAGCTCCGCCGTGTGGGAGTTCCAGCAAACGGCGCCGCAGGATCAGGACTGCACCGAGCCGGTCATCGAGGCGACCCACGCTTTCCTTGCCGAGCCCCGGCAGGCAATCAGCGTGCGCTACTCCGACAATGTGGGTGTGAAGAACGTACGCCTTGTGCTCGATGGGCGCGACATCACCCGGAGGGCCAAGGTGGGGCCAACATCAGCCCAGTTCGTCCCCGACCGAGATTGGGCGCCGGGACTGCACAAGCTCGATGTGGAAGTGGCCGATGCGCGTGGCAACCAGGCATCACGCCGGCTGTTCTTCAACCGGATGCCGGGCGTGGTAAAAAAGGAGTGGCTGAAGAGCGGCGGGATCGCCATCGACGGCAAGCCACACTTCCTCCTCGGCATGTATGGTGTGCGCCGCGAGGATATGCCGGAGATGGCCGCGGCAGGCTACGACTTCGTCCACAACTACGCCTGGGATGGCACCGGGAGCAACGAGAGTGCCCTGGAGTATCTGGATGAGGCGCAGAAGCATGGCCTGCAGGCGTTCATCGGCTTCAACCGCGCCCGGTTGCAGGCGTGGGACGAGGAGTTCGTCGCCGAGCGCGTCGGCGCCCTCGGACGGCACCCGGCGCTCCTTGCCTGGTACCTCTTTGACGAGCCGGATCTCGGCCACCAGTATGTGCCTCCCGACCAGCTCCGGGCACTCTATCAGTTGATCAAGGCGCTCGATCCGCTCCATCCGGTGATCGTCACCGTGGCCCAGACCCACCTGGTGCCCGCGTATCACCATAGCTACGATGTCTACTGGAGTATGGACTACGGCAACACGGCGCACGTGGCGTCCAACTACGACAGGCACAGCGAGCTCATCGGCCCGGACACGCCGCAGATGTCGATTGTCCACTGCTACGACCAGAAGCAGAAGGCTAACCTGGTTCCTGAGAAGTTCCAGCCGGGCCCGGCGATGCTGCGCGCCAACGCCTTCATGGCGATTGCCCACGGGAGCAGTAGCCTGGCCTGGTGGTGGTGGGGCCAGGGAGGAAGCTCCTTTTTCACGGTTGCCCACGTGCCCGAGGCATGGGCCGCTCTGAAGGAGACCGTGCGCCAGATCCGGCACCTTCGGCCCGTGCTGGAAGCGCAGGTACCCGCGCGGAGATGGGTGGAGAAGCCCGCCGAGGGCGTGGAGATCCACCTCTGGGAGCGGAAGCTGCCGGACCGGAGCGTGATCATCGCCGTCAATCGCGACGAGAAGGCGTGTGAACTGACGCTCGCCTCTCCCCTGCTCGCCAACGCCACGCAAGCGAAGGTGCTTTTCGAGGATCGCGCGGTGCTCGTGCGGGAGGGCCGGCTCACCGATCGCTTCGAGCCCCTGGGCGTGCATGTCTACGAGGTGCCAACGGGCGCCGGCCGCTAAGGCGGCGCTCGCATCCTGGCCCCCAGTGCACCGCAACGCCCCTTACAGGAGAGACGCGCCGCGTGCAGAAAAAGTTATTACAACGGTACCGGTGCCGGCTCCGACCAGATCCGGAACCTGCACGGGCACCGCTTCCTCGGCAGCTGCTTCCGCGCCCGTCCGGTGTTGATGGAAGCACGCGTTGGGCCTGCCCACACCGTCGGCCCGGGGTTGCGGGACCGTGGAACGCCCTGCCAGAGGCATGCGGCGTTCTTGCCGGATGGCCCTTGGGGTCCCTCCGGCCGGCCGATATGGATAGGAAGTAGCTTATGAGAAAAGCAGTGGCAATCCTCACGCTGGCGCTGATGGCGTCGGCATCCTCGCTATTCGCCCAAGAGCGGGTGAAGAATGGTGGCCTGGATTTTGAGGCCAAGCTCGACGGGTGGAAGCCTGGTCACGCGAGCTTCCGATTCGCGGACGATGATGGCTGCGAGGCTCCAGGGTGTATCCGTTTCATCGGACCCGCGCCCGCGAAGGCAGCTGGCCCCTCGCAGGTCGTCACGGTAAAGCCAAACACCGACTACGTCCTTGCCGCCGCGATCAAGGGCGATGGCAAGCTCGCGCCTTCCGTGCGCCTGCGCGGCGCTGATGGCAAGGATGTCGTCATCGCGGGCGGAACGCGCGTGACGGTGTGGACTCCAGTGCGCGTCCGCTTCAACACCGGCCCTCATGAGAAGCTGACGCTCGTGTGCGTCGCGTCTGATGAGGCGGCACCCGAGGGCTCCCGCGCCGCTTTCGACGACATCGCGCTGCTTCTCCCCTCCGAAGTGCCCGCTGGCCAATCTGTGCAGGGCGGCGGCCTGCTGAAGCCTCCTGGTGAGAATATCGCCCTGGGGTGCAAGGTGACCTTCGAGAGCCGGCCCAACTACGGTCTTTGCACCGATGACGAAGATATCATCCAGCTCACCGATGGGAAATACAGCGCCGGCTACTTCTGGGTGCAGAAAAGCACCGTCGGTTGGAACAACGTCTCGCCCGTGACGATCACCATCGACCTGGGCAAGGTGCAGCCGATCGCGGGCCTCTCCTACAACACCGCGGCCGGCGTGGCCGGAGTGGGTTGGCCCAGCTCTATTCTCGTCGCGGTGAGCGACGACGGCGAGACATGGCGGTTCGTCGGCGATCTCGTCACCCTGTCGACGAAGAATGGCCTGCCCCCGGCCGACCGCTACGCGGTTTACCGCTATGCCACCGCGGAACTGCAGACGCGTGGCCGCTACGTGCGCATCGCCACCGCGCCCCAGGGTGGGTTCACCTTCTGCGACGAGATCGAGGTCTACCGCGGTCCCGAGTCACTCCTGGCAAAGGCGCCAGCGGGCGAGATCGTGACGGATATGAAGACGCTGACCCAGCGCATCGCGACACGCTCGGGGGTGATCTTCCGGCTGACCGCCGACCTGGCAGCCGCCCGGGAGGCGCTGAAAGCGTCGCTTCTGCCGGATGCTCGCAAGCGCGCCCTGAACGAGCGCCTGGATGCCGTGGAACGCGCCATCCCGCAGCTTCCCGACTTCGACCCGGCGCAGTTCCGAGCGATCTTCCCCCTCAACGAGCTGCATACGCAGATCCTCTCGGTGCGCGGGGCCGTGCTGAGCACGCGCGGGCTGCCACGCGTCTTCGCCTGGAAGAAGAACCGCTACGACTTCCTCACGCCTCATGAGGTGCCTGAGAAGGCACCCGCGGCACCCCGCCTGGCCATGGAGATGATGGGCAACGAGGTGCGCGCCGAGGACTTCCTTCTGACGAACGCCTCGGAGGAGCCGGTGACGTTGAGGCTTCGGGTGACGGGCCTTCCTGGTGCGCCCCGGCCTTCCTGGCTGCGCGTCTCTGCCGTGCCGTGGACCGACACCTCGCACCGCGTGCCCATCGCCGCCGCCCTGCCGGATGCCGAGTATGCCGGTGGCGCTTTCGCGATCCCGATCCCACCGGGAATCACCCGGCGCGTCTGGCTCACCATCAGTTCGGCCGACCTGAAGCCGGGCCAGTATGAGGGCACGCTGGTAGTTGAGGGCGCCGGGCAGCCGATCACGGTGCCGCTGCGCGTGCGCGTCTCGAAGATCACGATGGGACGGCCACGCCTCTCGCTGGGGATGTGGGACTACACCGACGGGACCGGGACGTACGGCCTCACGCTCAAGAACCTCGGCCCGGCGATTGCCCTCCAGCAGTCGCACTTCGTGGATACGCCGTGGGCCCGGCGCGGCGTTCTGCCCTGGCCGGAGGCCTCGGCGTTCGACGCGCAGCACCAACTCAAGCAGCCGCTCTCCTTCACGAGTTTCGATGAGTGGGTGAAGCGCTGGCCCAACGCGCGCAACTACTTCGTCTTCGCGAGCGTGAGCTCCAGCTTCGCGGGCGCGAAGATCGGCACGCCAGAGTTCGCCGGGCGCGTTGGCTCGTGGGCGAAGGCGCTGGCACAGCATATGCGCGATCTCGGGATGAAGCCGCAGCAGCTCGGCATCCTCCTGGTGGACGAGCCGCATTCCGACGCGCAGGACGAGATCATCGCGGCCTGGGCGCGCGCCTTCAAGGCGGCGGCGCCGGAGATCACCCTCTTCCAGGATCCCACCTGGGAGCGGCCTGACAAGACGAAGATCCAGGAAGCGATCACGCTCTGCGATATCGTCTGCCCGAACATCCCGATCTTCTACCGGGGCGGTCCGGAAGTCGCGCGCTACTTCGAGGCGCGCCGCACCGCCGGGCAGAAAATGTGGTTCTATCAGTGCGCCGGGCCGGCTAAGCTGTTCGACCCCTATCGCTACCACCGCCTGCAAAGCTGGCACTGCTTCCAGCATGGCGCCGTGGGCATGGGCTTCTGGGCCTTCGGTGATACCGGGAAAGCACTCAGCTCCTGGAACGAGTATGCCGCCGCCGGCACGCCCTACACGCCGGCGTTCATCGGCATCGACGATGTCACGGATGGCGTTCACTGGCAGGCAGTGCGCGAGGGGATCGAGGACTATGAGTACCTCTCGATGCTCCGCGACGCCGCGCAGAAGACAAAGGATGCCGGCCTGAAGGCTCAGGCAGAGGCGCTCCTGGCGGAGGCGCCGCGTGCCGTTCTGGGCGAGTTCAAGTCGAACTACGACTGGAAAGTGGAAGCCGACCACACGGGCGCGGATACCTATCGCCTGCGCGTGCTGGCATTGCTCGAGAAGATGGCGCAGTAGCGCTCTTTCAGGAGGCGCCCGGGGCAGGCGCTGGTGCCCTGCCCCGGGCGCTCGCGTTACCCGGCAGTCCGGATGGCACTCGCCCGCCGGCTGACGCCGGGTATCGGGAGAACGCTGATGAGATCGCGGATTCTGACTGGCCTCTGGCTTCTCGCGCTCTGCGCGGGAGTGGCCGGGCCAGCAATCGGAGAAGAGCGCGCGCCCGATTGGATCGCGCGCGAGAAGATCCGTGCCGGATGGATCTACTATGGCGACGGCGCCGACAAGCTCCGCTTCTTCAAAGAACACGGGTTGAACGCGCTCATCACGAGCACCGCGAACGCCGAGACGTTCGATACGTGGGCGAAGGAGGCGAAGCGCGCCGGCATGCGCCTCTTTGGCGTCCTCGGCTTCTCCTTCGACGCGGAGAAGGCCGGGATGCGCTGCGCCGTCTTTGGCAACGGCTACAAGAGCACCGTCGCCTGCCCTCTCAACGAGGAGTTCTGGCAGCAGCGGATGATCGAGCCGGCGGTCCGCCTCGCTCGCCAGGGGATGGATGGAGAGCGCGAGATCTCCGGCATCCTGATCGATTTCGAGCTCTATCAGAACACGAACAAAGGCGGCCAGATCTACTACACCGACGCCTGCTACTGCGACTACTGCTTCGGCGAGTTCCTGAAATCGAAGGCGCTCCCGGACCCCGGTGCCGTTCCCTTCGCCCAGCGCGTGGCGTGGCTCAAGGAGAAGGGCGTTTACGAGGAGTATCATCCCTTCCTCCAGACGCGCGTGCGCGCCCTCGCGGAGAAGATGCGCGACGCCGTCCGCGCCGTGCACAAAGAATTTTTCCTCGGGTTCTACCCCATCCCGCACAACTGGATGCTCGTCGGCGTGGCGCAGGGCCTGGGTACTCCCGACCACCCGATGATCCTGTGGGCAACGGCGACCTACGGGGGTGGCGGCGCGGAGAAGATTCCGGACAACTGGCGCGAGGAGATGGAGAAGCAAGGGATCCACGCCTACTACTGCGGCGGAATGCTCCTGCGCATGTACTCGGCGGCCAACCTGGCAGCGCACATGACGCGCGTCGCCGCGAAGACGAACGGCTACTGGCTCTTCACCGTGCACACCCTGTGCATCCCCCCGGAGCAGCAGCGGGGTGATTACTACCTGGCCGCCGGCACGCGCGAGGACTACCTGCGCGAGATCCGGCGCGCGAACGCCGAAATAGACCGCCTCTGCGCCGATCCCGCGTCGTGGAAACCGATCGCCTTCGTTCCCGAGCCGGTGCGCTACCGGCACACGGGCTATGACGTCGAGCGGTTCGTTATACCCCAGCTCGAAGACCGGAGCGCCGCGGCCCGCGGCAAGGAGATGCCGGTCGATCCTCTCCCGCTCATCGGGAGCAACTACCTGATGGCGTCTCTCCGGGAAGGCGAGGAGGCCGCCATCCGCTTCCAGACGGACAAGGCAAAATCCGGCGATATCTGGGGCGTCTCGTATGCGATTCTCGATCCGGAGAAGCGCGTGCTCCGCGAGGGAACCCTGCCTCCGGGCGAGGAGACCACGCTGCGCTTCCGCGCGGGAGTATCCGGACTGCATACGGTGGTGCTCACCGCGGGCTACTATGGGCGGTGCACGGTGGTCAGCACGACCGTGCCGCTGGCGCTGTGGACCGCGAGCCAGTTTGAGATCTCGCGCCCGGGTGGGAGCGTGCGCTTCTACGTGCCCGAGGGCGTCGAGGAGTTCTCGATCTCGGCGCGGTGCCACTTCTCCACAAACGCGGTGAAGCTCACCGTTGTCGATCCGGACGGCGCCGTGGTGAAGGACACCGAGACGGATCCCTTCGTGCGATCTGTGACGTTTTCCGTACCATCGGGCGGGAAGACGGGCCGGCAGTGGACGCTGAAGGTCTCCGACGTGCCCAACAAGAGCTACCGGAGCGCCTTCATTACCTTCGACAAGAAGCTGCCCCCCGCGGTCACACTCTCCGCGGATCACCTCTTCGTGCCCGCCCCGGCGCAAGGGAAGTGATCCGGCCCCGGTTTCGGGGACCCAATCGTCTCGCGTCTCACCCCGGCATCGCCTGCCGGGCTGAGCGCGCTATCCCGCATTATTCATCAGAATAATGAAAAGAAGTCTCTCTGCCAGGCGTGGCACTGGTTCGTGGGCACTGTCCTCGGGCGCCTGTGGCGGCAACGGTGTGTCACCAGACAAGGGTCTTCTCTTGAAAGTATTCTGGTGAATACTTCGGGCTATCGGGGATACGCCACGGAGCGCATCGCCTGCGGGGGAAGCGAGATGCTCCCGCGCCGGACGATCCCTCCGGGGGCATACGCCTCGTACTCCGCGTCCACCTGGTTCCCGGTGGTGTTCAAGAAGAGCAGGTCACCACGTGTGGCGGCGACATAGACGCCGCGCGGCGCGCCCACGAGGCGCGGCGGGCGCACGAACCGCCGGCTGATCCGGGTCGCGTCAACGAGCACCTGATCCATGAGCGCCGCGAACGCCTCTGCCGATTCGGGCACGTCGCGCACATCCACGACGTAGCCGCCCCCCACGCGCCGGCTGACCGCTCCGGAAGGGAGGCGAGCCTCCTGGCCGCCGTTCTGGAGGAACCACCGCTCATAATCATCGCGCTGGTCCACTGTGCGCAGTGGCGCCCGCCCGAGACGCACCAGAATGCCCCCCTGGTAGACCCACCGGCAGATCCGCTCCAGCATCGCCGCTTCCTCGACATTCCCCTGCCCGAGAATCAGGAGCTGGTACGACTTCAGCGCGTCATCGCGAAGTTCCACCGGTAATCGGGGCCCTCGTTGGTGATCCGGATCCCGGCGCCATAGCGCGCGGCGAGGCGTGCCGTTGCAGAGAAGTCGGCGCCTACGCGCGGCAACCCGTGCCCACCGACGCAGATGAGCAGCTTGCCCCGCGTGTGTTTGCGCGCCGTGCGCAGCCAGAACTCCAGATACTCGGTCATGGAGCTGTTGTACCAGTCGAGGAAATCGTAGCGCGCGCGCCCCTCGCTCAAGGTCTCCGGCGCTTGCGGCGTGATCGCGTCAAACGATTCCCACGTGGTTCCCCAGGCGGCGTTGAGCGCAGCGACCGTCTTATAGCGCGCCTTGAGGTAGGCGCGGAAGCTCGCCTGCGCGTGGGCGTCGCCGGCCCACCACCCGGAGTGGGTGTGATAGTCGCCGAAGGCGTTGGTGGTCCAGTCGCGGCTCGCGTCGTGGGGATAGAGGTTCTCGCCGAAGATCCCGCTGATCCCCAGGATCACGCTCTGGATCGAATCGGCGTGGGGCGCATAGTGCTCGAAGAACGCCTGGAGGAAGCGCTCTACGTAGGGGCGCAGGCGAGGGTTCCAGATCGAGGCGACGCCATTCTCCTGGCCATGCTCCAGGCAGCGGAAGCCGAGGAAATCGGGGGACTCGCGAAACCATGCCGGAAGCGAGTAGGCCGGCCCGGCAATGACCAGAGGTACCCACTTCAGGCCGTGTTCGCGCAGCTGCGCCAGCACCGCGTCGTGGACCGAGAAATCGAAAACGCCCTGCCGCTCCTCGATGAAGTTCCAGCGCACGTAGCTCTCGACCGCGGTGGCTCCCAGAGCGCGATAGAGAGGCAGGTCGTGGGGAAGCCGCTCCAGCCGGCGGGCAACCGTTCCCCCCTCGCGGTGGAAGCGCTCCAGAAGCGAGCCCTCGCCTGGGATGGCGGGCGCGGAGTAGTCAAGGCCGGTGGCGTAGAAGGTGAGCTCCATATCGCCGCGGGGCCCGCCCTCACGCGCAGCCGCGGTGATGGCATCCGGCGTGATCCAATCCGGCTGGGGTCCGGGCGGCCACGGCTCGAACCCGCCCGCCTGACGCACGCGCTCCGGAGTGCCGGTATAGACGCCCAGCCCCGTGATCCGCGAGCCACCGCCGGAATCGGTGAAAGCGAACTTCAGGTAGCGCGCCACCACAGGCGGCTCGATCGGAATGAGCGTGCGGTCGCCGCGCACCTGGTTCGTCCCGCCCACCCGGCGGTAGGAGTTCTCGATGCCGGTTTCCGAGGCGAAGACCTCGCACCCGATGGGGCAGCGGACGATATCCTCGTAGACGGTGCCGAAGCTCACGGCGCGCACGCGCACTGGCTGCGCGAGCGTGACGATGATCGCCTTCTCCAGGTCACGCGGGCCGTGCCGGAAGATGAGCGTGCCCTTCGTCACGAACGCATCCAGGCCCCATGGCTCCAGGAACTCCGTGTTCACGCCCGGGCTAAAGCGCGCGCCCAGGCCCGGGCCGGCGTAGTTCCGGGTGTCCTCGGGCGCATCGACAGGGGCTTCCCCCACATCCTGGCCGTAGCCACCTGCTGGTGAGAGCATCCACAGGATGCCGGCTACCAGGATCCAAGCTACCCTCTTCATGCTCCTGCCGCTCCTGCTCACTTTGCCACGCGGCATTCCCCGCGCATGAAGAATCGTTCGCCATCCGGCGCGCGCAGCCCTGTTGTGCCCCTCGCCCGCATTATTCTGGTGAATAATTCGGGCCAGATGCGGGGAGCGAGTCGGGCCCGCTCCCCGCGTCCATTCACTTGCGCGCGTCGATCTGCGCCCGGATCCGCGCCGCGGTCACCTCGCCCAGCTTCCGGGAGACGCTATGGCCCATCAGGGGCTCGTTGATGATCTGCTTCTTCCCGGGCCAGGCGTTGTAGGCCGCGTAGACGCTCGTCGGCGCGCACGTGCCGTCGATGAAGCCCACGCTAAAAATCGCCTCGGCTTTGGCGCGCGTCGCGAAGTTGACGCAGTCGAAGTAGCGCGAGACTTCCATGATCTTCGGATCGGGCTTGCCCGCCACATCGGCCAGACGGGGCCAACCGTTCGTGCGTCCGACGGCCTTGCCGGTGTGATCGCAAATCGCGGGCACGCCGGCGGAGATGAGGGTGACGCGCGGGTCGAGGCCGGCGGCGGCAATCGATTGCCCGCCTCCCTGGCTGCTCCCCTGGACAACGAGCACCTGGCCATCCCACTCCGGCTGGCTGGTCAGGAAGTCGAGGGCGCGCTGCACGCGCAGGAACATGCCGAGGAAGTAACTCGTCTCGCGATCCTCGCGCCCGAAGTGCGGGTAGCCCTTCAGCTCGCCCGCCGACAGGGCGTCATAGAACTCCTTGGTCTGGCCATTGGGGATGCCGTGGGCGTTGATGTCCATCGCGATGGCCTGGTACGTTTTCGCCAGGCCGGCAGGGCCGCCCAGGCTGGAGCTACGCACGCCGGCGCCATGCACGGTAAGGATGGCAGGCAGGCTCTTCGGCGCCGCGCCTGCCGGACGCGCGTAGTAGCCGCGCACCGACCGCGGGGGCACGCACGCAATCTCCACATCGAAGACCTCGATCCCCTCCTGGGGGGAGTTGACGGGCGTCAGCTTCGGCTCCATCGGCACGGCGGCCAGCCTCGCCTTCTGCCCCGCCCAGAAGGCATCGAAGTCGTCCGGCACCGGCATGCTCGGGCCGATCTTCAGCGGGTCGAACCCCGCCCCGGCCACCGCGCGGATCACATCGCCTTCCTCCGTCTTGTAAGAGACGCGACACAGGAGGAAGCCCGGCTCGCCTAGTTTTCCCTCGATGGTACCGGAGCCACCCTCCAGTTTCAGCGCGCCCTGATCCATGGGGGGCATCCCATCCTTATCCAGCTGGTAGCTGATCTCGGCTTCGGGCACGGCCTGGCCGTCCTTCTTGAGGGTGACGAGGAACTTCGCCGCCTCGCCAACGGTGTAGAGCGCCTCCGGCCGGTCGGTCACGACGGCCAGCTGGTAGGGCGAGGCCGGCTGTTGTTGGGCGATCGCTCCCGCGACCAGGTGCAACAGCAGGCCCAGAACGAGCCAGGGAACAAGTCTAGTTCGCATTCGTTATCTCCACTTCGGAACGTTATTTCGCACGCGAAGCCGGGAACCGTTGTCGTCCACAGGCCAGCCCAGCCTCCCGGCGATCCGTTGATTTCGGCCTGCTCACGCTCCATTCAGTATCAACAGGCCGTAGATTGGCACCTCCGGCACGCGGTAGATGGCCATGCCCCCGCGCACCCGGGGCGTGATCCGGCGCTCCACGCCCTCCGGGGTTCGGAAAACCGCCACGGGCGGGCGGGCGCCAGCGTTCAGGTAAAGATCGATGTCGCGCGCCGGGTTGACGCGCAGCCGCCCCTCGAACTCCTCGGGCGTTGCCACGCGCTCGGGGTCGTCGCGCGGGCCGAGGCGCACCATCACCTCGCCCTGTTGCGTGCCAGGATCGGGCGAGAGATCCTCCTGTGTCCAGCTCTTCCCCCCGTCGCCGGACCACCAGCTGCGCCGTGACGTGGCGTTGGTATCCACGTGGAAGGCCACCCAGTCGGGATGGCTGTTCGGCCTGCCGGTCACCCGGAACACCACCTCGTTCTCCTCGCGGATCAGGCCAGGGGGCACGGGGATCCCCTCGCCCGGCCCGTCATTTAGCCAGGAGCCGGGGATCGTGGCGATCTCTTGCCCGTTGAACGTCACCACCAGAGAGAAGGCATCGGTGGCCACCCCGCACGTGGCCGAGACGAACTTGAGGTAGAGGTCTCGCGCCTTCGCGGGTTCCGGCACCCTCAGCACCTTGCGTATCCGGGCCGCGGGCGTCGAGAGGAAGGTGCGTGCCTCCGGCAGGCCATCGTCGTCTTGAATATCGCCCGTGGGCGGAAGAGTGTAACTGAAGTCCGAGTTGACCAGGTGCGCCGTGAGGCTCTTGCCATCGCGGCTGCGCAGGAGGTTGCAGAAGAGGCGTGGCGAGCGCGTCTCGGCTCTCTCCAGCGGGCCGGCCAGGCGTTGGAGCTCGGCCAGGAAGGTGCGCGCCGGCATCTCGTCGAGCGAGCGCGAGGGCAGCCACACGCGGCCCGCCCCTATCTCCGCCGGATCGGCCTCGGCCAGATGCCCCACCAGCGGCAGCCGCCCGGCAGGGTAGGCCCGGCCCAGCTCGTCTGCCTGCGCCAACGAGCCCAACTGTACCAACGCCCCGCCCCGCTTCAGCCACTCTTCCAGAGCCTGGCATCGCTCCCGGTTGAGGCAATAGACTTCCGGCAGGATCAACAGCCGGTAGTGACGCAGTTGCTCCGGCTCCAGGTCCTCCTCGACGAGCACCTCATACGGCACGCCGGCCCTCTCCAGGGCCCGCGTGGCCTGCTGCAAAGCGGTCCGCGTGTTGTACCGGCCCAGCTCCGTGACCACCGCGTGAACAACCGCGACCCGCGCCGCCGGCTGCGCCCGGTCAAAAAGCGGCAGGTGGCGCTGATGGAACGCGCTGTACTGGTGGATCGCCTCGCGGTTCTGCACCTGGTAGGGCGCGTCGTTCGCCGTGATCTTCTGCTCGCGCAGGGCGAATGAGACGCAATTCGTGCCGTTCGTTGCCATCGCCTCGGCCAGGGCGAGCTTGTGCTCCTCGGGGTAGACAAACGCCTCGAGGATGCCCATCTCATGCTTCTCGTCCAGGGCGAGCGCGCGCTGTCGGCGCAGTCCCTGCGGGAGCCCGAGCAGCTGGCCCACCGTCTTGCCATGCGACGCAGCGAGGCCCAGCTTATACTTCAGCACGGTGCTCTCGAACGGCGGAAACGTGAAACCCTCCTCGATGAAGACCAGGTCGGTCGCGCCCCGGTTGACGAGATAGCTGCTCCAGCCGTAGCCAATGCCGATATTGGGCGAGATCAGAATCCCCTCGCGGTGCCGGGTGTTGAGGTGACGGCGAATCTCCTGGAAGAAGCGCACCGCCTCATCGGCGTCGAACATCCGCCGGGCAAACAGGTAATCGGGCGATTTATCCGAGGGCGAGAGCGCCATCTCGCGCCCGAACTTCTCGCGGGTGTACTCCTTGAAGCGCGCGTGACACTCGGCGCAGTGGCAATCATAGTTCATGCAGTTGTCAAAGAAGATGGAGTGAACCTCGCCCCCGGGCTTCGCCAGGAGGCTATCCACGCGCTGCTTCACGTAATCCAGCCAGATCGGGCTGCTGTAGCACCCTCCGTAGCGCTCGGGGTTGTTGTAGAGCAAGACGCGCGTGCCGTCCGGCTTGAGGATGGTGCACCGCTCCAGTTGGGGGGCTTTGGGGAACTCGTTGCGCCACCAGATCGTCTTGCTGCAGATGTAGGGCTGGCGCCGCACCCCAGCGCTCTCGCCCACGCGCCGGGCTTCCTCATCCAGATAGGTGATCGTCTGCATCAGGTTGCGCCCGCAGTAGCGGATCAGGTGGATGTTGGGCAGATCGACACCGTAGCCGTTCTCGGTCCAGTGAATCCGGCCGTTGATGTTGGCGCCATGGCCCCACTGGCAGTAGCCGCGCCGGGCCCACTCCGGGAGCTCCTGGTGATCCAGCCAATGCGCCCGGCAAACCGAGGGGAAGATCAGCAAACAGGCAAGCAACACCAGGATGCCACGCTGCTTCATGGTACGAGCCTCCCGCGCGGGAGCGCCGCAGAGCCCGAGGCGCGGGGGAAAGCCCGGCCATCCCCCACGCCCCACGAGCTTCCCGGTGAATCGTGGCGAGCGGATGCTAGCCCGCCATCTCCACTAGGCGCACTAGGTTGTCTCGCCCGATCCGGATGCCGGTGAGCACGTCCTCCATCCCCTCAAACTCGATGGAGAGGACGCCATCGAAGCCGGCGCGCTTCAGCGCGCGGATGCATCCCAGGAGCGGGATATCGCCGTGGCCGATGATCGCACCCCGGAGGTAGTTGCCGGCGCGGCTCATGAACCACCCCTCGCCGGGCGCGGGGAGATAGCCCGGCCGGATGTGGAAGTCCTTGGCATGCGCATGGAACGCGTAGGGCGCCAGCCGCCCGACGGCGATCTGCGAGTCCTCATCCGCGCAGGCGAAGTTGCCGATGTCGATCAGCACGCCGAAGTTGGGGTGTGCCACGGCGGTGACCAGCTTCTCGACGCGGTCGCTATCCTGGCAGAAGAAGCCGTGGTTCTCCACCATCGTCTTGATGCCCTTGGAGGCGGCATACTCCGTCACCGCGCGGCACCCTTCGGCCAGACGCGACACAGCCGCGTCAAAGCTCTTTGGCCCCGTGTAATCGGCGGCAAAGCCGCGCGTGGCGTCGTGCCGCATCCCGGGCACGCCGAGGATCTCCGCCACATCTACTTCGGCCTTGACGCGAGCGATCTCCGCCTCCAGGTTGCCATCCGAGCCGTTCAGGAAGTCGGCGGCGATGGTGTAGTTGGCAATCGGCAGGCCCACGCGATCCGCTTCCTTGCGCAGCTCCTCGGCGAATCCGGGAAGCGTCTTGCCTTCAGGCACGGCGATGGTGCTGAACTCGATCACATCGAAGCCCGCCTCCTTGGCGGCGGCGATCACTTCGATCTGCTTCATCGCGCCGGTGCGGACCAACCGGCTATAGCTGTAGGAACTGACACCAATCTTCACTCTGGATCTCCCTTGCTGACACCCGGGCAAAGGGCTTCGCCCCGCGCCCATGCCACGCTGCAAAACGGGGTCCACCCATCGGTCTCCCGTTGCCTCTAATGTTCGATGGGCTCGGGCCGGAATCATTCCCGCGCCGGCTCTCGGAACGCCGCGCCCGCTCTCACGGTTGCAGCGGGTGCGTCTCCTCCAGGGTTGGCCAATCGGCCGGGGGCATGCCGAAATCCGGGATCTTCATCAGCTCGCCGCCGCGCCGGCACGACTCGTGCGCCACAATCCCGGGCGCGTTGTAGCGCGCCGCGAGCCAGACGTGGTTGGGCGGCAGCCGGTGGCTCTTCACCGAGCGAACGAAGTCGTTCACCAGGAAGACATGCGTGCCGTCGTGCCCGTTCGGCACCCCGGCAAACTCCACCGGGAGCTGCCACCACGGCTGCGCCTTCGAGAGACCTAGGAACTTCTTGCCCAGGTACTCGCGCGGCAGGTTGCCCAGGTTCTCCTCGGTGACCTCCACGCCGTCGAAGACGCGAATATGGCTCACATCCTCGTGGTGCAGCTTCACCAGCTCCGTCATCTCACGGTAGGGAATGTCGCCGTTCTCCTCCATGCCGGGCGGGAAGTCGAGCCAGGTGAAGATCCCCTGGCGAGGCTGCTCCTCGTAAGCGGCGCGCGTGCCCATGATCGTCATCCGTCCGTCGCCCGCGCCGATGCGCCGGAACTCGTTCACACGCGCCATCCCTCCGTCCGAAGTCCGGAAGAGCGCCGTCTGGTTGCTGAAGACGTTGCCCCACAGGCTCAGCTCGGCATCGAAGATCCCATCCGGGTGGTTATCGACGTAGCCGAAGCAGCACACCTCGGTCATGCGCGTGAAAGTGACCCCGAGGATGAACGCCGTGGAGTGCGTCGGATAGAGCATCGGCGGGAAGCTGGCCGTGCGCTTCCACTCGGCGCCGCCGCTGTGCATGTAAGAGGCGTAGAAGTGGGCCATGTCGTGGTGATACTGGCCCTCGCCGTAGACGAACTTCCCGAACTCGCCCGCGAGAAACTTGTTCCGGCAGAAGGTGGTCTGCGCCCGGTAGTAGCTCGTCTCGCCCAGCATGTAGATGAGCCCGGTCGATTTCACGGTATCGACCAGCTCGGCCAGCTCCTCCAGGGTGATCGCGGCGGGCACGGCGGAATAGACGTGCTTCCCGGCCTTCAACGCCTGGACCGCCTGTGGCCCGTGCATCCACCGCTGGGTGAAGAGGGCGATCGCGTCGCAATCACTCTTGCAAAGCGCGTCGAGCGAATCGAACGTCTTCTGCACCCCGTACTGCGCCGCCACCTGCGCCAGCCGGTCCGGGATCACGTCGGCGAGATAGACCTCTTCCACATCCGGGTGGCGCTGGAACACCGGCACGAAACATCTTCCGAACTTCCCGGCCCCGCAGATCCCGATCTTGAGACCCATCTTCACGCTCCTTACCCCGCATTATTCATCAGAAATAATGAAAAGAAGTCTCTCTGCCAGGCGTGGCGCGGATTTGTGGGCACTGCCCTCGAAAACACTCTGCTTCCGGGCGCTTGTGGCGGCAACGGCGTGCCACCAGACAAGAGACTTCTCGAAGTATTCTGGTGAATACTTCGGGTTACTGCGCTGGCGGCTGCCACGGCTCCAGGCCGAACTGCTCGCAGTAGCGCCGGTAGAGATGGTGCGCCGCGCGATAGATGGAGTTGGGGCTCATAAAGTGCGAGAACTCAAAGGTGATCGCCTTCTCCATCCCGGCCTGTTCCGCCGCGTTCAGCTTCAGCAGCAGCTTCTCCCACTTAATCGGTGGGAACTTGATTGGCATGTCGCGGTCGAACGACTCGCTGTTCGTCCAGCAGCGGAGGCCGTGGCGCTCGGCCAATGCTTTGTTCAGCGAGAGGAAGCTGGCGAGCTCGTCGAACTCCACGTGCCCGTCCTGGAACGCCACGATATCCACGGCGCCGGCGATTCCAGCCATGATCTCGTTCCACTCGCGCTCGTGCTCTTCCAGGGTGATCCCCTGCGCTTGCCGCGTCTGCCCGGTGAAGGCGCTCACGGCCTTCACGCCCTGGATCCACGGCGAGATGAGCGTGGGCAGGTTTCCCGAGATCTCCTTGCAGTGCCGGCCCATCCGGGCGTAGATGTCGATGATCCCGCCGGTGCGCCGGCTCACCTCCTGGCTGAGATACCACCCCTTGAACGCCGGGCGGTGGCCGTAGCGTGCCCACACCTCGTCAAGCACGCGCAGGTTGATATCGACCTCCTCCTGGAACTGGCCCTGATGCCAGTAGCGCCCGGAATCGTAGGTGCCAAACCAGAACTCCATGCCGTACTTCTCGGCCAGAGTGAGGAAGAGATCCACCAGATCGAGTGGCGGCGGGTAGCAGCCCTCGCGCTCCTGGAGCACCTGTGAGGGGTAGGTCATCCACCGGCGGTAGCCGCAGCGGATCAGGATCACGGTGTCGATCCCGATGGCTCGCATCGCCTGGAAGTCGAGGTCCCACTCCTCGGGGCCCCAGTTTTGGTGGGGAATATCGTGGCTGATCTCGTCGAGAAAAGTTCCTGTGATTCGCATCGCGTGTACCTCTCCGCGGTGTTCGCCTCGCGCTTCGCGGTTCCTGCTCGAACACGCACCCAAGGGGAAACCGCGGCCTGGAGCGAGAACCGATCAAAGGCAAGGGGTGATGCAGGGGAGGGTCTGATGCCAGAGCGCGAGATTATCGATTGTCATATCCATCCCGGAGTTGATGCTGCGAGCGCCGCGTCGTGGTTCATCGGCGTGGGCGATCCCTCGGAGCAGATCGCGACGCTGCGCCGGGCCGGGATTCACCGCGCGTGCGGCGCGCCGATCCAGGTGATGCAGCCGGACTCTTTCGCGCCGATCCGCCGGCTGAACGACCAGGCGCTGGCGCTGCGCGACCGTTTCCCGGAGTTCTACATCCCGGGGATTCAGGTTCACCCCCGCTTCCCGGAGGAATCGTGCGCCGAGATCGAGCGCTGCTGCGGGGGCGAGGGCGTGCGTTGGATTGGCGAGCTGGTGGGCTACCTGATGGGCTTCGGCGAGGAGTACGCCTCCCGGAACGCTGTGAAGATCTTCCGCGAGGCGGCCCGGTTTGGCGCCGTCATCAACTTCCACTGCGCCAGCCTGGACGTGATCGAGCGCGCCTGTCGCGCCGTGCCGGAAGCGCAGTTCGTGCTTGCTCATCCGGGTGGCGGGCGCGAGGAGTTCCTGACGCGGATCGCGCTGGTCGCCCGCCTCTCCAACCTGCACCTCGATATCAGCGGCTCCGGCATCGACCGCTACGGTATCCTCCGCAAGGCGATCGACGTGGCCGGCAAGGAGAAGCTCCTCTTCGGAACGGACTACCCGATCAACAACCCCGCGGTCTACGTGCAGGGCGCCCTGTTCGAGCGCCTGTCCGAAGAGGAGTACGCTGCGCTGTTCCACGGCAACTTTCGCCGGCTGACCGGCATAGCAGGCGAAGGAAGCGGCGGATAAGCCCGAGAGGAGCACGCCAGCCCCGGACCGGAGAGGAAAGAATGATGCTGCTGGAGAACCCACGCGCGCTGCGCGATCAATATGCCAAGGCGCTGCTGGAAGACGTGATCCCCTTCTGGCTGCGCCATTCGCCCGACCGCGAGTGCGGCGGCTACTTCACCTGCCTGGAGCGCGACGGCCGCGTTTTCGATACCGACAAGTTTGTCTGGCTGCAGGCGCGCCAGGTGTGGATGTTCTCGAAGTTCTACAACGCCCTGGAGCCACGGCCCGAGTTCCTGGAGATCGCGGCGCTCGGCGCGCGCTTCCTCGCCGACCACGGTCATGACGCCAACGGCGACTTCTACTTCGCGCTCGACCGTCGCGGCACGCCACTCGTCCAGCCCTACAACATCTTCTCCGACTGCTTTGCCGCCATGGCGTTCGCCGAGTTCGGGCGCGCCAGCGGCGAGGAGTGGGCGACGCAACTCGCCACGCGCACCTTCGAGCGGATCCTCGCGCGCTGGGAGAACCCAAAAGGCCAGTACAACAAGCTGGTGCCCGGTAGCCGTCCCATGCGCTCCATGGTCCTCCCGATGATCACGATCAACCTGGCGCTGGAGCTCGGCGGAGCGCTCCCCGACTATCCGGTGGCCGACGTGATCCGCGAGAATCTGGCGCGCGTGATGGACGACTTCGTCGACCCCGACACCCTCCTCGTCTACGAGCATATCGCCCCCGACGGCAGCCACCCGGACACCTTCGACGGCCGGCTGATCAACCCGGGCCACGGCATCGAGGCGATGTGGTTCGTGATGGATGCCGCCCACCAGCTGGGCGAGCACACCCTCGTCGAGCGCGCCGCCGATGCCCTGGAGGCGCAGCTCCAGTTCGGCTGGGATCCGGAGTACGAGGGGATCTTTTACTTCATGGACGCGCTTGGCAAGCCGCCCCAGCAGCTCGAGTGGGACCAGAAGCTGTGGTGGGTACACATGGAGACGCTCGTCGGCTTGCTCCTCGGCTGGCACCTCACCCGGCGCCAGAGCCTGGCCGAGTGGTATGACCGCGTGCACGCCTACGCCTGGTCACACTTCCCCGACCCGGAGTATGGCGAGTGGTGGGGCTATCTCAACCGGCGCGGCGAGGTGCTCCTCAACCTGAAGGGTGGCAAGTGGAAAGGCTGCTTCCACGTGCCGCGCGGGCTCTTCCGTTGCTGGCGGATCCTGGACGAGATCCTGGCCTCGCAAGAGGCCGGCAACGCCTGACGCGTGGGGGCAACCCCGCCCGGAGTAAAGAAAGCCGGCCCGGCCGAAAGCGCCGGACCGGCTTCCAGAGTCTCTACACGCGCACCGGGGCGCCGCCCTCGGCGCCGGACTCGAGGATCGCGTCGAGCACCGCCTGGATGGAGAGGCCGATCTCTCCGGGACCGGGCGTGGGGGCGGTGCCGCGGATGGCATCCGCGAAACACTCAAAGCTGTTACGCACCCCCTGTGGGAACTGATCCGGCCCGTACTCCTCGGTGGTGCCGTCACGCCGCAAGATCCGCACGGGTTCTTTCTGAGTCGTGGCCAGAAGCACCCCCTCGGTGCCCTGGATCTCGAAGCACATCCGGTTGACCGGGCTGGTCCAGCTCAGCTCCAGCACGCCGGTGGTGCCGCCACGGAAGCGGAAGAGCGCCGTGGCGTTGTCGACCACGTCGATATCGGGGCGAATCGTTGCGGTGTGCGCGCTCACGCTCTCGACCGGCCCCATGTACCACTGCATCATGTCGCCCACATGCACGCCGATATCGCCCACGATACCGCCGCCCTGCGCCTTGGTGACGAACCACCGGGCGCCCGGCGACCACCCCTGATCGGGCGCGGTGGTATGCACACGGCTCGCGCGAATGTGCCGCGGCTCGCCGATCCGGCCGTCAGCAATCAGCTGCGCGATCATCTGGTAGAACGGATCGTAGCGGCGCGAGAGGTTGATCTGGAGGATCTTCCCCGCCGCGCGCGCGGCGTCCACCATCTCGGCGGCCTCGCCGCGCGACATCGCCATCGGCTTCTCGCACAGCACGTGGCATCCCGCCTTGAGCGCCGCGATTGTCACCGGCCCGTGCAGGTGGACCGGCGTGGCCACGGTGACCGCGTCGACCAGCCCGGACGCGAGCAGCTCCTCATAGTTCGCGAAGAGGGCGGCATCCGGAGCGTGCGCGTCACGCACCGTGGCCATCCTCTCCGGGATCGGGTCGCACAGCGCCGTAATCTGAAGGTCCCGAACTTGAGCAAAGCTCGGGGCATGGCTGCGCTGGGTGATCATCCCGCAGCCGATCAGGCCGACTCGTAGCGTTTTCTCTTTCATCTCAACCCCCGAAGAACGGGAAGAGCTCCCGGTAGTTCTCCTCGCTGAGTGAGGTCGGGAACGGCGCGGCAACATAGGCTTCTGCCTTGCGGATCTCCTTGCCGCGAGAAGGGCCATACAACTCGCACAGCCGCTCGCGGTAGAGATCGGCAATCCGCTCTGCGCGCGGGCCACGCCGCTCATCAACGTATCGCAGCCGCCCCTCCGCGTCCTCGGGCGGCGGGATCAGGCTCATATCCTGGCCATCCACCCACGGCAGCCACTCGAACATCTGCGACTCGTGCTTCGCGATCACCTCCACCTTGCGCTGCCAGAGGTCATCGATATCGATCGCCACGCAGAAACTGTCCGGCCGCGCCGTGTCGCGCCAGGCGTGGAAGAAGGCGTGGACGGTATCCTTGCGTAGCGCGGGCACATCCGGGCAGCAGTGGGGCACTTTCAGCAAGTAGGAGACGTCGCCCACCAGCTGGCTCGTGTAGCGATGGTCCGGGTGGTAATCGGTGGCGTGGTGCGTCACCACCAGGTCCGGCTCGAAGCGGCGCAACACCCGGAGCAAGGTCCAGCGCTGCTCCAGCGTCGGGAAGACCTCGCAATCGGAGGTATCCAGCACCACGTATTCGATGCCGAGCATGTCGGCGACGGCCTCGGTCTCACGCTTGCGCCGCGCTGCCAGCTCCTGGCGAGGCATCTCGTGGTGGCCGCAATCGCCGTTCGCCATGGAGACGAACATCACGTCCCAATCCAGCTCGCGGTATCTCATGGCCAGGCCGCTGCCGAGGATATCACAGTCATCCGGGTGCGCGCCGACCAATGCCAACCGTTTCTTCACCTTGACCTCCTCCTCACCGGCTCTGCGCCGTGATCTCCCACTGGATGGGCCGGCCATCAATACGCGCGGAGAGAACGCCGCGTTCCGCTCCGAAGGGCGCGGCGCCATCGGCCGCGTAGGGGTTGAACGCGGCGGTCGGCCAGCGGAAGGTAGCACCCTGGGGCACCGCGATCCGCGTGCCGCTCACCTCGATCCACGCGCCCAGCTCCGCCGGGCCCCACTGGAGCGCCGTGCCAGCCTCCAGGGTCGCCACGCGCCCCGTGGCCGAGGTCACGGTGTCGCCCGGTCGCGCCTGCACGATGAACTGCTGCAGCGCAGGCCCGCCCTCGGCCTCTCCCGTCAGGATCACTCGCGTGCCATCCATCCGGATTCGCAAGAGACAGCGAACCGCGCCGTAGGTGAGCGCGATCCCGTCGCCCTCGGGCAAAAGCTCGCCCCGATCGGGCATCAGCCGCCCACTCGCTACGAAGCTCGACCATTCGGCCTGGTCTTTGGAGTTGCCACCGCCGAGGAGCAGGCCCCTTTCATCGTGATGCAGCGACAGGAACGCCTGGCGATCCTGCCCCCAGCGGCTGGCCACGGGCGGGCAGGTGAAGGCGCTGAGACAGGCAAACCACGGGCCCTCGCGGCAAACAAGCGCCCAATCGCGATACGCCTCGTGGAACGATGGCCGGTCGAGCCAGATGGGCGCTTCCTCCCCTTCGATCAGGTGCTGCGCACTGCTGGCAATCGCTCCCCCCTGATAGCTGTGCAGGTCGCGCTTCGCGTCCAGATGCTCCGCCAGATAGCGCACTAGGCGCCGGCCTTGCGGGCAGGCGGAGAAGCCCACCCAGCCCATGAGCATGATGCGATCATGGTAGCTGACGCGCCCGTCCACCGTCTCCACGAGCGCGCCACCCGGGTAGAGGAACGCCTGGTGGAAATCGGTGGCGGCCTCCAGGGCAGGCAGGACGCGCTCGTCGCCCGTGAACCGGTAGTAGAGCCCCAGGCCGTGCACGTAGACGTAGTTGTAGAGCGTGCTGGGGCCGCCGTGCTCCGCCCAATACCCGCCCGGCTGCTGCGCGGCAACGACAGCCTGGATCATCGCCGTGCCCGCGTCCTGCCAGTCCGGGCGCCCGAAGAGCTCCCCGGCGCGGTAGCAGCTCATCCCCTTCCAACAGGGGATGTTGTGGACATGGAGGTTACTGATCTCGCGCGCCTGGCCGTCGTGGGCGAGAGTGAGCCCTTCTTCCCAACGCTTCCGCCGCTCCTCGCCCAGCTCGTCGCGCAGGAGCGCGTAGGTCTCTAGCCAGGCGTAATTGGTCCAGGCCATGTACGTTGGGCCCCAGCGGCTGCCATCTATTTTCAGGAACTCGACCTGCCCGTCGGGGTATTGGAAGTCGCGAATCGCGTCTCCGCCGCGCTGAACCATCTCCAGGATCCGCCGGTCGCCATAGAACGAGGTGCCGGGGGTGGTGTAGAGCACCGCGAGGGGATAGATGATATCCTGGTTGATGACGCACCAGCCGATCTCGTCGGGCCGGGCGCCGGGCGCCGGCGGGCCATCCGGCTCCTGGAGAAACCGGCCGGTGGCCGGATCGAACTGAGGTAACCTGTCGGTGACGCCCTCCGCCATCACCTGGAGGATTCGCTGCTTCACGCTGGCCATCTCTGGCTCTCTCTACCGGGATCTCTCGGTCCCGCCGGGCACATGCCAGGCGGGAAGCCGGGCGCCGCTCTTCCCGGAAAGCAGCCAGCGCCCGGCAAATCGTCACGCCATCTCGACCAGCTGCCGGAGGTTCGCCTGGCCAAGCTCGAGTGCGGTCAGAACATCCTCCATCCCCTCGAACTCGATGGAGAGGACGCCAGAATAGCCAGCTCGCTTCATCACGCGGAGGCAGGGGAGCAGCGGCACGTCGCCGTGACCGATGATCGCGCCGCGGTAGTAGTTACCACCTCGCGTCACGCCCCACGGCTTGCCCGGGTAGGGGAGCGTGCCCGGTTTCAGGTGGAAATCCTTGGCGTGGCAGTGGAACGCGTAGGGGATCAACCGGCCCACGGCGACACGCGGGTCCTCATCGACGCAGATGAAGTTGCCGATGTCGATCAGCACGCCGAAGTTCGGGTGGTTGACCGCGGTAACCAGCTTCTCCACGCGCCGGCTGTCCTGGCAGAAGCGCCCGTGGTTTTCAACCGTCGTCTTGATCCCCTTAGCCGCGGCGTATTCGGTGAGGATGCGGCAGCCCTCGGCCAGGCGGGGGAGTGCCGCGTCAAAGCTCTTCGGGCCCACGTGCTCCGGGGGGAAGCCGGCACTCGCGTCGTGGCGGACGCACGGCGCGCCCATGATGGCGGCGAGATCAATCTCGCGCTGGATTCGCGCGACCTCCTTCTCGAAGTTGCCGTCGCACCCGCGGAGGAGATCGGCGGCCACGGTGTAGGCGGCGATCTCGATATCGCAGCGCGCGGCCTCTTCACGCAGTTCCTCCGCGAGCTTCTCCGGGTCGGAGCAATCGGGCGCCTGCGAGCTAAGCCCGAGGATCTCGATCACATCAAAACCCTGCTCCTTCGCCTTGGCAATCGTCTCTTTCAGCGTCATCTCTCCCGCCCGCGTCAGGCGGATGTAGCTGTAAGAACTGACACCAATCTTCATCAGGTGCTCCTTCCAAGCAGCCCAACGACGTGGGGCTCCCATCCTCTCGCCGATCCCATCCGAAGGGGTGCCGGCACGGCCGAGCGCGCCGCCGGCCGCTTCACGATCCCCGCGGGGGTGGCCACCTCATTCCGGGTTCGGGCATACAGCTCCCACACGGAGGGCGGGAGCACGGCACCGATGCGCTGGGGCGGCCGCTGCCCGCGGAGGGCAAGCACCGGCGAGCCCGGCAACAGCTGGAGGGCAAACACCCCACCCAGGCCCGGGTCGCGCCACACCGAGCCCGCGTCCAGCCCCGTGCTCTTCTGGTAGTCCTCCCACGCCTCCGGCCCGAAGACACGGTCGCCCACCTGCACGCCCGGGCCATCGTGGTAGATGTTGTCGCGGAGGATCACCCGCGGCTTGGAGTTCGGCAGCGTCAGGAACGGCTCCTTGCACCGCGCCAGGATGGAGTGGGTGATCGAAAGTGAGGCGGTCTCTGCGTCCGTTAGGCGGCAGACATAGGCGGCGTCGGCCAGGGTGCACTCGCGGAAGTGGAGGGCGCCGTGCGCCGCGGAGATGAGCCCGGTAGAGCGCTCCGAGTTCCCGCGGATGACGCAGTTGATGAAGTTCATCCGTGAGAAGCCGCGCTGCCACACCTGCTCGAACGGCGTGTTGCCCAGGATAAGACAATCCTCGTAGGTGTGCTGCGACTGGTCGTGGCCGTACACCCCGGCCTCAAAAGTGTTGTTCACGAAGACGCACCGGCGGTAGTAGGAGTGGCACTCATTCACGTCGCACGAGCCGGAGCTCGCGTTCCGTTCCGCCAGGCACTCTTCGTAGAGCGCCACGTTCGTGTCGTGGACCGAAAAACCCTGGCCGCAGTTGTCCGTGGCAATGCACCGCTGGAAGACGATATGCTTGCCCGTGCCGTGCGTGTCGAAGCCGTCGTTCCACGAAAAGATGGCGCGCAGGTCACGGACCACCACGAAATCGGTGTTGATGCAGATGCAGGTGCCATGCACCGGGATGAGGATCTCCACGTCATCGAGCGTCTTGCCGGCAGGCAGGTGTACCCACACCTGGCGCCGGGGCTTGTTCCAGTAGAAGCCGCCCTCGGTACGCAGAAGCTCATCCTCGCTCGTGCAGTTTGGCGCCGGCCGGCCATCCAGCCACCAGATCTGCGGGCTCCCGATCCAGTGCTGAATCGGGCGGTAGCCCTTCAACAGGTTCGACATCGGCCAGAACTCGGTCGCCACGATCCCCTGGCGCACGACCGACCACTTCTCTTTCGGCACGCGGCCCAGCCCGGAGATCACCGCGCCGTTGCCGTTGATGACGAGCGGTTGCGTCGCCGTGCCGCCCGCCTTGACGAGGGTGTTGCCGCCCGCGTAGGGCTTCCCCGTGTTGGCAATCTCAATCCGGTCCGACGTCTCCACCGAGGCAAACGCCTTCGCGATGCTCGCGAACGGCCCGCTCACGCCGTCGCCAGCGGGATCGGGCCTCAACCCATCAAAGCGGTCGCTCCCCGTGACGTTGTTGACGTAGAGCGTCCGCGGTTGCCTCGCCTCGCCGGCCAGGCACGCCCCCGCGCAGGCCAGCAGCACTGCCAGGCACGCCATCCAGAACTTTCGCACGCTTCTTCTCCCCACTCTCACCGAGGGCTTTGCACGCCTCCGGTCCGGTTCACCAACCGCCGCAAGAAAGCATCGGGCGACACACATGCTCCCGCCAGAATATCCTCTTCGCGGAAGCACGCCAGGAGGATCTCCCCCGCCCCGGCGCGATCGTGATCGTAAATGATAAAGATGCGCCCGTCTTCGGCCTGCACGCCATCGGGATAGGAGACGCCGTCGCGCTCGTCCAGGAGCAGCGGGCCGATCCAGGTCGCGCCCTCATCCTCGGTGAGGAGCGCGGCCAGGTGTGAGCGCCGGCGCCACGACCTTCCGGCGCGCCAGGCCTGCCCGGATTCCATTGCGGTGACATCGATGTGGTTCACCAGGAGCAGCCGCCCGGAAGCCAGCCGGCGGATGAAGAAGCGCGAGTTCGGCCCGCCCAGCCCGGAGTCCTCGCCCGGGGTCCAGGTCCGCCCCTGGTCGCTCGAAAAGCTCTGGCCGATGCCATAGAAGGTGCGCACCAGACACCACACCCGGCCATCGTTGAGCTCCACGAAAAGATGCTCGTCAAAGCAGCGATCCGGCACGTCGGCGCCCCCGCGGAGGGTGAAGCTCTCCCCGGCATCGGTCGAGACGGTAGCGTTCGAGAAGCGCTCCCCGGCCAGATCCTCCGCCTTCACGTGCCAGCACGCCCACACCGCCGTCGGGAGGAGCCACTCGCCGTTGGAAAGCACCGTGGGCTTGTTCATCATGACGCCATTGGCGATCCGGACCGGGCGGGTGAACTTGAGCTCCTCGGGCGACTCCCCCTCCAGCCGGGCGGCCCACACGCCCCCGCGGCCATCCATGATCTCGCCCATCTTCGGGCTATCGCTCTCCGCCCAGAACCACCAGAGCCGGCCGAGCGGGTCGCGCCAGAGGCACGGGTCGAAGGCGCGCGTGTGGCCCGGGGGATCCACGACGGCGAGTGGCTCGCTCCAGGTGAGGCCGTCGTCCTGGCTCGTCACGAGCAGAACGAAATTCTCCGGGCCTTCGCCCGTGCCGCCTGAGTACCACGTGGCCCACAGCCGGCCATCCGGCATCCGCTCGATCCCGGGAATCCCCTGGAACTGCCGGTGGGCCGTCTCGTACTTCGCCCACTCCTCCGGCGCGGCGTGCCGCGCCAGGCGTAGCCGTGGTTCTGCCATCGCGCTCCTTTCGCTCGCGAGTACCTCGGGGCTCGCCCAGGCGCCTGGTCCACCCCGGGCGCGGAGCTCGAAGCTCCGCGCTGCTTTCCGGCAAAGCTCCTTCGGGGCTCCCCCTCCCAGCCCTTGCCGCTCTCAGGCGCCCGGACGTGCAATCCAACCCAGCCCGACAGGGCTTCGCTCACAAGCAGCGAGGAGGTGGGCCTCCTCGCGCCGGGTTGCCCGTCACCCCTGGAGCTACGGCACCTCCACCCGCGTGCGCCCCCGGGGAGTGGCGCGCTGGACGACGATCGCGCCCCGGCTCTCCAGGCCATCGGCTCTCAGTACGGCGCCCTCGCGCGCGGGGAGCAGCACCGTCGCCTCGCCATCGCGGAGCCGGACGCGGAGCACATAGCCGCCGTCGACACTCTCCAAGGTGGGCTTGGGCAGCGGGGCCTCGGATGCCTTGCGCGGCGCGCAGAGGGTAACGAACTCCACCTGCTGGCGCTTCTCGGGGGTCGTCGCCGTCAGGTGCCACTCGCGAATCGTGATCCTCGGGCGCGGGTTCGGGTCATACTCGTTCGTCTGGTGGAACTTCAGCCCGGCCGGCGTCAGGATGTCGATGTCGCAGGCGACGTCGCCCGTCTGCGTTCGGAGCGAGTTCGGAGCGAGCGTCTCAAACTGGTTGACGGCGTGCAGCCAGTACTCAAAGGTGGAAGGCTGCTTTGCCACCAGGCGGTCGTAGACCACCAGAACATCGGGCTTCAGGAAGACGAGCGTGCGCGTGAACCGGTCAAGCAGCTTGCGCTCCTGGGCCCCCTGCTCCCTCTCTTGGGCGGTGGGCACCACGCGATAGGTGTCGCCCGCCTCGCCGACGACGATATCGACCGCCGGCGTCGTCTTAAACGCGGTGATCTCACCGCGCGAGGCCGCCGAGTGGGGCACCTGGCCGTGGCCATCAACGGTGATCGCGTTGACCGAGCGCGTCGACCACATCCAGTCTCTGTGGTGCGGCGTGCCATAGGAATCGCGCCGGCCGGTCTGCACCAGGAGGCGCTCGCCGTAGGCGATCAGTGAGAAGGCGTTGTTCGCCTCGTAGCCGTGCGACTGCGTGCCGAATGGGCTCGATTTGAAGAGGACGCGTACGTTCTCCTTCGCGTGCTTCAGGGAGGTGTTCAGAACCGCCAGGCCCGTGCCCTTGAAGAGGCGCGAGGTTGGGAGGTCATCGGGCGGCACCGGTTTCACCGGGGGGAGCGTGCCGCGCACGAAGCCGATGTAGCCTCCGGTCGTGGGGCTTCCCCCCACCTGCTCCACGTACCACTGCCAATGGCCGTTCCCCGCCTGCGCGGCGAACGTGGCCACCAGCCGGGCGTTGGAAGACGCCTTGCGCTCGGGGGTGAGGTCACCAAACCCACCGTCGGCGGTTCCGGGCGGCATGAGGTACATCGGGTAGTAGCCCACCTGCGAGAAGAACGGCTTCTTGTAGGCATCCAGCCCCAGGACCGGCTTCATCGTATCCGCCCAGAAGCTGAACCGCTCCAGGTAGCTCGCCCAATACGCCATCCCCTCGTGCCAACCGCCGTCATCATCCGACCAGACGGGATAGACGTTGGCGAAGACGTTGGCCGCGAACCACACCCAGTCCTCGGCGCCTTCCACCTCGCCCAGGAAAGCGATCCCGATCTCGCCCAGCTTGTGCCATGCGCGGTTGCTATGGCTGTTGTAGGGCCTCCACAGGTGGCGCGGGTAGAGATGCCGGTACATCTCATCGCCGCGGATCTTCATCACGCGGCGGCAGATGGCGCGCTCATCCTCGGTGAGGAGGTCGTAAACGAAGGTGTAGGTGCGGCTGAAGCCCCAGTTATAGGGCATGCCGGCCTCGTCGTTATAGATGTAGCCGGTGCTCCCCTTGGGGTCCCACTTCGCGCACTCCATCAGGATCCGCCGCGCGAGCTGGCCGTACTCCTCCTTGCCACCGATGAGCCGGGTGAAGGCAAGCGTCGCCGCACTATCGAGCGCCGCGATGGTGTAGGTGCGGTTTCCCCACCAGATCTTGCGCCACTCCTCGCTGTTGCGCACCGTGCCCGGGGGGTACTTCGGCGGCTCCGCCGTCGGCGGGGGCGACTGGAGCAGCTGCTCGCACCGCTGAACCAGGCGGTCGAACTGCGGCTTGAGGTCGCCGCGCGCGCGCTCGCGCAGCCGGGCGACATCCTCGGGGCGCATGAGGAGGCGCGGGTGTGTCTTCGGCACGCGCGCCAGCAGCTCCTCGCGCGTTGGCAACGGCATCTCCACCGCCGATTTGGCGATCTCGAAGGTGCGCGCCTGGCTCCAGGGGGTGAGCTGGCCCTCCGCGTCTTTGCCGCGATAGCGCCAGGTATAGACGCCCGGCGGGAGAACGCGCGGCGGGCAGTGCACGTTCATCGTGATCCCCTCGGCGCGGTAGGCGATCTCCTGGAAGCCCTTGCCCTTACCGCACTCCAGCTCGTAGCTGACGATCCCTTGCGTCGGCCGCCACGTGAAGCCGGGCGGGGTGACCTGCGACACTGTGCCAGGGCCCGGGCGATAGCCCCACTCCCCCTCGACGGCGGGCGTTTCGTCCAGCACCGGCGCCGCCGCAGCCGGCGCCAGGCTCCAGGCCAAGAGAAGCAAGAGAGAGCGACCAAAGCGTGAGCGGGTGATACCGCCGGATGGACGCTCGGAGACCGCAGGAGGACGAGATCTGCACATGCTCACTCTCATGTTGATGCTCCTATGCGCTGCACGTGGTAGCCATTAGCTCCGGCCGCTCCGCCCCGTCGCGGGCTGCCAGGACCCTGTTCGGGATCGGGCCCGGTATTCCCTGCGCCGGCCCGAAACGGGCACGTCGCCCCGCTCCTCCCCCTGGTCTCTGGCCTGGACACGCAGGATCCCCCGGGCCGGTCGGAGAAAACCGAGTGGTACAGGCGGGCTTGGGGTTCGAGGTAGATTCCGTGGGCCGGCGCAGAGGCACTGGCGAGAGAGAGGCTCCGCTCCACCACCTGGCAGAACTAGACTGAGCAGGAGAGATTCATGCGAGCAATTCAAAGCATCCTGGTTCTTGCGGCCTGGGCGCTCCTGGCGTGCCGCCCGGCCACTGCGGCGCCACAGCCGGACGTGCCGCCGCTTCAGCGCGCGGTGCCCATTCACGAAGATCGCCTGGAGGTGGAAGCCGGGCAGGAGTGGTCGGCACGCGTCACTGTACCCGCTTGCTCGGCAGAGGAGCGCCCGCTCCTCCAGCTCAAGGCGTGCATCCTGGGCGGCGGCGGGTGCAACTACGTAATGCAAGTGCTCATTGATGGAGTGCCCCTCTCGGAATCGGTGCTTCGCAGGCGCCTCCTCAACAAGCTGCCCTACTTCGACCCGCCCAAAACCGACTACCACTTCGCCTGGTACGACTCCCGGCTGAACCGGTGGATGACCGTCTTTGCCCAGAATGGGGAGGTCACCTTCGGGGGCACCGGGCGAGATGCCGACTTCCTGTTCGATCTCACCGGAATGGTCACTCCGGGCGAGAGCATCACCATCGCGTTCCGGCACACGATGCCGGAGCTGCCCGCGGCGGTCAATCGAGACCGCGCGCCGCTGGTAATCAGCGACGCGAAGCTGGGCGTCCTGAGCACGAGCGAGGTGGCCCGGCTGCGCCGCGCGATGGAGGCCGCCGAGGAGATACGCCCCATTCCGGTGAACCCGGCTCTCCCCGCCGATTCGCGCCCGGGAGAGCGCCCCTACGAGGTGGTCTGGACGGGCCGGCAGGAGAACCCGCGGGCGCAGGTGGCATTCGGCGACCTGAAGGGCTGGAGCGCGTCCGTTATCGGTGAGGTGGATGCCTCCGTCCAGCTCTCCGAGAAGTACCGCCTGTGGCGCGACCGGGGCGCGCAGGTCACCTGGGGCCCTAACGAGAAGGCGGCAGCGATCCTCCTGCGTCCGGCCGAGCCGATCCTGATCGAGGGCCGGTTCGATGCCGCGAACCTGTGGCTCTACTCCGAGACGGAGCGCATGAAAGAGCGCCATCCCAACGTGGTGGCCCACCTGGTGGATGCTGCCGGCCGCGATTTCGCCATCGATATGGGCACAGTGACCAGCACCTACTGGCAGCTTCTCCACGGAGTGCTTGAGAGCCGGGCGCTTGCCGGCGCGCGCTTCCCGATGCATTTCACCGGACTGGAGATCAATGTGGGCCGGGCCGAGAAGCCCCGCCGGCTCACCCTGGAGTCACTCGCCTTCTACACGCGCAACCGCAAGCCGTTCACGGCCAACACGCGGCCCGCCAAGCCTGCTTTCCCGATCTCGGATGATGGGATGCTCCCCACACCGCCCCGAGGCGTGAAGACGCAGGTGGAAGCGGCCGCCCCGGGCGCGCTCTTCACCTGCCGCACCCAGGCCGGCGTGCTCCAGTACCGCGTAGATCCAACCAAGGGCCTGTTCGACGGCATCAGCGCGCGCTGGAACGACGGTCCGTGGTTCCAGCCGATGGCTGGCGGCGAGCTGAAGCATGAGGCCCCGGGCAGCGCACGGGCAGGCGCGCCGAAACTTGTCTCCGCGAAGCTGGCAAACCGCCGGCTCACCGCGCGCTGGGAGCAAGGTACCACGTGGGAGGCCACCTACACCCTTCGGGGCTCCACCCTCGTCGTGGACGTCGCCTGCGCGGGTGGCGCGGCCACCGGGCTTGGCTTCGGGCGCGTGGTGGGGTTGCCGGATGCCCGGCCCATCGCCGTGCCCTACCTTACCTACGGCATGGGCCCCGGCCCGCTCGTTGCCTGCGGCCGCGACGTCTTTGTCTCGGTTTACTCGGACTGGTACCACTCGCTCTGCAGCCGGATCAACGGCCAGGTTTCGCAGGGCGGAGACGGCGTGATGCTGATGACCGGCACCGAGTACTTCCCGCTCACCAATGGCCGGCGCAACGACCTGCGCGAGCGCGTTCTGGTCACGGTTTCGCCCGAATTCGCCGAGGTGCTCCCCAACATCCCGCACCCCGCGACGCCACATCTGGAGCGCCTCGCGCCCTACATGTTCGCCATGGCAAGCTACATCCAGCCAAACCTGTGGCGGACGATGAAGCGGCATGGCATCGACCACGTGATCACGTGCGACTTCGCGCGCTTCTACGTGCAGGACTTCGCCGAGGGCTTTAGCGCGCGCTGGAAGCCGCACCCCTCGCTCACCATGGAGCAGATCCAGGCCTACCGCAAGGAGATCAAGGAGCTAGGCTACCTCTTCGGCGCGTATAGCGACCTGCGCGACTGGTTCCCCCTGAACGAGTTCTTCGACGAGAACTGCGTCGCACTGCGCCCGAACGGCGACCTCGCCGAAGGGTGGTTTGGCAACTACCGGGCGAAGGCGAACTACCTCCCCGTGCTCGCCCGTCTGGTAGGCGAGAAGGCGCACAAGTACTACGCGCCCGATTCGGCCTACATGGACACTCACTCGTGCCAGCGCCCCGACGCGAGTGACTTCGAGGCGGGCGTGCCCGGCGCCGGCATCGCGCGCGACCAGATCTACTTCAACGGCGACAGCATGTTGGAGACGCGCAAGTGGTATGGCACGGTGATGAGCGAGGGCGCCGTCCGGTGGATGTACGCCGGGATCGCCGATATGGACTATGCCTCGCTCTTCATGGGCGAGGATGCCTCGAAGATCCCGCCGCTGGTCGACTTCGACCTGCTGAAGATCCACCCGCTGAATCACGGCACGATGATGGGCTACGCGCCCTCGGTCTTCTTCCGGGATGCCCAGCAGGCCAACCGGCTCTACGGCGACAAGGGCGAATGGCCCGCGCCGGTGGAGTTCCACCAGTACGTCTCTGCCAGCCTTGCCTACGGGCACATGCTGATTATCGGCTACAGCTATCTCCCGCCGCTCTCGCGCATGATCCAGCTCTACGCGCTGATGCAGGGCGTGCAGAAGGAGTATCTCACCGACCGTGTCACCGAGATCCACTATCACAACGGCCGCAACTTCGTCTCCACCAGCCAGGCGTTGCGCGAGGACTCGCGCAAGCTCGGCCGGGTGCGCGTCCGGTATAGCCGGGGTCTCACGGTGCACGTCAACTACAACCCCGAGCAGGAGTGGGAGGTGGAAGGCTATCGTCTCCCACCCTACGGCTGGCTGATCACCAAGCCGGGCGAGATCCTCGCGTTTAGCGCCCTCATCGATGGCCGGCGCGTCGATTACACCCGCTGCCCCGAGTACATCTATCTCAACGCCGGCGACCGCCCGGCGCGCGTCGAGGCAGTCGAGGCGCAGGGCGCGGTGTGGCTGAAGCGCGAAGCGAAGGGGTGGCGCCTGGTTCCGTGCGGCAACCTGGGGCCCTGGGACCACTTCCCGGCCGAGGGCCTGCCGGAGTTCCACAAGGACATGCGCCTGAAGAGCATCCCGGCGGACCGCGGGTGCGGCGCCATCGCGGTCGACACGCGTGCGCTCCTTAGCAAGGCTCCCGCGCAGGTGCGCATCCAGGCGCGCAACGAAGCGTATCAGCCTGCCACCGCCAAGGTTCAGGCGGGCGAGAGGCTGAGCTTCACGCCCGAGGCAGGGGTGACGGATTACCTGCTGGAGTAAGCGCGATACCACGGAAAAAGGCCGCCCGGTGGCAGGGCCTCTGCCATCGAGCGGCCTTCCCGGCGGCTCCGCGCCCGCGCCGCCCCATGCCCCAAAGCGTTCGCGCGAAGCGAAGGAATCACTCATCCGGACTGGCGGGAAGCAGGAAAGCGCCCGTGGCGCGACGGTGCTCCGCCTTGATATCCTCGAGCTCTTGCTGGAGCTGGTCGATCTTGTCCAACAAGCTGAAGATGATCTCCACCCCCGCCAGGTTCACGCCCATCTCCTGGGTCAGGCGCCGGATCTGGCGAAGGCGCTCGATATCCGCCTCGGAGAAGAAGCGGCGCTTGCTGATGTAGCGTGGACGAATGAGCCCCAATCGTTCGTAGAGCCGGATGCTCTGCGGATGCATATCGCAGATCCGTGCGACTACGCTGATCAGGAATAACGGCTCGTCCCGGCGGTCCTCCCCCATCCTTTTCACCCTCTCTGCCGGGCGAGCTCCTCAACGAGCTCGCGCTCATGGTCACTCAGGTCACGGGGCACGATAATGTTGACCCGTGCCAGCAGGTCGCCATAGCCCGAACCACCTCGCTTGGGCATTCCCAAACCGCCCAGGCGAAACACCTGTCCCCCCTGGGTGCCAGCCGGAATCTTCATCTGGACGGTGCCACCGCGCAGGGTGCGCACCGTTGCCTCGCCCCCCAGGGCAGCCGTCGCGAAACTGATCTGTACGTCGCAGCGCAGATTGTCGCCGTCGCGTTGGAAAACCGGGTGCGGGCGGACGCGCACCGTCAGATAGAGGTCGCCGGGGGGGCCGCCGTGCTGGCTGCGCTCGCCCATGCCACCCAGGCGAAGCCGGGCTCCAGTATCCACGCCAGCGGGGATCTTGACCTCCACGCGCCGGCCGTTGATCTGGACCTGCTTCGCGCCCCCATGATACGCCTCTTCGAGAGTGATCTCCATCTCGGCGGCGACATCGGCGCCGCGGACAGGAGCTCCTCCCATGCCCCCCCGATCGCGAAACGCACTCCCGAAGAGATCACCGAAGCCGAAGCCGCCGCGACCGCCGCGCGCCGCTCCACCCTCGCCAAAGCCGCCGCCCAGGCCGAAGATGTTGCGCAGGATCTCGTTGATATCCTGGTCGCCTCCCAGATCGAAGTGAACCGTGCCCCCATAGGGGTTCTGGAAGTCGAAGCCGCGGGCACCCGCCTGCTGGGCCTGCTTCCACTGCGCCCCGAAGTGGTCATAGGCTTTCCGTTTCTCCGGGTCGCTCAGCACCTCGTAGGCCTCGCTCAGCTCCTTGAACTTCTCGGCAGCAGCGGGGTCGCCGGGGTTCACGTCCGGGTGGTATTTGCGCGCGAGCTTGCGGAACGCCTGCTTGATCTCTTTCTCAGTCGCGTCCCGCTTCACGCCCAACACCTCGTAGTAGTCCTTGAATGTCGACATCTTCTCCCCGGATCTGACAAGGGAGAGGGGGCGGGCAACCGGCGTTCGCCTCGCCCTCCTCATCCCTCACGGCGTCCTCGTCTCCATCCCAACCCACTCAGTGCCCGCGCTCCGCGCATACGGCCAGGCTCACACTGGCCCCGAGCCAGGGCAGAACGGAGTTTCGCTCGATGCGGGTACTCTACACGGAATCTGCGACGGGGCGGAAAGCACGCCGCAGGCATGCATTCATTCCGTTGGGCGTTCCGCTCACCGCCCATCCCATCGTCATCCTCCGCTTAGCGAGCCACTCGCACGCGAGCTGGCCTCACCAGCCGTTCACCGAAGGTGTACCCCTTCAAGAGAGGCTCCACAACGGTGTCCGGCGCATACTCTGTATTCTCTACCGCGTCAATCGCCTCGTGGACGTTTGGATCAAACGTCTCGCCGGTGGTCGGCACCTCTTTCAATCCCTGCTTCTGCAGTGCCGTGAGGAGCTGCTCATGGATCAAGCGGACACCCTGTCGCACCACATCGGCGCTCGTGCTCTCATCGTCCAGCGCCCGCTCCAGGTTATCCACCGCCGGGAGAATCGCCCGGATCAGGTCCACCTTGGCCACAGTGCCGGCCTCGTCCAATTCGCGTGCCATGCGTTTCCGGAAGTTCTCAAAGCTCGCGCGCTCGCGCTGCCATCCTTCCAGGAACTCCTTCGCTTCCTTCTCGCGTGCCTCGGCTTCCTGTGTTCGCTGCTCCAGGGCCGCTTCCAGCTCCGCGACGCGCGCTTCGAGCTCGGCGATACGCTCGTTACCCCGCCGCCCACTCTCCGGCTCCGCGGCCGCCTCTGCCGCCGCCGCTTCCTGAACAGGCTCTCTCTCGTCAGCCATATCCCTCTATCTTCCTTACCTGTGCCCGGGGGCGCGGCGCTGCCGCGCGCCCCGGCACGGATGATGCTCCAACAATCGGCCGCATGCCTGAATGGTGCTCAGCCTCTATGGCTGGAATCCTAAGCGGTGGCACTGATCTGGATGCGACGCGGCTTGGTCTCCTCTGCCTTCGGGATCGTCACCACCAGCACGCCATCGCGATACTGCGCCGTCACGCGGTCTGCCTGTACCTGCGTTGCCAGGGTAAAGGTGCGCAGAAACGGTCCAGAGACTCGCTCGGCGCGCAGGCAGTTGGGAGAATCCTGGTCGCTCAGCGTGCGCTCGCCCCGGATGGTCAGCGTCTCGCCCTCGAGATCCACCTGGATATCCGATTGCTGAACGCCAGGCAGATCCATCTTGAGGGTAATGGTGTCGTTGTCCTCGAAGATATCCACCGCGGGCGCCCAGCCACGCCGCGCCATTCCCTCGCGCCCCGGTGCGCGAGAGACGCTCTCATCGAACAACCGGTTGATCTGATCCCGGAGCGCGATCACGTTGGTAAAGGGCTCCCAAGTAGGTCGAAGCATCTTTCTCTACCTCCCTCCTCTCAAAACGGAACCGGCGCGTGGATGCAGGGGTATCCCCTGCTCTATTTCGCTCCATCCGCGGCTTGGGGAGCGGATCACGGACGGCCAGGTATCAGCCCCCCTGATCCGTGTCCCCATTCCGCCGTGTGGTGTCAGTTGGTCTCCTTGAACTCGGCGTCGATCACCTCCTCACCGGGGCCCTGCGAAGTCGCCTCCGCCTGGGGGCCGCCCGCGCCGGTGGCGGCTCCTTGTGCGCCACCCTGCGCCTGGTAGGCCGCCTGCGTTGCCTTGTAGAGCGCCTGCTCCAGCATCTGGCCCGCGGCGGAGATCCGGTTCATATCATCCCCCTTCAGGGCCTCTCGGGCCTCGTCGAGCGCGCGCTGCACCTCGCCCTTCTCCTGGGGCGGGATCTTATCGCCCATCTCGCGCAACACGCGCTCCGCCTCGTAGGACATGCTATCGACGCGGTTGCGCGCTTCGGCCTGCTCGCGGCGCTTCTTGTCCTCTTCCGCGTGCTCGGCGGCTTCACGCACCATGCGCTCGACATCGCTCTTATCCAGGCTGGTGGAGCCCGTGATCGTGATCGATTGCTGCCGGCCCGTGCCGCGATCCTTCGCGCTCACGTTCAAGATGCCGTTGGCGTCGACATCGAAGCTCACCTCGATCTGCGGGACGCCGCGGGGCGCGGGCGGGATGCCGGTGAGGTCGAACTGGCCCAACAGCCGGTTCTCGCGCGCCATCTCGCGCTCGCCCTGGTAGACCATGATGGTGACCTGCGTCTGGCCATCGGCAGCCGTCGAGAAGACCTCCGTCTTGTGCGCCGGGATGGTCGTGTTCCGTTCCACCAGGCGGGTGAAGACCCCGCCGAGCGTCTCGATGCCCAGGGAGAGCGGCGTCACGTCGAGGAGGAGCACATCCTTCACCTCGCCCGCGAGGACCCCGCCCTGGATCGCGGCGCCCACGGCCACGACCTCATCGGGGTTCACGCCCTTGTGCGGCTCTCTCCCCGTGATGCGGCGGACCATCTCCTGCACCATCGGCATGCGCGTGGAGCCTCCGACGAGCACCACCTCATCGATCTGGCTTGCGCTCAGGCCCGCGTCTTGCAGCGCCTGCTGGAAGGGGCCTTCCAGGCGGTGCACCAGGTCGCGTGTCAGGTCCTCGAACTTGGCGCGCGTGATCGTGAGATCCAGGTGCTTGGCACCCTCCTGCGTCGCGGTGATGTAGGGGAGGTTGATGTTCGTCTGGGTGACGCTGGAGAGCTCCACCTTCGCCTTCTCGGCTGCCTCGCGCAACCGCTGCAGCGCCTGGCGATCCTTGCGCAGGTCCACACCTTCCATCTTCTGGAACTCGTCTGCCAGATAGTGGACCAGGCGCTCGTCCCAGTCGTCGCCGCCCAGGTGCGTATCGCCAGCCGTGGACTTGACCTCGAAGACGCCGTCACCCACATCGAGCACGGAGACATCGAAGGTACCGCCACCCAGGTCGAAGACGAGGATCGTCTCGTTCTTCTTCTTCTCCAGGCCATAGGCGAGCGATGCCGCCGTCGGCTCGTTGATGATGCGCCGGACGTTGAACCCGGCGATCTCACCGGCGGTCTTGGTGGCCGTGCGCTGGGCGTCGTTGAAGTAGGCCGGCACGGTGATAACGGCGTCGGTGATCTTCTCACCCAGGAACGCCTCCGCATCTGCCTTCAGCTTCTGGAGGGTCATGGCCGAGATCTCCTCGGGGGTATACTGCTTCCCCTGGATCTCGATCATGGCCATTCCGTTCTTGCCCTCCACCACCTTGTAGGGCACCATCTTGCGCTCTTCCGCCACCTCTGCGTAGCGGCGGCCCATGAAGCGCTTGACGGAGAAAATGGTGTTTTCGGAGTTGATCACCGCCTGCCGCTTAGCCGGCTGACCGACGATGCGCTCTCCCGTTTTCGTGAACGCAACCACGGAAGGCGTGATTCGCCCGCCCTCGGCATTCGGAATGACGGTGGGCTCGCCACCTTCCATGACCGAGATCACGGAGTTGGTGGTCCCCAGATCGATTCCCACGATTCTTGCCATAGTCTTCTCACCTCTTCGCGCGGGCGTTCTCCGCCCACTTTC
The DNA here is from genome assembly GCA_012512265.1 of Armatimonadota bacterium. Lineage (GTDB taxonomy): Bacteria > Armatimonadota > JAAZEB01 > JAAZEB01 > JAAZEB01 > DUUU01. The sequence continues at coordinate 39,744 of JAAZEM010000069.1, read as the reverse complement.
CCCTCATCAACCTACCGGCTCCCCGGCCCTGATACAGCTCGTCCCTTGCCCCGGGATTCGCCCGATCTGATCTTTAGTCTAGGCTTAGTATAGCACTTGATAATGGTGTTGTCAACATCCCTGCGATGGGGCACGCACTCTTTCTTTACTACCCAGATTCCAGCAGGACAACCCTGGTGCAGCCCGGCGGTGATACCGCGCGTGAAGGGGATGGATGGGCCGGGTGGGGGCTCCCGGGAGTGTGAGATCCCTTCGGGGGTGTCCACCACACCTCTCGCGCGGAGCCCAGGCTCCGCGCTGCTTGTAGGCAAAGCCCGTTCGTGGCTCCCCCTCCCAGGCCCCCGCTACCAAATCGCCGGCGGATGGAGGGGGCGGACACGGACGCGGCCTTTCCTATAGCCAAGCCGGCTCGTCTTTCCGCTATCGGTGTCCATCTGTGTTCATCCGCAGATAATGCCCCCCCCCGAGGGGCGCGAAGGGAAGCACGGGCGGCGCGGCGAAGAGGGGCATCATGGAGAAACAAGGCGATCATCCTCTTCCCCGCGTGACCACGGCCGATCTCGTTCGCGACCTGCGCGCGCTGGGCTTGCGCGCGGGCGATGTGGTGTTGGTGCATAGCGCCATGAGCCGGATCGGCTACGTGGACGGCGGCGCGCCCGCGGTCGTGCAGGCATTCCTGGACGTGCTTGGTCCGGAAGGCACGCTCGCGGTGCCTACCTTCCCCTTCCGCGGCTCGATGCTCGACTACTGCCGCAGCGGCCCTCTGTTTGACGTCCAGGCCACCCCCTCGCTGGTGGGCGCGATCACCGAGGCCGCGCGCTTGCACCCGGATGCCCGGCGCAGCCTGGAGCCGACACACCCCGTCGCGGCAATCGGTCCGCGCGCCGGCTTTCTCCTGGACGACCACATCAACGCCAAAGGGTCGTGTGACGAGCACTCCCCGCTCTACCGGCTGACGCAGTGCGACGGCTACGTGCTTCTCCTCGGCGTCGATTTCCGCAACTGCACGCTGCTCCACACCGCCGAGGAGCTCGCGCGCGTGCCGTTCATCGACTTCGAGACGCGCTACCGCCTCCGGGGCCGAGATAGGGGCCGCGACTACGTGATGGAGATCTACTGCCATTCGGCGCCCATCCCGGCCCGCTTCGATGCCATTGAGCCCGTCCTGCGCGAGAAGGGGCTTCTCACCCTTGGGCGCGTGGGCGCCGCCGAATGCCGCCTCGCCCGCGCGAAGGCGATCCTCGACACCGCCCTTGCGGAGCTCGCTCGCGATCCCTACTTCCTGCGCGCGCGCCCTGCAGAAAAGAGCGCCCAGCGGTAATCACGGCCGGCCAATCCACTCAGCAGGCTACCGGCGGCAGGGAGCCGGCACTCGCTTCGCGAACTGGATCCTGCCTGGCCGGACGGATCACCCCGGCCGGCGCTGGAGGGGAATGGATAGATGAAGGAGATCGGTGTTGCCATCATGGGCGCGGGTGCGGTCTCGCGCGAGCATGCGAAGGCCTACCTGAAGAACCCGCACACGCGGATCATCGGCGTCTGCAGCCGGCGTGAAGAGAGCGCCAAGCGCCTCGTCGAGGAATTGGGCCTGGAGTGCGCCCTCTACCCCAACTACGAGGCGTTGCTGAGCGATGACCGCGTGGATGCCGTCTCCATCTGCATGCCAAACTATCTGCACGCCCGCCTGGCCACCCAGGCCGCGCGTGCACGGAAGCACATCGTCCTGGAGAAACCCGCGGGCATCCAACTAGATGAGGTGCGCGGCCTCCGGGAGAGCGTGCGCGAGGCCGGCGTGCTCAGCATCGTCAGCTTCGTCTTCCGCTGGAACCCCATGGTGCAGACGATCCGCACGCTCCTCGACCAGGGCGCCATCGGTGAGATCGTCTACGCTGAGTGCGATTTCTGGCACGGCATCAAGCCCACCTTCCCCAGCTACGAATGGATCCGCCGGCGCGAGTTCGCCGGGGGCGCCTTCATCACCGGCGGGTGCCATGTGGTGGACCTCATCCGCTACTGCGCCGGCGAGGTGGTGGAAGTGAGCGCGCGCAGCATCCGCCGCCGGCCCGACTTTGACTATCCCACCACCCTCGTTGCCACGCTGAAGTTCTCCTCGGGCGCCATCGGCAAGGTCGGATGCTCCCTGGAGGCGCAGTGTCCCTTCACCATCGGCGTTCACCTTCTGGGCACAGAGGGCACGATTCGCGATAACCGCCTCTATTCGAAACGGCTTCTTCCCGGCCAGACCGATTTTGCTACCATCCCCACGATCGTGCCCAGCAGCGGCGATGTCCGTTACCACCCCTTCACCGCCGAGATCGACCACTTCGTCGAGTGCGTCCTGGATGGCCGCCAGCCCACCCCGAACATCGAGGATGCCTGCAAGACGCAGGAGGTGTGCCTGGCCGCGGAGCTTTCGGCGCAACGCGACGGGGAGACGGTGCGGATCGAGGCATAGCCCGCCGCCCGCATGCGGAAGGCGTGATTGGTCCGGGGCCCGCGCAAGCCGCGAGCCCCGGCACCGGCTGGTGCCGCGCGGTTACGCCGCCAGCACCCGGTACAGGTAGGCCGAAAGAACGCGCGAGCAGTTGATGATCCGCTCCACCTCGCCATACTCATCCGCGGAGTGCGCCTTGCCGGGCACGCCGGCGCCATAGGCCACCGTCGGAATCCCGCAAAGCGCCGGCAGGTAGCAGCCGTCGCTCCAGGCGGGGTTCACCTCCATGGATGGCTCCTCCCCCAGCACCGCGCGGTGCGTCTCGGCCAGGCCGGTCACCAGCGGGTGATCCGCCGGCGTCTCGAATGGAATCAGATCCTTCACCCACTCGATCCGCGAGGGATGCGTGGCGAGGAAGGGATCCTGGCTCTCGCGCTCGCGGATGCGACGCTCGAAATCGGCGCGAATCGGCGCGCCGCCAAAGCCGGCCCCCGCTTCCTCCGCCGCGCGAGCGTCGGCGATCGGATAGCTCATGTTGAGCGCCAGGAACGCCTCGCCCGGGATCACCGCGGGGTGGATGCCAGCACGCAGGATCCCCAGGTTCACCGCGGCGTGCCTGCGGGTGCTCTCGCGGTCGCGCTTGAAGGCGTCCAGCGCTTCCTTCACCACCAGCGCCTTCTCTATCGCGCTCACGCCGTCCGGGCGCGCGGCATGCCCGCTGACCCCGGGGACGGTGATCTCGACGGTGAGCACGCCGGAGTAGCCGCGAGTGACAAAAGGTCCGGTGCCATCCGTGACGATCCCCAGGTCGGCCTTCAGGCCGCGCAGGCAGCATGCGATCGCGCCGGCACCCCCGCCATTGCACTCCTCATCCACCACGCTCTGGAATACAACAGAGCCGCGCAGCTGGCCCCGCAGCTCGTGCAGCACGCGCAGGACGGCCACCGTCGCGGCGATCCCGCCCTTGCAATCGCTGCTGCCCCGGCCATAAAGCCGGCCATCGCGCACATCCCCTGAGAAGGGCTCGATCGTCATATCCGAGATGCCCACGGTGTCCATGTGTGCCTGGAGGACCACGCGCGGCCCGCTCTCGCTGAAAACCATCTCCGCCTGGAGGTTGGGCCGGCCGGCGAACTCTCGGTTCTTTGGCCCGAGCACCCCGGCGCGCTGGTAGACATCGGGCGGGCAATCGAAGCGCTCGATCCGCGCGCCTAGGTCGCGCAGCACGGGCTCCAGAATCGCCTGACCGTTCGCCTCGTTCCCCCACGTGGGGTCGCCCGAGTAGGGATTCACCGTGTTGGCGCGCACGAGCGCCTGCGCGAGCGCGATCGTCTCATCGGCCAGCGCCTCTGCGCGGCCAGCAACCTTAAGCAGATCCACCGTTCACTCCTCCAGCGGCAGGCGGATGGCCCGGCCCTGCTCCGCGCTGCGCGCAACCGCCTCGGTAAACTCCATGTAGGCCACGCCATCCTCGAAAGTGGTCAGGCGCACCGGCACTTCGCCGCGAATCGCGCCGATGAACTCTTCTTCCACACGCCACCGCCCCTCCTCTTCGGGGGCGATAGGAATCTCGGCGAGCTCCTGGTCGCCGCGGCGGCCGCCCAGGAGGCGGTCGTTGTCGCCGTCGAACACCAGGGTGCCCTCGGTGCCATAGAGCGCGATGCCGGAGCCGCCGCCCAGGCCGAGAACGGAGCTAAACTGGTAGGTAGCCTGAGCACCGCACTCCAGGTCGGCGATGATGTCGATGTGGTCGGGCACGCAGACCACCCGGCGCAGGCCGGTCTCCGGATCGGTGCGCTCCGGCACGAAGACGCGGCGCCGGGCTAGGACGCGCGAAGCATTCCCCACCCAGCGCATCAGGATCTCGTGCCAAATCCCCATCGTGAGCGCGTTCAGCCCGCTGAGGCGGATATCCTGACGCCAGTGCAGCGGGGCTTCCGGATCGACAAACGCGCCAGTCACGCCCCGGACGTTCGCGACGAGCAACTCGCCCAGGTAGCCCTCGTCCAAAAGCCGGCGCACCGTCGGATCCACGCGCAGGCTCATCGGCGCGGGCACCACCTGCGCCACGAGGTCCGGATGGGCGCGCGACGCCTCCAGCATGCGGTGCGCCTCCGCGGCGTTCATCGCCATGCGCGCCTCGCATAGGACGTGCTTCCCCGCCTCCAGCGCCGCCACGGTCACCGCGCAGTGAAGATAGGGCCAGGTGCCGATGACGACCGCATCCACCTCCGGCGAGCTGACGAGCTCTTCCCAACGCTCGAAGGTGAGAGGAATCCCGAACTCCTGGGCAACCCGCCGGGTCGATTCCGGCCGGCGGTTGCACACGGCCATCAGGCGCACTCCCGAGATGCGCTGCAGCAGGGGAATATGCCGGGCGCGCGTGTTCGCTCCCGCGCCCACGATGCCGATGCGGATCGTGTCATCGCTCATCTTCCACTCCCTCCCGCAGTGTTCCGATGGAAGCAGCGACGCGTAGACCAGCGCGGCGAGGAGGATGGGCCCGCGCTCCTCCGCGACCTGCCCCTCTCCCGGTTCTCTATGAGCACACCGTGCCTCAGATCAGCAGCGTCATTCCTTCCTCGGCCAGATCGGTATCACTGAACACCTCGCGCGCCTCCTGGAGGAGCGTCGGGCCATCCTCCTCGCGATAGTGGGTGAGCAGGAGCCGGCCGACTCCGGCATCACGCGCGATGGCGGCCGCCTCGCGCGCGGGCGTGTGCGCCCCGTCATGGATCAGCACCGCGGCCCCCCGCGCGAACTCCGCGAGCGGCGGATGTGGGTGCGTATCGCCTGAAAAGACGACGCTCTTCCCCGCCGCGTTCGTGAAGCGATAGGCGAGCGTCGGCTCGTGCCGGTTGTGCCCGGAGACATGCCGCGCGCCGAACGTCTCCACCGTCAGGTCATCCAGCGTGAAGCGTTCCCCCGACGAGAGTGGCAACAGCGTGAGGTTCGGCGTGATCTCCGGGAAGCGCTCGACCTGGAGAAACTCCAGTGCCGCGCCGACCACCGACTCCAGGTACTCTCTCGGGCCGGCAATCTGCAGGGGCGGGCGCTCCCCGCGCCCGCGCAGGCCGTGATGGAAGAGGAGCGCAGGCAGGCCGAGATAGTGGTCCTGGTGCAGGTGCGTCAGCAGGATGCTCTCCAGCGCCAGCGGGTCGAAGCCATACGGGCGCATCGCCTGGGCGCTGCACCACCCGGTATCCACCAGGTGCTTGCCGTCGATCAGCGAGCAGGCGGTCTCGCGCTCTTGATCGGGAATGCAAGTCGACTGGCCGATGATCGTGATCTTCATCTCAGCGCGGTCCCTCTTCCGCCGGCCGCCACTCGGCCATGCTTTCGAGAACGCGAAAGCGCGTTGGGGTCTCACGATCGATGTAGACCTGGCGCACGCGCTCGTAGGCCGGGGGCATTGCGCCCACGAAGGTCACCGGGCGCGGGTGCATCAGCGCCAGATTCTCCGGAAGGTCACCGACGCTCAGGATGTTGAGGAACTCGGGCGCCTTCGGATCCTCGTGCGTCTCGGGCGGGGCTTCGAGGATCACTTCGCTCACTTCCGGGTCGAGGAGCGCCGCGTAGAGGGCCAGGACCGCGGTCCATCCCTTGCCGTAGAGCGCGATGGAGTGAGCCTGGGCTTCCCGGCGCAGCGCCGCCAAGCCGCAGAGGAGATCATACGTCTGGCGCTCTGGGAGGGTACACCCGATGAGGGGATAGGAGCGGCGCACCGTCCACAGGAGGCCCTCCCCCAGCGAGGTTCCGCCCGTGCCGCGCACCTCGACCGCGCCCCAGGCCATATCGGCGGGCAGAGGAGGCCGACAGGAATGCCCGGCCATGAAAGGAGAGCGAGCAGCCGCGTCGAGGGCGAAGACCACCATCGCGCTCCCTTCCCTGCCGTCCGTTGGAACCGCGGCGCGTGCCTGCAGCGTCAGGCCATCCGCCGTGTCGAAGACGTAGGTCCGCAAGGCATGAGTGCCCAGCGAGCCATCGGCGCGCACGTCGCGCACCACCGGCTCCACTCGATCCGGGATCTGCCGGAAGGAGACCTCGCGCAATCGGACCAGCGGCGAGACGCCCGGGTCGGTGGATGGGGAGGCGGCGGCCGGCGCGCGTGACGAACCGGAATCTCCCCCCGCAACCGTCTGGCTTCGCGGCTCTGCCTTCCGCGCTCTCGCGCCCCCCAGGAGGGTGTCTATCACCCGCATGCGGTCGTCCGCCGGGATGCGCCCCCCGAAAACGAGGAGGTTCTCCTCCGGCTCCACAAAGTCGGTGACGTCATCCTCGACGGGCGCTGTGTCGCCCTTCAGGTAGCGGTTGAACCACTCGAAGATCGCCTTGCGCAGTTTCGGGGTGTAGCCATGCGGCGAGAGATCCTCCACGAGCTCAACCTTCTCCGGAACCCCGAGCGCCTGGTAGAGGTGGCGAATGCGGTGGAGCACATCGCGGAAGGCGTACGGCCGCCAGAGCACATCCTCGGTCCCCGAGGCAACTAGGAGGGCGCGCGGCGCGATCAGCGCGCCCAGGTCGGGCGTGCACCAGCCGTAGGTGTTGATCCAGAACGCGCAATCGCAGTGGCCATCCACGGCGCGGTCGCTCACCAGATGCTCGATACTTCCCGTCTGGCACACCGGAACCACCACGCGGACGCGCTCGTCGGCGGCGCCCAGGAACCACGACATCGCACCGCCGCCACTCAGGCCGGTCACGCCCATGCGCTCTGGATCCACATCCGGACGGCTGGCGAGGTAGTCCAGGGCGCGCATAGCATTCCACACCTCGGTGCCCGCGGGTGCGTAGCCCCGGCTATACCAGTCCCAGCGCCCGCAATGATAGGTGCCGTGGTGCATCCCCTGCGACTCGCCGAGCTGGATTGGGTCGAGCACGAGGGCGACATAGCCATGCTGACCAAACCACCGGGGGTTGGCCTGGTAGGTGGGGTTCACCTTCCCCTTCGTGTGCCCGCACAGGTAGAGTACGGCGGGCAGCCGCCCCTGAACATGCGCCGGCCGATAGAGATTGCCCACCACGTAGGCGCCAGGCAGACACTGAAAGTGGAGCTTCTCCACCACATAGTCCCCCCGCTCCAGAACGCCGGTCACTTCCGCGTTGAGTGGCGTTCGCTCTGGCAGGGGAAAAAGCCCCAGCATCTCCAGCCACTGCTGGCGGCGCGCGGCCAGGGATGCCGACCATGCTTCCGGCGAGGGGAGAGACGCGAGCGACGCCTGCGAAATCGCGCGCGCCCTCCGCGCGAGAGATGAGAGCACCATGTTGAGGGACTCCTTCCCATTACTCCCAGGGTGAGTTCGTCCCTCGCGGGCCAACTCCTGCCGGCCACCGCGCTCCAGGAGCCCGGAGGCTACCCGGGCGGTTCGTCGCGCTCGTCACGAGGGGGTATCTCCTGTGAGGAGGCTGAGGGGAGCAGGATGAGGAAGCTGCTCCCCTTGCCGGGCTGGCTCTCAACGCGGATGGTGCCTCCGTGACCACGCACGATGCCCAGGACGGCAGCCAGGCCCAGGCCTCGGCTCGCGAACTTCGTGGTAAAGAACGGCTCGAAGATCCGCGTCTGCATCGCCGCATCCATGCCGCACCCGTTATCGCTCACCCGGAGGAAGGCATAGCGCCCTTCTGGAAGCCGGTCGCCGGGGAAGGTCTCTGAGAGCAGGCTCCTATCCACCTGCATGGCGCCAGTGCTCACGAGGATGGTGCCCCCGGTCTCCTGCAGTGCCTCTGAGGCGTTCGTGACCAGGTTGAAAAGGATCTGGCGCATCTGGCCCTCATCAGCCCGGATCTCGGGCGCCTCCGGATCGAGCTCATAGCGGATATTCACCTCCGGGCCGAGGACCGCTTCGAGCAGGGGCGCCATCTCGCGAGCCAGGCGCGTGAGATGGACGTGGCTGATGACAAAGTGGCCTTTGCCGGAGTAGGCCAGCATCTGGCGGGTGATCTCCGCCGCCTGTTGGGCGGCCTTCTCCAGCTGCTGAAGGTGCTCGCGCGCCGGTGAATCCTCCGGGAGGTACATCAGCGCCAGGTTGGAGTTGCCGAGGATGCCCACGAGCAGGTTGTTGAAGGTGTGCGCCACTCCCGCCGCCAGAACCCCCAGGCTCTCCAGGCGCTGCGCTTGCTGCACCCGCGCATCCAGGCGCCGGCGCTCCCCCTGAGCCCGGCGGATCTCGGTGATGTCGCGGAGTACGACCAGCCGCCCGCGCAGGTGCCCGCGACGGTCCAGGAGCGGGGAGACCAGCGTGTCGCACCGCCTCTCTTTCGGCGCCTCACCCACTCGCACCTCCAGGCGTTTCTCCTCCGCGCTCTCCAGGCACCCGAGCAGCTCATGGCAGGCACCCAGCACCTCCTCGGCCTTCCGCCCGATCGCACCATCCTCGGCATCCAGGAGGGAGCGCGCCGCCGGGTTCAGGTCCACGACGTAGTTCGAGGTATCCAGGACCACGACCCCATCGCACATGTTCTCCAGGACCGCGTCGCGGGCGATGGGGACAATGTCCATCAGTCGGTAGCGAGAGAGCGCCCACGTCCACACCAGCCCCGAGCATCCAAACGCGATCGGCGTCGGGTCCATCTTGGGGAGGGGGCTCAACTCCATCACATAGAGGAAGTTGGCAAACCAGGGAAAGAAGATGGCGCAGCCCATCGCCACCGATTGGCCACGGTAGAGATGAAACTCCCCCGCAAGGGCTCGCCCGAGAAGAAGCGTGCTCAAAAACAGCAGCGTGTACGTGTAGGCAACCCACAGCCAAAACCAGGGCCCGTACCTTTTCCCGACGGTGGAAAACGGCCCGGAGGTATCCAGGAAGACACCCTGGCGCATCAGCCCGTGCCAGTCGTTCGTCCACACCAGGATGAGGGTCACGGCGGGCACCACCAAGAGGCCCACCCAACGCCGCGGGGTGAACCAGTTCTCTTGACCCGAGTAGTAGACCGCGAAAGCCCACCAGGCGGTCGGAATAGTGACAATCCCGATGTACTCGATGTTCGCCCAGAGGAGCTTCGCGCCGAGCTCGACACTCGCAATCTCCAGGGTATTTCCGGCACACCATCCGATGACGGCGACCATCGTCACCACAAGCGCGACGGCGCCGGGCCTCTGCCGGCGCCGCCACGCCACATGGACCATGGGTACCAGTAGCAGCCCTGTGAAGACATAGGGAAAGACGTAGGGTGTGTACTGCAGGTGCACTACTTGAACTCCGGCACCTCCACCGGAACGCCGCCGCGCTCGCGGGAGATCTCCGACATCAGGCCGGGCGCAGTCATGTTCAGGGCATCGACCACGTCGATAGGTGGGCGCGTGTCATCCAGGATGCAGCGCGCGAAATCCTCCAGCATCAGAGGCGCGCCCCCGTCGTAATGGTCGTTGATTGCGTCCGCCGGCATCTTCTTCCACCCCTCCGATAGATACTGGTCGTACTCCCAGAGGTTCTGCCAGGTTCCCGGCGGCGTCTGCCCCTCCACGTGGATCCGGTGAGGTTCCTCAGGGGTGCGTGGCGCCTCATAACACGCTTTCGTCCCTTGCAGCCCGTAATACTCGTAGTTGTTCGGCCGCCGGGAGAAGAAATCGAGGCGAATCCGGATCAGCTTGCCGCTCTCCGTCTCGCACAGGACCACGCACGTGTCATCCGCCTTCGCCCACGAGACGTGGTGCTGCCCCGAGCCAAGGCAGACAACCTGGCGCACCCGCTCACCAAACGCCTGGTAGAGCGGGCCCAGGTCATGGGTGATGTACTGGTGCCCCTTGCGCATCGCCAGCTCCGACGTGCGCCAGTTGGCCACCGTGTCGGGATGCGGCAGGCGCGACGCGAAATCCTGAAGCTGGTCCGACTCGCCATAGTAAAGCTCGCCGAAGAGGCCGGCGCGGACCATGTTGAGCACGATGCTCCAAGGCCGCATGTAGCAGTAGTTCTCCGCCAGCATGTATTTCAGCCCGGAATCGCGGACCGCCTCGAACAGCTCCCAGCACTCTTCGATGCTCGTCGCCGCCGTCACCTCCGAGAGCACGTGCTTGCCCGCGCGCAGCGCCTGCACCGCGTGCTTCACGTGCAGCGGCATCGGTGACGCCACCAGCACCGCATCCACGTCCGAATCGAGCATTGCCTCGTAGGAGGTGTAGGTCGTCTGCACGCCCATCGTGGCGGAGGCCTTTGCCAGGCGCTCTTCACTCATGTCGCACAGCGCCGCGAGCTCCACGCTTGGAGCCAGCCGCGCCGACCTCGCCAACCCCGCGCCCCGGCCCACGCCCAGCACGCCGATACGCACCTTCTTCATCTCAGATCACCCTCCAGGACCGCTATCATGCGCCCAGACCCGCGCGTTGAACCGCGTTGCGTCCGGCACGCTTGCGTTCTCCCTCCGGGGTTCGCCCGCCGGCTTCCCCATTCCTTCGCGCCTGCTCGCCAGGCGTCCGGCCCAGCGGATCCTTCCGGTATCGCAGGGGGATCTCATGCGGTTGCCTGCCCCCGGATCTTGTCGGCGCTGGCGCTGCCGGGCACGAAGACGCGCTCCTACGGCCGCCTTCCCAGCTTCAGGGCCAGCGCGCGCTCCAGCGGCTTCGCGCTGTGCACGCCAACTAGCAACGATGCATGCGCCACGTCCGCCTTGACCTCCCACACCTGCTTTTCAACCGCCTTCAGCATCTCCTCCGCCGGCAGATACTCCTCTTCCTCCCAGCGGCGCACCGGCAGGCGGGCCAAGATAACGCACTCGCCGTCTTTCCCAGAAAGCGATACCGTATCGCCCTCCAACGCCACCTTCAGGTCGAACAACTCGGCAAAGCGCACAGGCATCCATAGCTTGCCCTCGTCAACGCGCGGGCGCAGCGTCAGCACCACAATGGGAATCGCTGGGAGCATCCCCCAGTCCTGATGGAGTACACACTGGTTCTCCTCCGCCACGAAGTAAGCCACGCCATAGGCAGGCTCGCCAACGACGCCCCCCTTGAGCGCATCCACCCACACCGTGACGCTGTTCGCGCGGTTGCGACCGAGGTAGCCCTTGAACGACACCGCCCACACCAGTGCCGGACCGTCTGCAAATATGGGCCTGGTCCACGCCAGTTCTACCTCGGGGCGGCCATACACACGCAGGAACTGTGTCGCTCCTATGGCCGTGTCAATAGCAGCCTCGCGTGAGACGTTCGGCTTGCGCCTCGCTTCCGGGGGTAAGGGCCGGTACTTGTACAAGACACTGGCTACCCGACCCGTTGTGCGGTTTGCCTCGATGAGCAGGCTGCCCATACGGTTCAGCGCCCCGTTCTCGGGAATGCGCTCGATATATATGACCCACACATTCTTACCGCTGGAGTTGGCTCTAACCACCAGGTGCCGCTCTAGCACATCGGGATAGTGCTCTTGCGCGAAGCGCCGGATCTCTCGCTCCGTATCCGCCTCCGAGACCAGGACGGCCGGTCGCTGGTCGAGCTCCGCGCTACGGTCATAGTACCACTCGACCCGCCCAGTGCTCCGGTTCACCGCCACCGTACGGCCATCCGGCAGCTCATAGGAGAACGACAGGTCATCCCCGGGCCCCACCATACGCGGCTTCGGCAGCGCTATCGTTGGATCCCCAAGGAAAGCGCGCGCCACGCGAGCCGCCTCCTGCTCCATGATCCCCTCCGGCGGCATACCGGCCGCCGCACCCCAGCACAGCGCGAGCGCAAGACAAAGAGCTTCCATTCGTGGCTCTCCTTCCGCGGGCTGGATCTGCACATGAGCAGGCACGTTCGTCACTCCCACAGCCTGCAGCTACCCTTCACCACGAGGCTTTCGATGCCACCGTACCGCTTGGGATTGCCTTTCGGATCCATCGTCAACTCCTCCTTCGCCATATTGGCCGCTTAGCCAAGCTCCACGCCTTCCCGCGTGGCTCTGTCCCACATCCGCTTCGCCCACTCGGTTGCCGGACTGTTCGACACCGGTTTCTCAAACCCGATGGCGCACGGTCCCTTGGCGTGTATCACGTCAATCAGGCTCGGGCCAGAGCCGTGAGGCAGGCGTTGTGGATGGATGCCCGTGCCCCGCTTAGATCCGCGTTCGCGGGCTGTGACCTCGTGATCACCTTCACGCTGCCCGGCGCCGGCCCGCACAACACAAATCCCGCCTCGGCGCCGAGCACCGTCGGGTCGCCCGGGTGCATGCCATGCCCCGAGAAGTACCAGATCGGGCGCTCGCGGCCTTTACATCACCAGGCGATTCTGCTAGAATCTTCTCCATGCAGTGATGTTGGACGAAACCGCCGCTTCACGCGGCGACCTGGAGCGCCCCCCACGGCCACCGTGCATCGCGGCGCGCCAGCGTGGCAGGGTACCCCGGCCTCTCAGCTCCTATCGCGCCCGCTCGCGGGCTTCGGCATTGAGGGCCGCCCCGGCGTTTCGGTTGTGCCCGGGCGCGCCGTTCCATTCGCACCCTCCCGAGTGTGCCCTCTGCGGTCGTGCGATTCCACGTAGCCGGGCGGCAGCCGGGCCAGGCGTGCGATTGGCGGCGGAATCGTGGGGTAGAATGCGCAACGGCCAGCAGCCAGCCGCTGGGCCAGGCGGGTTGGTGCAAAACGGACAGAGCATAATGAATCAACTGTTGAAGGAGATCCAGCGGCGGAGGACCTTCGCCATCATATCGCACCCGGACGCGGGGAAGACCACGCTGACGGAGAAGGTGTTGCTCTACGCCGGCGCGGTGCGCCTGGCTGGGTCCGTCAAAGCGCGAAAGGGTCAGCGGCATACCGCGTCCGACTGGATGGAGATGGAGCAGGAGCGCGGCATCTCCATCTCCTCGACGGTGCTTCAGTTCGATTACGGCGATTATCACATCAACCTGCTCGATACGCCCGGCCACCAGGATTTCAGCGAGGATACCTATCGCGTGCTCACCGCCGTGGATAACGCGGTGATGGTGATCGACAGCGCCAACGGCGTCGAGTCGCAGACGCGCAAGCTGTTCGAGGTGTGCCAGCGCCGGCGCGTGCCGGTCTTCACCGTGATCAACAAGATGGACCGCCCGGGCAAGGAGCCGCTCGATTTGCTGGGCGAGATCGAAGACGTGCTCGGTATCGCCACCGTGCCACTCAACTGGCCGATCCGCGCGAACGGCGTCTTTGTGGGCGTCTACGATCTGCGCGAGCGCAAGGTGCACCTTTTCGAGCGCACTCACCACGGCAGCCATCCTGCCCCAGTGCAGGTGGCCGATCTCCAGGATCCGACGCTGGAGAGCCTGCTAGGCCCCCAGCCGCTTCAACAGTTGCGCGACGAGGTGGAGCTGATTGAGGCCGCGGGCGACCGCTTCGACCGCGAGCGCGTGCAGCGCGGCGAGCTGACCCCCGTCTTCTTCGCGAGCGCGCTCACCAATTTCGGCGTGCAGCTCTTCCTCGATGCGTTCCTGGAGATGGCCGTCGGACCGGCCCCCCGGGTCTCGAACGACCGCGTGGTGCCGCCGGATCACCCGCACTTCTCCGGGTTTGTCTTCAAGCTCCAGGCGAACATGGACCGCCGCCATCGCGACCGTCTCGCCTTTGTGCGCATCTGCTCGGGGCGTTTCGAGCGCGATATGGTGGTGACGCACGTGCGCACCGGCAAGAAGATCCGGCTCACGCGCACGCTGAAGCTGTTCGCCCAAGAGCGCGAGTCGCTCGATGAGGCCTACCCCGGCGACGTCGTGGGCCTGATCAACCCCGGCATCTTCTCCATTGGCGACACACTATGCACTGGCGAGCGCGTGGAGTTCCGCGAGATCCCTCGCTTCCCGCCGGAGCACTTTGCCACCCTGTCGCTGCCAGAGGTTGGCCAGCGCAAAGCGTTTCAGAAGGGCCTGGATCAGCTCCACGAGGAGGGCCTGGTGCAGATCTTCTATCCGGTCGGCGACGTGATGCGCCAGCCGATCCTCGCCGCGGTGGGCCCGCTGCAGTTTGAGGTGCTGGTCAACCGCCTGGAGAACGAGTACTCCGTGAACGTCACGCTGCACCCGCTGCCGCACCAGCACGCGCTCTGGCTGGAAGGCGACGCCGCGGCGATCCAGGGGATGCGCCTCGTGCCGGGCTGCATGCGCGTCGAAGATTGCGAGGCGCGGCCCGTGCTCCTGGCCCCGGATGACTGGTCCGTGCGCTATATGACCGAGAAGAACCCCGAGGTCGTGCTCCACCGGATGCCGGTCACGACGCAGGAGTAACCAGTGAAGCCCGTGGCAGGCAGGCATCCGGTTGCCCTACGGGCCGGAATCTGGTATAGTTATCTTTGGAAAGGCCCGACATGATGGGGTGGTGGAACCGCAAGAGAGAGAGCTCGGCGCCAGCAGAAGAGGCATCGCCAGCGGTGTCATCGGACGCGCCTTCTGAAGCCCTCTCCGAGGGCCTCAACGCCGCACTGGATACGCTTGGCGTTCTCCTCTTGGAGTATGGGCGCAATGGCTTCGACACCGATGAGATGACGGCCCGCCAGCTGCATATCCGCTGCGAGCAGTGGGCTCGGCACCTCCTCTCGGGGGGGCCAAAGCCAGGGGAGGAGGCCGCAAAGCAGGGGCTGCCCATCCACCAGCGCGATTGGCGCGGAGTATGTCAGTTCTTCGTCGCCCATCGCCGCGAGGAGTGCCGCTACATCAACCGCTCCTCCGTGGATCTGCGGCAGTCGCTATGGACTCTCATCCAGGTGCTCGATGCCACCGTCGCTCAGGATGAGGAGGCCGACCAACTCGTGCAGGCGGAGTTGGAGCAACTGAAGAGAGCGGCCGAAAGCGATTCAGCAGAGAGCATCCGGCGCGCCGTGATCTCCGCGGTCTCCGCCATCGGGCGGATCGCTCTCGAGCGCAGGCTACAGCAGCGTGAACAGATGCAGGGCCTTCACTCTCGCCTGAGAGAGCTGGGCGAGCAGCTGGAAGTGGCTCGCCAGGAAAGCGCCCTCGATCCTCTCACGGGCCTCTACAACCGCCGGGCGTTCGACGACCGCTTGGCGCAGGCGCTCACCATGCATCGCGTCTTCGGCCAATCCGCCTGCCTGCTGATGATCGACCTGGATCACTTCAAGCAGGTGAACGACACTTATGGCCACGTGGCCGGGGATGAGGTGCTGCGGAGCGTCGCCGATTGCCTGACTCGGACGTGCCGCGTCAAGAACGACTTCGTCGCTCGCTTTGGCGGCGAAGAGTTCGCCGTCATCCTCTGGAACACGTCGCTCAAACGGGGCGTCGTCTCGGCAGAGCGCATTCTCGATTCGATCCGCGGCCTGCGCGTCGCCTATGAAGCGCACACCATCGCCATCACCGCGTCCATCGGGATCGCCGAGGTGCAATCGGGCGACACCACCACCCGGTGGGTGGAACGCGCAGACCGCGCGCTGTACGACGCGAAGGCGAGCGGGCGCAACTGCATCTGCGAAGCGCCCTCTCCCTACTGACCCGGGTTACGGCCGGACTTTGCCATTCTCCAGGGCGCGCCGCAGGCCATCGATGCTCCCCTGCACATGCTGTGAGAGGAACTGATTCAGCCCCGCGGCCCGCATGACCACGGAACCCAGGCCGCTGAGCCGATACTCGAGTCGGAAACGCACGCGAGTTATCTGACCCTCGCTCTCCAGCTCCCAGCGTCCCCGGTGCTCCACGCCGGAGGTGCTTTGGAACTCCAGCATCCGGGGGGGATCCATCGCCGTGATCTCCGCCTCCGCCGAAACGCGCAGGCCAAACGGCGCGCGCGTCACGAAACGGAAGCGAGAGCCAGGCCGGTTCGGACCCTCCGTCAGCTTTTCGCTCTCCACAACATCCGGGATCCACTCCTTGTTGTTCTCCGGCCGGCCAATGTAGTCGAAGACCTTTTCGACTGGCGCCTCAACACAAATCACCTGCTCAATAACCGCCATCTTCTCCCTCATCCACTCCATTCGACAGCATGCGCCAATTGCCTTGTGATCACGTTTGGCCTCGTTCGGCATGGGGCAGACTCCCTCTACCAGGGCCTGAGGGGCACTGCAACGGCCCTCGCCGAGAGGAGCTGCGCCATGCCGGCGTTCGAGGTAGCAGCGAAGGAGATGGAGGTTTACGTCTGTGCACGAAACGCCATCGAGCACGCCGGGATTCCCTATATGGTCGCAGGCGGATACGGCGTGGCCTGCTATGCGCACCGCCGGCCGACAAAGGATATCGATTTCTTGATCCTGCCCGCGGATGCCGAACGTGCGATCACGGCGCTGGAAACCGCACGCTTCTTCATCCGTCGATCCGATCCACGCTGGCTCTATCAGGCGCAGTGCGATGGCATCATGGTCGATCTGATCTTCGGCAGCACCACGCACCGTGGGATCGTCCCAATCACTCAGGAGTGGCTGGATCACGCCCGGCCGATTGCCATCGGCACGGAGACGTTTCTCGTCGCCGCTCCCGAGGAGCTGATCGGCCAGAAGATCCTGGCGCAGCATGAGAACCGAGCGGATTGGTGGGACGCGGAGATGATCCTGGATCGCTGGCACGACCAGGTGGATTGGGACCGCATCGTGGCACGGACCGCCATCGACCCGGTGAAGCGCCTTTCCTTCTTGCTCTTTATCGAGTCGCGTCATTCTAGCGCAGGCTGGTATCCCCAAAGCACCCTGGAGCGCACCTGGCGTGAAGCCGCCGCCATGCTCGGAATCTGAGCGGCTAAGTTGACGTTCCCTCCCCCGTTCCTTATAATAGGGCTGTGAACACGGAAGCAACAGCTCGCCCCAGCGGCCGCGTCAGCGCGGTTCTGTTCGATCTGGATGGCACCCTGGTGCTCACCCATATCGATTTCGTCGCCATGCGTGCCGCGGTTCAAGAGGTGATCGCCGCGGCCGGCGTTCCCGCCGAAGTGGTGAAGGGCCTGGATATCCTCACCATGGCAACGCGGGCGGCCGAGTTCGTGCGCGCGCGCGATGGGGAAGCCGCCTCGCAGGAGCTTATCGCGCGCGCCGAAGACGCGATGGTCGAGGCGGAGATGCTCGGTCTCGAAGGGGCGGGGGCGGCGCCGTTCGCCGCGGAGGTACTGGAGACGCTGAGCGCGAAGGGCGTGGGCGTGGCCATCGTCACCCGAAACTGCCGGCGCGCCACCGAAGCCGTCCTCGCGCGGACGGGTCTCGCCTGCCCGGTCATCCTGACGCGCGACGACGTGGTCCGCTACAAACCGGATCCGGCCCACCTGCTGGCCGCCCTGGAATGCCTGGGCGCCACCCCGGAGGTCGCCGTGATGGTGGGCGACCACCTGATGGATATCCAAGCGGGCCGTGCCGCTGGCATGCGCACCATCGGCGTGCTGACCCCGGGCCGTCCGGATGACTACTTTGCCTCCGAGAACCCGGATCTGGTCGTCAAGGATCTGCGCAGTCTGCTCTCCTTCGTTCTAGGGGGACTGTGAACCTCTCCATCGTGATTGTGAACTGGAATACGCGCTCGCTGCTGCGCGCCTGCCTCCGCTCGCTGGAAGCGGCGGGCGATCTGGCAGGGATTGAGCACGAGATCCTCGTGATCGACAACGCCTCGGCGGACGGCAGCGCGGAGATGACCCGTCAGGAGTTCCCCCGGGTCACCCTGATCGCGAACGAGAGCAACCTCGGTTACGCGGCGGCGACCAACCAGGGTTTCGCAGCCGCCCGAGGCGAGAGCATCCTCCTGTTGAACCCGGATACCGAGGTGCCCCCTGGAGCGCTTCGCGTGCTGATGGAGACGCTGGCGGCTCATCCCGACGCGGCTGCGGTCGCCCCCCGCCTGGTCGATCCGGATGGCACGGTGCAGCGCTCGGTGCGCGGCTTCCCTGCCCCGTGGGCGCTTCTCGCGGAGCTCTCCGGTTTGGCCCGGCTCTTCCCGCGTTGCCGCTGCCTGGGCGCCTACCGGATGCGCTATTGGAACCACGATGACGAGCGCAGGGTCGATCAACCGATGGCCTCCTGCCTTCTGATCCGGCGCGAAGCCCTGGAAGCCGTGGGGCCGATGGACGAGGAGTTCCCGATCTTCGGCAACGATGCCGATTGGTGCTACCGGGCCTGGGCCGCCGGCTGGTCGATCTACTTCACGCCGCGCGCAGAGATCGTGCATCATGGCGGGGCGAGCACGTCGCAGGTGCGTCGGGCGATGTTCCGCGAGACAGAGCGGGGCCTGACGCACTTCTATCGCAAGCACTATCGGGGCCGCGCGGGCGTCCTGGGATATCTGCTCGCGCTCGCGGCGATTCACGCCGGCACGGCAGCGCGCATCCTCGTCTTTGACGCGCGCGCGGCGCTCGGCAAGTCGCCCGCGGCGCCGCCTGCCCGCGAAGCGGTGGAAAGAAAGAAGGAGAGGGCCAGTCCTTGAGCGCACACCGAACGCCAGAACCGCCCGATACACGCGTGGATGTGGTCATCGCGATCATCAACTGGAATACGCGCGATGACCTGGCGCTCTGCCTGCGCTCAATCTACGAGGGGAACACCCCACCGCCCACGTTTCTCCCCGTGGTGGTCGATAACGCCTCCGCGGATGGCAGCGCCGACATGGTTGCGGAGCAGTTCCCGCAGGCGGTGGTGGTGCGCAATCGCGAGAACCGGGGCTTTGCCGCTGCCAACAATCAGGTGCTCAAAGCCTCGCACAGCCGCTACGTCTTCCTCCTGAACCCGGATACGCAGGTGCATCCGGGCGCCCTGCGCGAGCTCACGCAGTTCATGGATGCCCACCCCGACGTGGGGATCTGCGGCCCGCTCGTCCTCAATCCCGACGGCAGCGTGCAGTACTCGGCACGCCGCTTCCCGACGCCCCTGGCGGGCGCCTTCCGCAACACCTTTCTGGGCCGGCTCTTCCCAAACAACCGCTACACGCGCGACTACCTGCTGAGCGATTGGGACCACCGCTCGGAGCGCGATGTCGACTGGCTCTCGGGCGCGGCGATGATGATCCGCCGCGAGGTGATCGACCAGATCGGCCTCCTCGACGAGCAGTTCTTCATGTATAGCGAGGATGTCGATTACTGCTATCGGGCCGGTGAGGCCGGCTGGCGCGTCACCTTCTTCCCCGGGGCGTGCATCACGCACGCGCGCGCGCACAGCAGCGACCAGGCACAAATCCGCATGCTCGTGCAGTTCCACCGGAGCATGTACCGCTTTTGGCGGAAGCACTATGCCCCGCGGTCGTCCTGGCCGATGCGCCTGCTGGCGCCGGCCGGCATCGTCGCGCGCGCGGGCCTGCTGCTCGCCAAGAACCTGCTCGACCGCGCCCGTGGGAGGCTCGGGCGATGAGCAGGCCGTCCGCCCTGCCCGCGCTCCTCACGCGGGCATCCCGGCTCCTCTTCCTTGCCGCGCTCGCAGGCGCGCCGGTGGTGGCCGGAACGCTCGACCCGCACTGGGGCGCCTGGACTCCTGCGGCGGGGCTGCTAGCGTGCACGCTGCTCGCCGCGGGCGCGTTGCGCCTGCTGGCGCGGCGCCTGGCCGGCGAGCCGGAGCGCCTCGCCACGCCCGTCGATGGGCCGATCCTCCTCCTTCTCGCGGCGACGTTCTTCTCCGTGTTTCCTTCCGTCAACCGCCACGCCAGCGTCCTGGAAGCGTTGCGCGTCCTCACGTGTGCGATTGCCTTCGCCCTCGCCCTGGAGATGGTCCACGAGGCGCTCCACGCCGCGGAATCCGCCCCGGAGGGCGCGAGCACAGCGCAGGTGGGGCGCGAGCAGAAGCGGCGCGGGCGCCAGCAACGCCGGGAAAAGCCGGCGGCAGCCCCCGCTGAGGGCTGGCAGGTGACGCGCCTCGATGCTCCGCTCATCGCGCTGTGGGCCGCGTTGATCGCGGGCGCAGCATGGGCAGGCGGGCGCGGCGTCCAGGAGTATCTCGCGGCGCTGCGCGATGGCCAGGCCGCCTGGCGCGTCTTCGGCGGGTTCTCGCACCCGAGCACGTTGATTGCCCACCTGGCGCTGACGATGCCGCTGATGGCCGGCGCGGCGCTGGCGCTGCGGTCGCGACAGGACTCGCTGCGCGCCACCTGGCCGATCCCGGTGGTGGCGCTCGGCATGGCGCTGGCGGCCAGTGCATTCACCGGCTCGCGCCTCGGCTTCCTCGCCGTTGGCCTGGGCTTCCTCGTCTTCCTGCTCGCCTTCCTCGCCATCCGGCGCTCGGTGACGCCCGTTCAGGCCGGGCTGATTGCCGCCGGGTTCGTTCTGGCTGGCGCGCTCACGGTTCTCGCGGTGCCGACGCTCCGCTATCGGGCCATCGCCGCGTTCACGGGCTCCGAGGCGTTCTCGATGCAGTTCCGGCTCACGACGTGGGCCGCGGCATGGCGGTGCTTTCTCGCGCACCCGCTCGCTGGCAGCGGCGCCGGCACCTTCCCGGCGATCATGACGCGCTACTCGGAGACGAGCTGGGCCCAGACGGCACACAACCACTTCGCCCAGACCGCCGCGGAGACGGGCATCCTGGGTATTGCCGGGCTGTTGCTCCTGCTCGTTCTATGGTTTATCATGGCACTCCGGGGGATACGAGCCCGCAAGCCGGAGGGCATCGCGGAAGAGGAGGGCGCCAGAGAGGCGCTTCGTGCCGCGCTCCTCGCTGCGGCGCTCGGTGGCGTGGCCGCGTCGACGGCTTACGCGGCAGTCGATTTCGGCTGGTCGATTGCGGCGACCGGATGGGTCCTGTGGGCGGTGATGGGCGCCGGCATGGCCGCCGCGGGCGCGGCGCGCCCGGCGCGCGTGCGAACCCAGGTCGAGCGGGTGGCTCTGGGGCTCCTTGTGGTGCTGCTCCTGCCCGCGGGCGCGCTGACTCTCGCAAGCTGGCGCCACCAGCAGGCGATGCTCCTGAAGAGCAGCGCGCCGCTCGCCGCGGTGGAAGCGTTCACCGGCGCGCTCCGGGTCGCCCCCTACTCGCCCGAGACGCACCGCGAGCTGGGCCGGCTGCTGGGAGTCCTCGGGATCGTTTCAGGCGACCGGGAGCAGATCGCCGCGGGGCTACACCACCTGGATCGCGCGGTGCAGCTTGCGCCGACGATGGCGCTCAACGCCTACCACCTGGGCCTTCTGGCGATGCGCGCGGGGGAGACGGAGCGCGCGGTGGCCGCCTTCCGGCGCGCCCTGGAGTGGGACCCAAACAGCCCGCCCGCCTGGCGGCAGCTCGGATCGCTCTTCGAGCGGACGCGCCCGGAAGAGACGCTGCGCGCCGCGCGGCGCCTCCTGGAGATCGAGCAGAGCCCATATGGCCGGATTCGCCCCCTCGGCGAGCACGTCGATGTGAACTACGCCTTCGGCCACTACTGGATGGCCGAGCACCTGCGCCACTCCGGCGATGCCGTGGCCGCGCGCGCGGAGTATGAGAAGGCGCGCGAGATTCTGGTCCGATACCGGGAGTCGTTGCAGGGGATCGCGGGCCTTACCCCCGAGGGAACCGCGGCGCGCGAGCCGGATCCCGAGATCCAGGCGCTGGAAGCCGCCGTCTCGCGCGCC
This sequence comes from Armatimonadota bacterium, assembly GCA_012512265.1. Taxonomy (GTDB): domain Bacteria; phylum Armatimonadota; class JAAZEB01; order JAAZEB01; family JAAZEB01; genus DUUU01. Next base: position 17,933 of record JAAZEM010000069.1, on the reverse strand, counting down.
CTCGCGACCCGGTAGCTGCCGGCCCTCTCATCATCCGCCTTTCGACCAGGAGGTCCAACGCCCGGATCTGCTGCTGCCCAGTGGCCACGTTCAGGAAGAGCCCGCTGATAGTGGCGGTCACCTCCGGCCACGCGAGCGGCGCTTTCCCGGAGGCGGCGCATGACTCCGGGGGGAACGGCATCACGGCAGACCTTGTTGACCCCTTCGCGCTCTCCCTCTCATGGATCACGCGCGTCCTATTGCTCTCGCGAAGGCAGTCTATCTGGATCACAGGCGAAGAGGGCGGCCCCATGACGCGCACCTGATCTGCTTGAATCACCACCTCTCCCGCCTGAAGCCGGGTGAACCGGTCGTCTCTGCGGAGAGTCAGGAAGCCCTCTCTGGGCAACACCGTTTGAAGCTCCATCCAGGCTTCCTCCCCAGCTAGGAGCGAGCGCACGAGGCAAGGCTGGTTGCACGCTATCGCGAAGCCATCCGAAGAAAAGGCGTAGACCGGTGTGAAGCGCCACGATGAGATGGTCCTTGAACCACCAGAGCTGCCTGACAGAAACTGTACCCGGACACGCAGGACCACACCCTCGCCTTGCCGGGCCGACAGCGCGGCCCGCCATTGCTCTGCTTCGCCCTGCCGCTGGATCTCACGCAGCGTCGCCTCCTGATCGGCGCAGTCCCAGCGCGCCATCGCTTCCTGTTTCAGCCGTTCCCGCTCGCCGGCAGGCAGCATCTCATAGCCCGAGACGCGGCTGAGCGCTCGCCACAGGAGAGCGCCATTCCGCCACGCCGCCGCCAGCGCCTGGGGATCGAGGGCATGGAGCAGTCGTGCCTGGCAGGCACCCTGATAGAAGAGGTAGTTGGAGAGATGCAGCTCGGGCAGGCCGATGCCGCGCACCTCCGGCTCCAGGCGGATGATGGGATCTTCGACTTCCAGCTCCTTCAGGAAGGGATCCGCCTGGCGCAACAGGATGGGATCGTACCTCCCGCGTGCCACCTCGGCAGCGCGCCAGGCCGCGAAGTAAGCCAGCCCCTCGATGGCTTCGCGGAGTTCGGTGGTTGGCAAGGGTAGCTCGATGCCGCGGCGGCATTCGCGGAGCGCCACGTAATCGCGCACGAGCGCCAGCAGCTTTTCGCGGTCGCCATCCAAATGCTCGATTGCCTCACAGGTGACATCGAGCTCGGCTTCCTCGATAGCAGCCGCACGGGGGGAGATTTCCAGCTTCTCGGGTGATGAGTCATCCTTCACCTGCCGCATCCAGACCACGTGGCAGGCCTCGTGGAGGATGGCCTCAAAGCACCTGGTGGCTTCACGCTCATTCCGCTTTACGCCGGGCGCCACCGGCAAGGCAAACCACGAAGGGTCGTAGGGGAGCAGGGCAGTGTAGATCCCCTCGATCTCCGATGAGTGAGGGGTGGGATTCTCTCGTCGCATCTGGCCGACATAGACGCGCCCTGCCACAGGGCAGGGGCCCCGATAGCGCCGGAACCCGCGCGGAGGGCGGGGATGGTCGACCAGCACGCATTGCCCTTCTTCGCCCAGGAGCGCGAACGGCACGTCATCGGCCCGGAAACCGGGCAAGACGTCGTCGCCGACCGCGCGCAGCATGCGCCGCGCCTCCTCGATGCGCACGAAGTCCAGCCAGTTCACGCGCAAGGGAGGCACGCGCAGCAAGCGGATGCCGTCGGGCTGGATGCGAGCATCCACTCTCTGGCCGTCGACGAGATGCAGGACCACCCGGAAAGCCAGGCCCTCTTCTGGGCGCACTCCCAGCCACGCGGCTTCCCCCCGGGGCAAGCGCACCTCCGCGGCGGGGGCATCCATCCGCACGGAGAGAAGCGGGTGGCGATTCCGGAGCGTGAGTACCTCGGCTCTGGCGATGGGAGCGGTTGTCGACTTGGCAACGATAGAGAGGTAGTACGCGGAAGGCACCGGATGCACGGACTCCCGGGCCTTCCCCGGGCGCTCGACGAGGGTGAAGGTGCGCGGGCCAAACTGGCCCTGCGGTGTGAGGAAGTAACCCTGTAACGTCCCTGCGACCGAGACACCGCCGTGGCCCTCTAGCCCGAAGTATTCACCAGAATACTTCAAGAAAAGACTTTTACCTGGTGGCGCGCCGTTGCTGCCACAAGTGCCCGGTGGCAGAGTGTTTTCGAGGGCAGTGCCCACGAACCCGCGCCACGCCTGGTAGAGAGACTTCTTTTCATTATTCTGATGAATAATGCGGGCTAGGCGAGCCGAAGCAGCCTGGCCACTGCTCGGACGGCACGCCGGCTGAGTAAGAATGGACAGGATCGCCAGGGCGAAGGCCGGTCGTCGGAAGCGCGATCGGATGCGGTTCGCCGGATCGCGCGCCTCGCCCCGGGCGCCCTAGTCCCCGGCCCCGCGCCGGTCCCAAGGAAGGGGAGCGACCCCACGCTGGACGCGCCCGGGGAACCCGGGCGCATACCCAGGGCTCTCTCTACCGCCAGCCGGAGGCGCGGCGGAGACGGCCGGGCGATTCTCGCGACGCGGTTCGGCTAGGCGCGGCCAAAGAGGAGGGAGACGCAGCCCCCACGGGGGTCGAAGGCGTTCACCAGGATGTAGTGGCAGGTGGCGGTTCGTGGCTCGCGCACCAGGTCAAGCGAGAACTCGGACTCGCCAACGTTGGGCGCGCCGGGCAGGAGGCCGGTCTCCAGGGCATGGACCGCCGCGAGCGCCGCGAGCGCCCCCGAGGCGCCCAGCGTCTCGCCGAGAGCCGCCTTCAAGGCGACGACAGGCACGCACCGGCCGCCGAACACCTCTTCGAGGCCGGCTGCTTCCGCGGCATCGGCCTCTCGCATCCCCGCCGCCGAGGCGAAAAGCGCATCCACTTCTGCGGGCGCCACGCCTGCCTCCGCGAGGGCCGCGCTCATCGCCGCGGCAGCGCCGCCCCCGGTGAGTCCGCCGCCGAGACCGACTCCCAGCAACCGTGCCCGCGGGCGAGCTCCCCTCTGCCGCGCCGCCTCCTCGCGCTCCAGAAGCAGGAACCCGGCGCCTTCGCCCAGGATGCAGCCGTTGCGCGAGGCCGCGAAGGGCCGCGCGCCCTCTTCGCCACTCTCGCCTGGAGAGAGCCAGCCCATCCCTGCGTAGCCGCGATAGAGATAGGTCGAGAGCGACTCGCCGCCGCCTGTAAGCATCACGTCCGCGCGCCCGAGCGCGAGCTGTGTCGCGGCATCCGCCAGGGCGTGCCCGGCGGAAGCGGCGCCCTCGCAGAAGCACCCATGCGGGCCGGCCAGGTTGAACTCGATCGACGCCAGGCTGACAGGCGTGTTGATGTAGGAGTGCGTGAAGAGCAGCGAGCTGGAGAGCCGCGGGCCTTTCTCCAGGACGCCCTCCCAGAAAGCGCCCATCGTGCCGAGGCAGCCGTAGGCCGTGCCCATCGTAACACCGGCGCGGAGCCCCTCGCCGGCCGCCACCGAGTACCCGGAGTCGCGCAGCGCCAGCGCGCCCGCGGCCAGGGTAAACGCCGAGGTCCGGTCGAGGTAGGTCTTGGCGCTCTCCAGGTACTCCTCTACCGCGAACTCTGCGATCTCCGCCGCAAGGGTGGACGCACTCTCGCCCGGGTCGAGAATCGTCACCTCGGTGATGCCGGACGCGCCCTGCCGGAGCGCCTCAAAAAACGCCTCGCCGCTCCCAATCGCCGATACCGCGCCTATCCCCGTCACGACCACGTTCACGGCTCATCCCTCCGCAGTATCAGGGCCGCGTTGTTCCCGCCAATCCCCGCCGAGATGGAAAGCGCGCACGTCACGCGCGCCTCGCGCGCCTCGTTGGGCACGCAATCCAGGTCGCACTCGGGGTCCGGCTCCTCGTAGTTGAGCGTTGGGGGCACAACGCCATCGCGGATTGCCAGCAGACAGGCAATCGCTTCCAGGCTGCCTGCGGCGGCCATCGCGTGCGCCGTGGCTGCCTTGATCGAGCTGACGGGCACCTGATAGGCGCGCTCGCCCAAGTTCTCCTTGATCGCCAGCGTCTCTACCACGTCATGATACTTCGTGCCCGTGGCATGGGCGTTGACGTAATCGATGGCCTCGGGAGCGACCGCCGCGTCCGCGAGCGCGGCACGCACGACCTGGGTGAGGCCCTCCCCGCGCTTGTCGGGCGCGGTGACGTGGTAGGCGTTGTTGTTCGTGGCGGCGCCGCACACTTCACCGTAGATCCGGGCGCCCCGGGCAAGGGCGTGTTCGCGCTCCTCCAGGACGAGCATCCCGGCGCCCTCGCCGAAGATCGTGCCGCTCCGCTTCTTGTCGAAGGGGCGCAGCTTCTCCGCGGTGATCGTCCGCAAGACGCTGAGCCCGGCAAGCGCGGAGAGGCTGAGCATATCATACCCGCCCGCGAGGACTACGTCCGCCCGGCCGAGCCGGATCGTATCGAGCCCCCACGCGATCGCCGCGCCACCCGAGGAGCAGGAGAGCGAGAGCGTGGCGCGCGGGCCAGCAAACCCGAAACACTCTGCGGCGAGCGCAGCCGCGCTCAGGAAGGCGTAGCCCGCCAGATCGGCGGGGTCTGCCTCTTCGGGCGCCGTCATAAGGGAAGTGGAGAAGCGTTCCCAGAGCGACGCGCCGCCGAAGTTGGTCGCGAACGCGATCCCCCGGCGCTCTGCTCCGGCACGATCGGTAAGCCCAGCGTCTTCCACAGCCTCGCGCGCCGCGGCGAGCGCGAAGCGCGTGGCTAGGTCGGCTGGGTCCACTCCCGGCGGCAGCCGCAGCGCCGCCAACTCCTTCACCTCGCCGCCCGTGGCGTTGCGCAGGCCGGACGCATCGAAACGCTCGATCGGCGAGATCCCGGAGCGCCCGGCGCAAAGGCCCTCCCACAGTGCCTCGACCGTCGGCCCCAAGGAGCTCACGGCACCCAACCCCGTGACGACAACGCGCCGGCGCTCGCCGCCTCGGGCCGGAGCCACCCTCTCAGCCGCGCGTCTTGTTTCCGAAGTGCTACCGCGTTCCACGCTCACTTCTTCTCCAGGTAGGCCTGAACGTCTTTTTCGGTGATCGGACCTTCCGCGGGGGGAGGAACGTCCGCCAGATCAATGCCGTGCTCGCGCGCCAGCCGCCGGGCCGAGGGGGTGGCGCGCACCCCTTCCGCGCGCTTCAGGCGCGGGCCGCCAGCCACCAGGCGCGGGCCCGCGGGCGCGGCAGCTTCCCGCGACGCGGCCATCTCTGCCTCCCAGGCGGCGATCCGCTCGCGGTTCTCCGCCTCGATATCCGGAAGCGCCTCCGTCGAATCGCCCAGCGCGGCGAGCGTGCATCCCACAGGGACCACGCTCTTCTCGCGGAAGTAGATCTGCCGGAGGATCCCGGAGCCGGTCGACTCCAGTTCGAAGGTAATCTTATCGGTGATCAGCTCAACAAGCGGCTCGCCCTCGGCCACCGGCTCGCCCTCGCTCTTCAGCCAGCGGCCGACGGTCGCCTCCTTCATATCAGGGTAGAGTTTCTCCAAGGTGATCCGGACCACTCTCCGGCATCCTTTCCAGCGTCTCCTGAAAGCCCCGCCGCCTCGCCCGGCACCAGGCACGGCTAGCCCGCATTGTTCACCAGAATAGTGAAAAGAAGTCTCTCCGCCAGGCGTGGCGCGGGTTCGTGGGCCCTGCCCCCGGCGCTTGTGGCGACAACGACGTGCTACCAGGCAAGAGTCTTCTAAGTATTCTGGTGAATACTTCGGGCCAGAGCCCACAGATGCGCACAGCCGGCAAGGGCCGGCTGTTTCCTCTTCTCCTAGCAGGGCGCGCACTCTCATGGGAAAGGCGCGCGCCGGTGAAGCCGACTCTTTCCATCGCGTCTGGCCGCCTATCCCTGCACGTAGCGCTCGAGCTTCTTGCGGAGCATGCGCCGCCCGCGATGGATCCGCGACTTCACTGCCTGGACACTGATCTGGGTGATGTCGGCAATCTCCTGATACGAGCACCCCTCAATATCGCACAGGATGATCGCCACGCGATACGGCTCGGCCAGCGATTGGATCGCCCGGCGCACCTCCGCGCGCAGCTCGCGCGTCTCTACCACGTTCTCTGGACAAACGGACCAATCGGGCACCTCACGGCTCATCTCGCCTTCGTCCGTGACCACGTCGGCATCGATGGAGAGGGGGATGAGCCGCTCACGGCGGGCACGCTTTCGGTAGCTGCTCTTGCACATGTTGAGCGCGATGCGCCAGAGCCAGGTCGAGACCCGCGACTCGCCCTTGAAAGCGTGGTAGGCACGAAACGCCTTGACGAACGTCTCCTGGGTCAGATCGGCCGCTTCGTCCAGATCACCCACCTGGTAGCAAATCAAGTTATAAATGCGGCGGTAGTATTTCTCGGTGATCTCCCCGAAGCTGAGCCCGCGATCCTCATCAACAATCGCGGGCGTCGCTTGCCCGGCCGACCTCGCCGCGGCCCCTGCCGCGAGCGTTGCTTTGTCCAAGGCCAGGTTCAACTCCATGAGGCGCCTCCACTAGAGCCTGTCCGCGCCGTTCATCGGTCCGTTCAGGACCCGTTTGAGGGATCCTTCGCCGGTGGGAGCCCTATTTCCTTTGCCTGCCGGTCGATCCGGCCGGTCGCTTCTGGATCTGCGCCATCCCCAAATCCACCTTGACATCCACCTTCATCCCGCCGCCTTGCACATCCCCATGCGCCGCTTCCTTGCTCCCCACGCGCTGCTTCATGAGCGGGAACTGCGCGTCGATCAACCCCGAGTTCGCTTCCACGCTCAGCGTACACCCCGTGCCCGACGGCACTCCGAGGATGACGTTGTTGTGGTTGGTCTCCAGGTACCACGCCGGGGCATCCTCCGGCGTGGCCTCGGTCTCCCCGTTCTTGGGCGCGGCCAGAGCCGCAGGCTTCGCACTCCCCGCCGGCCGCACTCCACCCGGCGGGAGATCCGCCTGCACCAGTCCCCAGGCGTTCAGCACATCCAGCCGGCCTAGCACCATGCGCACCGTCACCGCCCCGAACTCATTGCGGATCCGGCAGTCGCCTTCCACGCCATCCACCTGGACCAGCCCGTGGCTATTCGTGAGCACAGCGGGCCCTTTGACGTTTCGCACGCTCAACTCGCCGTTGCTGTGCTCCACCGTCAGCTTCCCGCGCACCTGCGACACCTCCACGGTGCCAAACCGGCTGTCCACTTTCAGATCGCCGTTGATGTCGCGCGCCTTCACCGGACCATTCGCGTTGACCACGACCACCGTGCCTTGCACATCGGCCACCGCGACGCTCTCATCGCGGTTGGTCACCTGCAGGTCGCCAGTCACGCGGCTCACCGCCACCTGGGCGTGCTGGCAGGTCACCTCGGCGCCGCCACTCAGGTTCACCAGGGTAATCGGACCGCTGCGGTTCTCCACCACCGCTCGCCCGCGAATCCCATGCGCCCGAATCTGGGCGAATTGGTTGCGCGCCACCAGGCTCCCCTCGACGCGCGTCACCTCCACGTCGCCGAGGGAGTGCGTCACGCGCACGTCGCCGCGCACGTCGTGGATCTGAACCTTGCCGTGCTTCCCCTCCAGCGTGACGTTCCCGGCGACGTTGCGCACCGAGATCGCCCCGAAGGGAGCGGTCGCCTTCAGCTCGCCCACGCCCTGCACATCCAGATCGCCGAAGCGCGTGGAGAGATCCACCAGGACTTCCGCCGGCACGACGACATCGAGATCCACCGTCGTCTGGTTGAGGAGCTTATGCTCCCCGGGCGGGCGGATCGTGACCACCTCGACGCGGTCATCAAACGCCTGCACGTTGATCCGGAACGCGTGCAGGTAGGCCTGTATCGCCTGGCGGGTCATGCCAGCCAGCTGGTGATGCGCGCGCACGCTGACAGTGGTGCCCTCTTCCACGGCGCGCAGACGTACCGCCCCATAGGAATGGCGGATCACCACCCGCTTGCCGGGATCCCAGGGCGCGTGGTGCTCCGTCACCTCTTGATGCTCGAGCACCGGCTGGGCCATCCCCTGCGAGGGAAATAGCGCCCACAGGCCAACGCCTACGCACCACCACACGATCTTCCAGGTAGAAAAAGCCCTCATGCACGCCACACCGCGGCATCACGCCGCCAGGTCTTGATCGCCCCGCGCCGTTCTCCCGCGCTGCTTATCAGCCGGCGAGCGAGCGAAGGAGCTCCACTTTTGATTCGTATGCCTCGTCCAGGAACTTGCGCGCGTTGGCATTTCCCGGGTCGTGCAGCAGCGCCATCGAGCACTCCGCGATTGTGGCATCAGCCAGGGCGTTCCGCTCCACGTAAACCGAGCGGACCCGTTCCGGCACCTGAGAGGAAGAACGCTCGATGGCGGCGTTCAAAACCCCTGCGGCCTCCAGGTAACGCCCGCTGGCATACAGGTCCTCCGCCCTCATCAGGGGTTCGGGCAGCTTCACCCGCTCCAGGCGAGCGGTGACCACCCGTCCGGCCTCCGGCTTCGCAGGAGCCTTACCGGCTGCCTGTGCCGGGGCCTGCGCCGTGCTAGCCGTGGAGGGCCGGCGCTGTACGCGCGCCACAATGCGCGACGGCTGGGAGGCACTCCTGCTCCGGATCTGTGCCGGCCGGCTGGCGCGTCGCGCTGGCGCCGGCCGCTCCGGGCGTGCCTGTACAGGCTCTTTGGCCGGCACGGCCCGCGTCTCTCGCACTCGCTTCTCATCCGGGAGAGCTTGCGCCTCGGCGGGTAGCGCCGGCTTGGGCGCCTCAATGGCTGGCGCCTCGACGACCGGTGCGGGACGGGGCGGCGCGAGGGCCACGCGGCGAGCCGGAGCACTACTCTCGCTTGCCGAGCGTCTGGAATGGAAGGGATGGCCCAAGCCTACCGCGAGCAGCAGCGCCATGGCAACCGCCGCTGGCGGGGCAAACGTCTGGAGGCGCGCGCTCCACGGCAATCGCTCGAGGCTTCGGGCACGCGCCGCAAGGTACTCCGAATCCAGACGCCACCGGAGTTCGGGGCCCGGCTGGTAGACGCCCCACATCTGGGCCAGTGACGCAGTGCGCCGCAGCGCCGCCTCCTCAGCACGACACTCGGTGCACTCCCCCAGGTGCGCTCTTATTCGCGCGTGCTCAACCGCCGATAGCTCCCCGTCGATATATTCCGAAAGCCTTTTCCTCGCGTAACGGCAGTTCATGGGCGTTCACCCCTCACGGTCGTTGCCGCTTCTTGGACTCGGCAGAACGCCGAAAGTTTCAGCAGACCGCAAGGATGCAAGCCACCGAAGGCGTGTGGAGGCGGGCCGGCCCTTCGCCGGTGGCGTGGGTGGCATACCCCTTCCTGACCGACAGGGCCGGTCCACTCGCCGCTCATCGGTGGTTCGCGCGCATCTCCTACGCGCCCTTGAGGAAGGCGGCCGCCTGGCGCAGCCGGCGGCGGGTGATCTCGCGGCCAATCACCTGCATGCTCTCGAGAAGGGGCGGCGACACCGTGCGCCCGGTCACGGCCACTCGCAGCGTCATGAACAACTCGCGCGGCTTCCAATCGTGCGCAGCGGCCAGATCGCGGAAGCGTGTCTCCAGAATCTCCTTGTCCAGGTTGGGATTCGCGTCGACGATCTCGAGCGCCGCCTCCAGCAGCTTCGCCGTCTCTCGGGCGTCGCGGTTCTTCGGAACGAGCTCCGGCACGTTGGCGTAGTCGAGATCCCCCGCGAAGTAGAACGTCGTTGCCGGGATGAACTCATCCAGCCGGCGGACCCGCTCGTGGACGAGGGGGATCACCTCCAGCAGGAAGTCATCGTTCAGCCGCCAGGCTTTCAGGCGTTCCAGGAGCTCGCGCGGGGAGAGCTCGCGGATAGCCGCTCCGTTCAGCCACGAGAGCTTCTCCAGATCGAAAACCGGTCCTCCCAGCGTCACCTTGTCGAACGAGAACTCCGCGATCATCTCGTCCAGGGTGAAGCGCTCGCGGTCGCCGCCCATCGACCAGCCCATCAGCGCCAGGAAGTTGAGGAGCACCTCGGGCAGGATGCCGATATCGCGATAGTAGTCGATGGAGACGGGCTGCTTCCGCTTAGAGATCTTACTCCCATCCGGGTTGCGCAGGAGGGGCATGTGGATCCACTCGGGCATCTCCCACCCGAAGGCGTCGTAGAGGAGCACGTGCTTCGGCGTAGAGGAGATCCACTCCTCGGCGCGGATGACGTGGGTGATCTTCATGAGGTGATCGTCGGCCACGTTCGCCAAGTGGTAGGTGGGAAAGCCGTCGCTTTTGAGGAGGATCTGGTCGTCAATCAGTGCGTTCTGGAAGCGCAGCTCGCCGCGGAGCCGGTCTGGCACAATCGTCTCGCCCTCGTCGGGCACGGCGAGCCGGATGACGTGGCACTCGCCGGCCTTCACGCGCGCCTCGGCCTCGGCGGGGGGGATGGAGCGGCAAAGCGAGTCGTAGCCCAGGTCCTGCTTCGCCTGCTTCTGCGCGGCGCGCAGCTCGGCCAGGCGCTCCGCGGTGCAGAAGCAGGGGTAGGCACGGCCCTTGCGCACGAGCTCCCAGGCATATTCCTTGTAGATCTCGACGCGCTCCGACTGCCGGTAGGGGCCGTAGGGCCCACCGACGTCCGGCCCCTCGTCCCACTCCAGGCCGATCCAGCGCAGCGCGCGCAGGATCGCCTCCTCGCTCTCGCGAGTCGAGCGCGTGCGGTCGGTATCCTCAATCCGCAAGATGAATTTCCCGCCCGAATGGCGGGCAAAGACGTAGTTAAACAGAGCGATATAGGCGGTGCCAACGTGGGGATCGCCCGTCGGGCTGGGCGCCACGCGCACGCGGACTTCTTTCTGATCAGCCATCACTTCCTCCAGGCCCCATTATAGCAGGCGCCTGGGAATGAGGCAACGTAGCGGCGCAAATCTAGAAGGTTGGGGGGATGCTACCAGGGCAACCGCGCCGTCGCCGCCCGAGATCACTCGTGGCGCCTGACGCCCCCATCCAGCTCCATCGTGACCTCATGCTTCACCAGGATCACCGGGCAGGGGGCGCCGGTGAGCACCGTTTCGGCGACACTCCCCATGCGCATGCGGTACTGCCACGCCTCCCCGGCACCGTAGGTGCCCATCACAATGAGATCGAAGGCGCCCTCGCGGGCCTCCCGCAAGATGGCGGAGGCCGGATCTCCGGCAACGGCCTGGGTCTGGACACCAACACCCCGGCGTGTGAAAGGCTCAGCGGTCGTCTGCAAGATCTCCGCCTCGGCCACGCCGGCCTTCCGGGGCGGCCTGGGGGGATGCACGTGCAGGAGCGTTGCCTGCGCGCCCAAGACGCCAGCTAGCGAGGCACCGAGGTCGGCGGCGCTCATGGAGGCCAGCGAGCCATCGGTCGGCACGAGAAGCGTGGAGATGCGTGGCTCCTTCTCGCCGCCGGCAGGATCACCCTTCTCCGTGGCGCGAACGATGAGGACCGGCACCTGCGCTTTACGGATCACCTCCAGGGCGGTGCTGCCCAGGAAAAGACTGGTGCTCCCACTCTCGCCCTTGCCACGGCTGCCGAGCGTGACCAGGTCGTAGGCCTCCGCTTTCAGTTCGTTCGTGATCGCCTCGCCGGGCCGGGCGACGATCAGTCGGGTTTCGATTGGAACGCCCGCGGAGCGAAGCTCGTCACGCGCCTCGTGCAGCACCGGATCCTCGGGCGGGCGAGCCGGGTAGGCTCTGGAACGTGCCACCGCTTCCGACACCGCGCGCGCGAGGACCACCGAGCCGCCGGTCGCCCGCGCCAGCTCCGCCGCATAGCGCGCGGCCTGCATCGCTGCTCGGGAGCCATCTACCGCTGCCAAGATTCGCATGATCCCCCCATCTCCATGCTTCTCCATACCCGCTCGCGGAGCGCGCCAACCGAACGGCGCGGCCCACGCCGCGGCAGGGTACAGCCGCGATGCCGTCGATACCCGGAATGAAGGGGACCGATGGGAAGGCGTGGGCCAGATAACCCCTCCTTGAAGATAAGTCCGGGTTATTCGTGTCCATCTTCGGATAGCGAAAGGCCGCGCACGCAAGCTCGTGAATCGCATTGACACCCTGCCAAGGGGTTTGCTATACTGAGGCCACACGCCAGGCAGTGTGACGAGGGCACTTGCCGCAGGCCTGATGGCTCCCGCATGTGGGAGAAAGGAACTCTTCATGACTCGCAAGGGCTTCACTTTGATTGAGTTGCTCGTCGTCATTGCGATTATTGCCATTCTCGCGGCAATCCTATTTCCAGTCTTTGCGCGAGCCCGAGAGAACGCACGCAAGAGCAACTGCCTCTCCAACTGCAAGCAGCTCGCTCTCGCCGCCCTGGCCTATGCCCAGGACTACGACGAAACGCTGCCCAAAGCGCGCAACTTCGCTACCCCCACGAACTACGGGCTCTGGACCTCCGTGATCCACCCGTACGTGAAGAACGGGAACGTCTTCCGGTGCCCATCCAAAACCACGAACGGCTATACGGGCACCGCCGTGAATCCCGTGACCGGCATCCCGCTTCAGCAGACCGGCTATGGCTGGAACATCGGCACGAACGACGCGAGTTACCTTAATGGCGTGGGCTACTACGACGGCGATGGCAAGCCGTGGGTGGCGCTCGCGCAGGTTCCGGTGCCAGCCGAGACGATCATGCTCGGCGATATCTCCTATTACACCGACAACCACATATACCTGGTCTATGCGACGGGCGCGGTGAGCTACACCCCAAACCTTCACACCGACGGGGGCAACTACGCGTTCGTGGACGGGCACGTGAAGTTCCTCCCGCAGCGTGAGGCGCGCGCCCAGAAGCGCCTCTTCACCATCCAGGAGGATTGAATAGGAACCCAGCGGATATGACTTCCCGAGAACGCCTCCTTGCCGCGATGGAGCGGCGACAGCCGGACCGCGTCCCGCTGATGTGCCAGCTCTCCATCGGGCATTATCTCGTACACTGCGGCGTCTCCGCGGCCGACTACTGGCTGCATAACGAGACGATCATCGATTGCTTCATCTCCCTCGCCGAGCGCTACGGCTTCGATGGCATCCTGATCAACCTCCCGGGGCGCCCGCCTCACGCCGACGATCTGGTGGAACGCATCGAGAAAACGCCCGAGGGAGAGGTGATCCACTGGAAGCGGGGCGGGCGCTGCCTCTGCCCTCCAGACGATCTCCCCCACGAGGTCGAGACACCCCGGCTCGCCCTCGAAGAGATCGATCCCGATCAGGTCTTCTATGAGGACCCGCACACCCTCGGCGGCCTGAAGTATCCCTTCCATTACGACCTGGAGCCCCTCTCCGGATCCGGCGACGACTTCTTTCCGCCCTACCTTACGGCGATTATCGACGGCGTCATCGCCCGCGTGGGGAATCGTCTCAGTGTCCACAGTGAGGTCTTCTCGCCCTTCACGCAGTTGATGGAGCGGCTGGGCTATGAGGAGGGCCTCATGGCGCTGTTGACCGACCCGGAGAAGCGCCACGCGCTTCTGGCCCGGTTTGCCGCGGGCGCCAGCGCTCTGGCCACTCTACAGGCCTCGCGCGGGGTGGATGCCGTGCTGATCTCCTCGGCGTTCGCGGGCGGCGGCTTCATCTCGAAGGCGATGTACGAGGAGTTCGTCCTCCCTTACGAGCGCCAGGTGGTGGAGGCGATCCACGCCGCGGGCGTCAAGGCCTACACGCACACCTGCGGCGCTATCGGCGACCGCCTGGAGCTGATGCAGGCCACCGGCATCGACGGTATCGATACGATGGACCCGCCCCCGCTGGGAGATACCGATCTGGCGGATGCCAAGCAGCGCGTCGGTGACCGCCTCTTCCTGAAGGGCAACCTCGACTCCGTCAACGTGCTCCTGCGTGGCTCGGTGGAGGAGTGCCGCCAGAGCGCGCGCGACCGCCTGCGCGCGGCGAAGGCGGGCGGCGGCTACATTCTGAGCAGCGCCTGCTCGGTGGCGCCGCGCGTGCCACCGGAGAATCTGCTTGCTCTGCGCGAAGTCGTCGAAGCGGAGGGATGGTACTGAGAAGCGGCGCGCGCGGATTGGCTCCACCTATGCCCTTGGGAGCCGCGCCGCCATGACTTCCAGTGGCAAAAAACTGGGCGGGGAGCACCGAATAAGGTGCTCCCCGCCCGTTCGTTGTTGTGGCTGCTTCCCGAGGGCTCAGTCCTCCGCCACGGTCCACAACCGATCCTGCGAGGCAGCCGCCTGCGCGGCCAGCCACTTCACGTGGCCATCCACGAACCCGTAGTTGCCGCCGTCGCTGTGCCGAGCCGGAGCGTTACCGGGATTCGCTGCTGCGCCAGATGGGTTCATCTGCGTCGGCCCGTAGGCAAAAATACCGCCCGCGCCATACATGCCCGCATCCGGATTATCCGCGATGAGGATCGTCTCCGCAGGCACCGGAACCGCCGCCAGGGCACGCCCCGGATTGTTCGAGAACGCCCCCGTTCCCGAAGAATAGTAGCCGAAGTTCTGGTAGTTCCAGCCGTACCCCTGGGTCGCAGCCGTGTACGACGGGCATTTCAGGATGCCCGAGTTCTTCAGGTAGGGCTGCAGATAGTAGTGCCAGGGCTGCAACGGCGAGCCCCACTGCGAGGCGTAGGGGAGTACCTCATCGTAATCCTGAGCATACTGATGGATGCCCAGGAGAATCTGCTTGACGTTGGACGCGCAGTTTGTCTTCCGCGCGTTCTCTCGCGCCCGAGCGAAAACGGGGAATAAGATCGCCGCGAGTATAGCGATAATCGCTATGACAACGAGCAGTTCGATGAGCGTAAAACCCCGACCACTCTGCTTCTCCATCATCTTCTACCTCCACGTGTGTCGGGAAAGCTCGTCACCTGCCGGCACGCACCTCACCAGCGGTCTGGGGGCAGATACGCACGGTGCTCGCCTTCCATTACTCTCATGATAATTGCCCGCGCCTGGCCTGTCAAGGGGAAAAGCGAAAGGGAACGCGCCAGGAAGGATCAGTGCGCGTAGAAGACGCCCTTATGGGCCGGCCAGTGCGGCGCGGTGTTCGCTCGCCCGCCACTGACCGGTCCGTCGGCGAGGCCCTCAGTAGCGCAGGACCATCACCCCATAGGGAGCCACTTCGATGCGCCCCTCATGGCGTCTTCCCGTCAAGAGGTCGGTGGCCGGTTGCGGCAGCGTCAGCATCCCCGCTTGGTTTCCGAGGTCGAGAACGATGAGCCCGCGCCCCCCCGGACCCTCTCGGGGCACCACCAGCAGGTTCGGCGTGGCTTCGGCCGCGCGATACCCGCCCGCGCCCAAGACCATCTCCCGAACCTCCTCACCGCGCGGCAGCGTGCCCAGGAGCAGCAGCTGCCCCTTGCCTACCGGCGTGCACGTGACCCCCGCCAGCCCCTTGAGCGGCCCATCGGCGTAGGTAGCCACCGCTTCGGCATGGTGCGGCTCCAGGCCATCATACCACACCGAGCCACCCGAGATGGAGCGGTCGCGCCAGCGAAGGGCAAAGCTTTGTGGCTCTCCCGGGATCTGATACCGGCAGGTGACCCCGGCCCACTCTTCCAGGGAGCCATACGGCGCATGACGATACTTCGTCGCATCCAGCGTTCGGATGTCGGTCAGCGGACCGGCGATCCAGGTGCCGCCCGCTTCGAGCCACGGCAACAGGCGCTCGCGCAGACCGGCCTCATCCAGCGCCGGCAAGAAGGGAGAGCAGACCACGGTGTACGGCTCCAGAGAAGCCGCGGGATCGATCACATCGACGCCGATCTGGGCCTGGAGCAGCGGTCGATAGAAGCCATCCAGCAACTGGTCGAGGTAGCGGAACCCGTTCACCATCGGCTGGTGCTCGAAGAGCCACCAGGCAAACCCGGAGAAGTGGAGGGCCACCTTCGGGCGAGCGACGCGGGTGCCGTTGAGGAAGTCGGCCGCCGCGCGGAAGCCGCGGGCGACCTCGCGCACCTCGCCGAAGATGTGCAGCGGCCGGCCACAGCTGGAGATGACGGAGCCGTGCATCAGCTCCTGGCCGCTCCAGTGCGCGCGCCACAGCCAGTACAGGTTGGCCTCTGCGCCGAGGGCAATCGGGAGCCAGGAGTTGGCCCGGCAGAAGCCGGACGGCTTATAGCCATTCGCCGTGACGCCGCCGTTCCAGCAGGTGGAGGTCTCCGTATTCCAGAAGGGCGCTTCCTTGATAGGCCGGCAAAGATCCATCCAGAACGCCGCCTGCCCCAGGTTCTCCGGGCTGTTGTAGTGGTTGAACTGGACCACATCCAGCTTGCGGTGCATCTGATGGTAGTTCAGCGCGCCCGTGGGCATCATATCGGTGCCAACCGGCTGTGTGGCCAGGCGGTGGAGAATCTCTGCCTGCGCGTGGGCAAACTCAATATAGGAATCCGACTGGAAGCACATCCACGCGGTGAGGAGCGACGGATGATGCCGGACGTCGGTGCGTGGGATCGGGAGCTGCCGGAAATCCTGGTAGGCCTGGCTCCACAGGTGGGTGCCCCAAGCCTCGTTGAGCGCCTCGATGGTGCCGAAACGCTCGCGCATCGCCTCCTGAAACTTGGCATGGCACACCGGGCAACAACAGCCCCGGGGGCCGGCGGGAAACAGCTCGTTGTCGATCTGCCAGCCGATGACGCGCGGGTCGTGCCCGAACTCCTCGGCCATGCGCGTGACGATACGCGCGCAGTGCTCCCGGTAAACGGGGCTGTTTGGGCAGGCGTGTCGCCGGCCGCCGTGTCCAGCGCGCCGCCCCTGATCCGACATCACCAGAATTTCGGGGTATCGCTCCGCCAGCCAGGCCGGGGGCGTGCACGTGGGAGTGCCCAGAATCGTCGGAATCCCCGCCTGGCCCAGCTTCTCGATCACGAGGTGGAGCCACTCAAAATCATACTCTCCCTCGCGCGGCTCCATGCGGCTCCAGGCGAACTCGCCCACACGCATGACGTTCATCCCCGCCTCAAGCATCAGGGCGATATCGTCGTCAATCTGATCCAGGGGCCAATCTTCCGGATAGTAGGCCGCACCCAGGTACGGCGGACCTGATAGCTCCATGCAAAGCTCCTCTCCCACACGGCATCCCCCTCTCATTACCACGCCGCCCGCCGGGGATCCTTGTCGAGCCCACGGACAACCACCGGACAACGGAAGGCAGGCAGGAACAGCCTGCTTCACCAGGGAAGTACGCCGCGGGCTGAACGCTCGTCGATACCCCGCGAGGCGGAAAGCCATCTTATTGTTGCGTGAGACAGAACGGCCGGCGCCCGCGCAGGCGTGCCCAAGGCGATCTGGAGGGCGGGGCCGTTGCAGGGCAGGAACGAGGAGACCCCATGGCAAGCGATCTGAGCAAACTGGACCCGGAGATGGCGGGACGCGACGCTGATGACGGCATCGCCTGGTACAACGTCCAGGATTGGGGCGTGGAGGGCAAAGGCTGGGAGGAGACGGAGGCCTATTACGACCGGCTTCCGGCGAAGGCGAAAGGCGTGGTGCGCGATCCGGTGTGGAACCTCAGCCGACACTCGGCGGGGATCTGTTTCCACTTCGAAACGGATGCCACCGAGATCTCCGCGCGCTGGGTGTTGCGCTCGAGCAACCTCGCGATGCCGCATATGCCGGCGACCGGCGTGAGCGGCCTCGATCTGTATACCCGTGGCGATGATGGCCGCTGGCATTGGGTCGGGGTGGGCCGCCCCGAGAGCGGACCCAAGGTGCAGGCGAAGCTCGCCTCCGGCCTGAAGCCCGGCTACCGGGCTTACCGCGTCTATCTCCCCCTCTATAACGGGGTAACTTCCGTGGAGGTGGGCGTCGATCCAAAGGCCCGCTTCCAGCCGGTGCCTCCGCGCACCGAACGCCCGATTGTCTTCTATGGCACCTCTATCGTCCACGGCGGATGCGCATCCCGACCTGGCATGTGCCACCCGGCGATCCTGGGCCGGCGCCTCGACCGACCCGTCTTGAACCTCGGCTTCTCCGGCAATGGCCAGATGGAGCCGGAAGTGGCCGCGCTGCTTGCCGAGCTGGACCCGTGCGTCTACGTCATCGACTGCCTGCCGAACATGACGGCGCCCCTCATCACCGAGCGCGCCG